>JBBSAA010000049.1:0-16338 GCA_038252715.1 Lysobacterales bacterium | reverse complement strand
TCGACTGCACGCTGGACCTGCGCTCGCGGCTGTGTCCGCACGATGCCGAACTCGATGGCGCGCGTGCCGACATTGTGGCGGCCTGCCGTGCGCATGGATTGCCGTTCAGCGAGCCGCTTAGCGCAAGCTGAGGCGACCACGAATCAATTCCGCCACGCGAGCAGTCTCGCGCAGCGGCGTGACGGCGAACTCGGGCAGTGCCCGTTCTTGCGGACGGATTCGGCCGGAGGCTTCGAGTGCGGCGATAAACGCGCGAATGCGCCCGGTGGCGCGTGCGGGTTCGGCGACGAATACCGGCACCGTGGTCGCGCAGGCTTCGGAAATCATGTTCACCGAATCGGGCGAAACAATAATGCGGTCGGCCCAGGCCAGCGCACCGGCGTAGGGATTGGCGCCGTCAGTCGTATCCATCCACACGATGCCGGCGTCGCTGCGGTAGCGTTCGCGCGCGAGCGCCGCGATCTCGGGCTGGGTGCGTCGCGAGCCGCAGATCATGACGCTGCCGCCCTGCTGCGCCAAGGTGAATTCGAGTTTGCTGGTTACTACTTCAAACGCGCTGCGATCAAATGCGGTGGCGCGCGTTGGTCCGCCGAGCAAGATCGCTGTCTTTGGACCGGGCAGGGCGCCGAGCGCGGGGAAGTCGCGGCGCGCTTGCGCCAGCCAAGCCTCGTCGATCGGATTCAAGCTGCCGGTTAGGGTGACGACATTCGGACCGACCAGGCCATCGTGGTCCGGCGCGACCACCCAGTCCCAGTGGCTTGGATCAATGCGTGGGTCGAGGATCTGCACCACGCGTGCGCCCTGTGCGCGGGCCAGCCGGGTTGCCAGCGCGGCCTGCCGGCCACAGCCGATCACCAGGTCGGGTGGGGGCCCGCGCAGCGCTTGGGCAAAGGCGGCGCCGAAGGCGTTCTCGCTGCCCGGCCACTGCCGCGGTGCAAACCAGCGCGCGGGTGCGCTGGCGCGGACGGCCCACTCGATCGGCGATAGCCCCAGCGCGGCGGCCAAGGCCGTGGCCTGACGCCGGTTGCCCGCTGCACCATCGTGGACGAGCCAGGTGGTGCGGTCGGTCGGTGGCGTGGCATCGGGCGTGAAATCAGGCATCGCGAAAGCGTAGCAGAGCGGCCGTATCGCTGTTATTGCAACAATTCGTTTCGAACATCCCGGTTCGTTCCAGCGATGGAGCCACTACACTGGCTTCATGCGCGCTTACCTAGTGTGCCGCATCCCATTCAGGAGATTTTCGTGACCCAGCCTCTCGCCGATCCCGCGCTCGACCAGCTGTTCCGCGCCGCCCGTACTCACAATGCCTGGCAGGACGTGCCGGTCACCGACGCCCAACTGCATCAGGTCTACGAGCTGCTGAAGTGGGGTCCAACCTCGGCCAATGGCTCGCCCGCGCGTTTCGTATTCGTGCGCAGCCCTGAAGCCAAGGCCAAGCTGGCCCCGGCGCTGTCGGACGGTAATCGCGACAAGACTCTGGCCGCGCCGGTGACGGTGATCGTCGCCACTGACTACGAGTTCTACGAGAAACTGCCGCAGCTGTTTCCGCATGCCGACGCGCGCAGCTGGTTCGCTGGCAATCAGCCCCTTATCGAGGCCACCGCCGAGCGCAACGGCAGCCTGCAAGGCGCTTATCTGATTCTCGCCGCGCGTGCGGCCGGTCTCGACGCCGGTCCGATGTCGGGGTTCGACAATGCCCTGCTCGACGAAGCTTTCTTTGCCGGCACGAAGATCAAGTCCAATTTCCTGGTCAATCTCGGGGTTGGCGACGTCGCCGGCCTGTTTCCCCGTTCGCCACGCTTGAGCTTTGACGAAGCCTGCCGCATCGCCTGAGCTATTTCGCCACCTGTCTCGAATTCGCCTACCCCCTCAAGGAGTCTGCTCATGAAACGTTTCCTGCTCGCCGCCGCGCTCGCCGCGTCCTTTGCCACTGCCGCCCATGCGACCGATTACAAAATCGATGGCAGCCATACCCAGGTGCAGTTCACCTACAACCATATGGGACTGTCCAACATCACCGGCCGCTTTGATGAAGTGAAAGGCAAGTTCGATTTTGACGCCGCCAACCCGGCCAACTCGAGCATCCAGGTCGAGATCCCGATGGCGAGCCTGACCACGGGAGTGGCCAAGCTTGATGAACACTTGCAGAGCCCGGATTTCTTTGACGCCGCCGCGTTCCCAACCGCGACCTTCAAAAGCACGCAGGTCACCGCTGCCGGTGACAAGAAGCTCACCGTCGCCGGTGACCTGACCATCCACGGCGTCACCAAGCCGGTGGTGCTGGACGTAACCATCAACGGCAATGGCATGCACCCGATGCAGAAGGTGGCCGCCGCCGGCTTCCACGCCACCACCACCATCAAGCGTAGCGATTTTGGCGTCTCCAAATACGTGCCGGCCGTCAGCGACGAGGTCAAGATCGCGATCACGCTCGAGGCCACGGTGCCGAAGGCGCCTGAAGCGAAGTAAATCGCCACCGCGCTGGCGCAGTGAGGTACCCGGCCCGGCCCGGCCCGTTCGCGGCCGGGGTTTTTATGCGCAGTCGCCCGCCGTCCGTGGCCGGGGCGGGGTAAAATGCCGACCTATCTGGTCCCTCCGAGCATGCCCATGTCCGTCCCCGAGTCCATCCCGGCCAATACCGAGCGCCGTTATGAGGTCAGCCGCGCTGCGCTGCCGCTGTGCTGCCCGACGCCGGAAATGGCGGTCTGGAATTCGCACCCGCGGGTCTACCTGCCGATCGAGGACACGGGCTCGGCGGTATGCCCGTATTGCGGTGCCCTGTTCGTCCTCAAGGACTGAGGGCGGCCCGGCGCATGCGCCGACTCACGGTGATGCAGCTGTTGCCGACGCTGGAAAGCGGCGGCGTGGAGCGCAGCACGCTGGAGATCGGCCGCGCGTTGGTGGCTGCCGGGCATCGTTCCATCGTGGTCTCGGCCGGCGGGCGCTTGCTGCCCGAGCTGCTGGCCGACGGCAGCGAGCACCTTAGCCTGCCCATTGGCCGCAAATCCTTGGCGACGTTGCGTCATGTGCGCAGCCTGCGTCGACTGCTGCAAGAACACCGCCCCGATATCGTTCACGCCCGCTCACGTCTGCCGGCCTGGCTCGCGCGTGGCGCCTTGCGTGGCCTGCGATCGACGCCGCCGGCGTTCGTCACCACCGTGCACGGATTAAATTCAGCCGGATGGTATTCAGGAGTGATGACCCGCGGTGATCGCGTCATCTGCGTGTCCAACACGGTGCGGGCGCATGTGTTGCGGCAGTGGCCGGCAACTGACCCGGACAAACTCGTAGTCATTGAGCGCGGGATCGATCCCGCGCAGTTCCCGCACGCCCCCGCTCACGATGCGGCGACACGCGCGACCGCGTTCGCCGATCAACCCGCGCTGGCTGGCGGCTTGGTGCTGCTGATGCCGGGCCGCGGCACGCGACTCAAGGGCCACGCGGCCGCGATTGCGCTGTTGGCAACGCTGCGCTCGCGTGGTTTGGACGCGCGGCTGTGGCTGCTCGGCACGCGCGAACCCGGCCGCGAAGCCTATGTCGCTGAACTTGAACGGCAAGCGCAGGCGCTGGGCGTGGAAGGACAATTGGCCATTGACCCGCCGCGCTCCGACATCGCGGCCGCGTATGCGGCAAGCGACTTGGTGCTGCAGCTGTCCGAACGTCCGGAGGCTTTTGGCCGCACCGTACTCGAAGCGCTGTCCGTGGGTCGGCCGGTGCTGGGTTGGAATCATGGCGGGGTGGGCGAGCAGCTGCGATCGCTGTACCCGAGTGGTGCCGTCGTGCTGAGTGACCCAGCGGCTCTCGCCGACGCGGCGATCGGATTGCTGCGCGCGCCAGCAGCGATACCGACGCTGGGCAACACGCTCGTTCAGATGCAAGACGCTACATTGGCCGTCTATGACGCACTGGCTCACTGACTTCACCCGCTTTCGCTGGGCACCGCTGGCCGTGCTGGCCTTCGTCGCGCTGTGGCCGACGGTGGGCCCGGCTGAAGCCGTGCTCAGCCTCGGCGCACTCACGGGTCTCGCCATCTTGCTCGCCGGTCGGTTCCGCGAAGGCACCAGCCTGATTTCGCGGGAGGCGTGGGCGCTGAGTACGGCGCTGTTCTTTTGCTACTGGCTGCCGGAATTTTTCTCGGCCTTCGACGCCGTTGATCGCGGGCGCGCCTGGCATGAGGTCTTGGTCGACCTCCGCTACTTGCCCTTCCTGTGGCTGGTGGCAATGGCGGTGGCGTACCGGCGTGGTCGGCATTGGGTATTGGCCGGGATTGGCGTGATCGCCATTGTTTGGGCGCTCGACGCGATGCTGCAGGCGACCACCGGCATCAGCTTGGGGGGCGTTAATTCCTCCGACCGACTCAGCGGCGTGTTCGGCGCCGACAACCTCAAGCTCGGTCTCGTGCTCGCCAGTCTGGCGCCGTTTGCACTCGATTTAGTCGCGCGCCGTTTCGACGGCCCGGGTTGGGTGCTGTGCGCGCTGCTGCTGGGTACGGTCATCTTGCTTGCCGGGTCGCGCGCGTCGTGGGTGACATTCGGCTTGGTACTTCTGATCAGCGGCTGGCGCCGCTTTGGCCCCTTGCGCCTGGGCCTGATCATGGCGGCCGGTGTCTTGGTCGCCGCCGTGGTGGCGATGAATTATTCGACGCAGTTTGAAAGCCGCATCGCACGCAGCGGCATGGTGCTCAGTGGCGATGTCCAAGGCGTCAATGATGCCTTGGCCGGACGTCTGGATATCTGGCGCGTGGCCGGCCACATCATTGCCGACCATCCGATCAATGGCGTGGGTGTCCGCGGTTTCCGCGACGTGTATGCGCAGTACGCCGGTGCCGATGATTTTTGGTTATCGAACGGCCAGGCGGGCGCCCTGCATGCGCACCAGCTAGTGCTTGAGATACTCGCGGAAACCGGTTTTCTGGGTTTGTTGTTCTGGATCATGGGCGCGGCGCTGGCGCTGCGTGCGTGGCGTTGGGCGTTACCACCGCTGCGCACGCGCGGATTCCCGGCGGCGTTGGCGCTGGTGGTCACGCTGTTTCCGTTCAATACCCACCTCGCGTTCTATTCCACGTTCTGGGGCGGTATGACGATCTTGCTGGTCGGCTTGTACGCCGGCTGCCTGTTCGCAATCGAAGGCGACGAGGTCCGTCCCGATGCCTGATCGGGCCAAACTCAGCGGCGTGGTCACCACGTTCAATAATGCGGCGACACTCGACGACTGTCTGACTAGCCTGTCGGGCTGCGACGAGCTAATCGTGCTCGACTCCAACTCCACCGATGACAGCCGCGCGATCGCGGAACGTCACGGCGCGCGCGTGTTCATCGAGGACTTCAAAGGCTATGGCCCACAGAAGCAGTCAGCGATCAACAAGGCCGCCCATGACTGGGTCCTGCTGCTCGACGCCGACGAGCGCCTAGCGCCCGGAGCGGCGACGATCATCGCTGACGCGCTGCTTGCGCCGATGGTCGACGGTTTTCGATTGCCTCGCCACGAATGGTTGTTCTGGCGCTGGCCGCACGCTGGCACGCGCCCTAACTGGCAGCTGCGATTATTCCGCCGCAGTGCCGGCGGTTTGAACGACGTGCCCGTGCATGCCGCGCCGGAAGTGCGGGGTGCAGTGCGCGATCTCGCTGCGCCATTCCTGCATTACGGCGAGCCGGAAATTGCGGTGCGCGTGGATAAGGTCAACCGGTACTCCAGCGGCTTGGTCGAACATCGGCGCACGCGCAAGAAAGGCGCTATCGGCCTTCGAATGGTGCTGTATCCGTCGTTTGTGTTCCTGCGCTTTTATGTAGGCAAGCGCTATTTCCTCAACGGCTGGGCTGGTTTCATCGCCGCGCGCGTGCAGGGGTTTTATGCGTTCCTGAAACTGGCCAAGCAAATGGAGGCGTCGCGCAAGGAGCGCGGCTGACATGCGCTGCTGGGCGATTGCGCCGATGGTGATCGCCGCGCGCGGTATCGCCCATCTGCCGCAGCGAATCCTGTTGGCCCTCGGCGGCGCATTGACTGTCATTGCTTGGCCGCTGCTTGGATCACGCCGACGCGTGGCGCGTATTAACTTGGCGCTGTGTTTCCCGGCGATCGATCCTCGCGCGCAGCGGCGCCTGCTTCGCGACAACATGGTGGCGACAATCACGGGCGCGTTGGAACTTTTGCGCGCCTGGTACGCGCCAGCGACTGCGTTGCAGGGGCTAGCCGATATTCGCGGCCTAGACCGCCTGCGCGCCACGCTCGACTCCGGTCGCGGCGTGATGCTGTTGACCGGCCATTTCACCCACACGGAACTCACCGTGCGTTTGATCGTCGAGGCTTTGCAGCGCCCGATACGCGGCGTGGTTAGGCGCAACAACAATCCGTGCCTTGAAGCCACGTTCGAACAGGCGCGGGCGGCGCATTTTGGCGCGACCTTGGAAAAAAAGGACGTACGCGGCTTGCTGCGCTCTCTGCAGTCGGCGCAGGCGGTGGCGTATTCGGCCGATCAGAACTTCAACTTCCAACATGCCTTCGTGCCGTTCTTCGGCGTGCCGGCGGCAACGCTGACCACGGTGCCCGCCCTCGTGCGCCGCGCGAATGCGGTGGTGTTGCCGCTGTGGAGCTACCGCGATGCCAACGGACGCTATCAAATCGAGATTGGCGAAGCCTGGGAGCACTGGACCGAGATGTCGCCCGAGGACGCAGCGGCGTTCTACATGCGTGAACTGGAATCGCGCGTGCGCCTGCATCCGGAGCAATATTTGTGGGTGCATCGGCGGTTTAAGACGCGGCCGCCGGGCGAAGATAGACTTTATTGACCGTCAGAAAAAGCAGCCGAAATCTTCAGCAATCGGGCGTTGGAGCTATTTTTCGCTCCGACAAGCCGTCAGCCCAAGGGCAGGCTGTCCTTCTGGCTCCATCGGATAGCGCCTGATCACGCCGCGGATCGTGGAAAGCGAGCGGCCGATGCGGGCTATCGTGCTAAGCACACTCGCGCTCTTCGTATCGTTCTTTGCCTTGCAACGATCGATCGCCGCCCTCGCGTACGGCAACGGTTGATTTCTTAAAGTTCGAGCAACGAAATCAAAGCACCGCCGCCCTTTCCCCCGTATCCCGATCCCCCGGCTGCCGCTTGAACCGATCATGCACCCACAAATATTGTTCAGGTGCGCGACGAATCAGCGCTTCCATCGCCGCCATCACGCGGGCGGTATCGGTGGTGGCGACAATGCCCGGGAAGTCGGCAAGCGGCGGGCCGATCTCGACGCGGTAACCACCGTCGGGGCGGCGCAGGTAGAACAGGGTCAACACCGCCGCGCCCGATAGTCGTGCCAACTGGTGTGTCGAGGTCAGGCTCCACGCCGGTTGGCCGAAAAAAGGGACGAACACGCTTTCGCCGCGGCGCGTTTCTTGGTCGGGCGCGAACCACAACACACCGCCAGACTTGAGGTGTCGCAGCGCCGGACGCAATTCTTCGCGGGTGTACATCGCCAAGGTGTAGCGCAGGCGGCCACGTTTGACCGCCCATTCCAGCGGTGTCGATTCGTGCGGGCGATACATGCCGGCGACCTCGACCTCGCGGCTGAGCAGACGCACGCAGATTTCCAGGGTGGTCAGGTGCGGTGAAATGAGGATGACGCCGCGCCCGTCGGCTTGCGCGGCGCGCAGCAGATCGACGCCAAGGATTTCCACGTCATCATCCAGCGGTGCCAGCGGCCCCCACCACGCGCGCAGGAATTCGAACACCGACACGCCCAGCGAATCAAAACTGGCGTGCCACAACTGTTGCCGTTCGGCCGGCGATTTTTCCGGGAAACACAGCGCCAGGTTGCGGGCGGCGATGCGCCCGCGCGCGACCATCAGCACCCGCATCAATGCGCCGAGTACGCGTCCAGCGCGGCGCGCCAGCCACCAGGGCCAGCGCGCGAGCGTCCAGCCAAAGGCGATGCCGAGCCAAGCGGGAAGGTCGGTGGCCTTGAACGGCGGCGGTGGGAGATCAGCGGGCACGGACAGAGTCTAGCGTCTCGGCTATCCTGCGCCCATGCATGAAAGCACCAGTCAAAGGCTGTCGCGCGGCCTGTACTCCCTGGTCAGCCGTATCGCCTTGCCATTCTCGATGTACTACTTGATCTGGCGCGGCCTGCGCCAGCGCGAATATCTTGATCGCTGGAGCGAGCGTTTCGCGTTCTACCAGGGCGAGGGCTTGGACGGCTGTGTTTGGCTGCACGCGGTGTCAGTCGGCGAGGTCAATGCCGCGGTGCCGCTGGTCGCGGCGCTGCGTCGTCGTCATCCGGAGCTGGCCTTGCTGGTGACCACGACCACGCCGACCGGCTCGGCGCGGGTGCGCGCGGTGTGGGGTAACACGGTCAGCCATGTCTACCTGCCTTACGACCTGCCCGGTGCGGTGCGGAATTTTCTCGACCATTTCCGGCCGCGGCTGGCGCTGGTGATGGAAACGGAGATTTGGCCAAACCTGTACGCCATTCTCGCCGAACGCGCCGTGCCGCTGATGATCGCCAATGCGCGCCTGTCCGAGCGATCCTTGCGCGGCTACCGCCCCTTCCGCTCGGTCATCCGCGCTGCGCTGGCCACGGTGGCCTGCATCGCCGCGCAATCGGAGGCCGATGCGCGGCGCTACCGCCTGCTCGGCGCGCCACCGGACGTGATTGAGGTCACCGGTAATCTCAAATACGACGTCACGGTGTCAGACGCCATGCTCGACACCGCGCAGCAGTGGCGGTTGGCCTGGCGCGAGCGACCGGTCTGGATTGCCGCCAGCACCCACGCTGGCGAGGAAGACGCGGTCATTGCTGCCCATCGCCGCGTGCTGGCAAGGCATCCCGATGCGCTGTTGTTATGGGCGCCGCGGCATCCCGAACGATTTGCCGGCGTGATCGCCGCCAGTGAACGTGCCGGCTACCGGGTGCGCTCACGGCGAAACGACGGCCAGCCGAGTGCAAACACGCAAGTGTTCGTCATCGACACCTTGGGCGAGCTGATGGCATTTTATGCCGCGGCCGACCTAGCCTTCGTCGGCGGCAGCCTCGAGGACATCGGCGGACACAACGTGCTCGAACCGGTGGCTTTTGGTGTACCGGCCATCGTCGGCCCGCATACGCATAATTTCGCCGAGATCACTGCGCTATTGCTGGACGTGGGCGCCGCAGTTCGTATTGCCGATGCCGATGCGCTGGCGCCGGCTGTCATTGCTTGGATCGAACATCCCGAGCAGCGCCGCGCCAGCGGCGAGGCCGGCCGGGCACGCATTGAAACCGAACGCGGTGCGCTGGCGCGGACGCTAGCGCGGATCGAACCCTGGCTAACGTCAAGTCCTTGAGCGGCGCGGAACGTCGCTCTCAAAATTCGAGCAAAGAAGCCCGGCGATCGCCGGGCTTTTTGGTATTGCCAGACGCTTACTTAGCGTCAGCGCCGGCGTTATCCAGCGCGGCATTGGCATCGGCCACCAGCACGCGATTGGTCGCTTGCAGGTCGGTCGCTTCCAAGATGCCAGCGGCCTGCTTCAGGCGCAGCTCATTAACCAAATAGCCGTGGCGCGAACGCGCGTAATCGGTGCGGGCCAAGAAAAGCGCCTGTTGCGCGATCAGCACGTCAACGATGGTGCGCGTGCCCACTTCCAAGCCCGCTTCACCGGCTTCGAACGCGGCCTGCGCCGAGACCACCGCCAAGCGGCGGGCTTCGACTTCGGCTTGGCCAGCCACCAACGAACGGTAGGCGCCGCGGGTCTGGCGCGTGATGGCGCGCTTGGTCTGCTCGAGCTGGTCGGCCGTGGCATCCCGGTTGAACAGCGCCTGGCGGACGCGCGACTGCGTAGCAAAGCCGCTGAAGATCGGCACGCTCAGCGTCAGCCCGTAGGAGGTGTTGGTGCTCGAGTTGCCCGAGTTGATCGGGAACGAGGCCGGCAGCGAACGGCGCAGGCTGTCGCCCCAGTTGGCGTCGTCGCTGTAGCTTGCGCGCAACGCCAGCGTCGGCAAGTGCGCGGCACGCGCGCTGGTGACGTCTTTGTCGGCAGCGACCAAGGCCAATTCATTGGCTTTCAGCGTCGGGTTGGTATCGAGCGCGATCTTGACCCAGTCCTCAGACGTGCGCGTGTCGGTCGTCGCCGGACGGTAGTCGACGGACAGGCCCTTCAGATTCTGCAGCGGCTGCCCGGTGATCTCGGCCAGCGCCTCATAGGCGTCGTCCAAAGCGTTCGCCGAGGTGATCGCGTTCGCACGCGAGCTGTCGTAGCGGGCGCGGGCTTCGTACACGTCGGTGATCGGGGCAAGACCCACTTCCAAGCGCTTGTCGGCCTGGTCGAGCTGGCGTTTGACCGAGCGCTCTTCTGCGCGGGCCGAGGCCAGCGTCTCGATCGCGGTCAGGACATTGAAGTAGGCATCGGCGACGCGAATGATCAGGTCGTCGGACGCAGCATCCAGCGTGGAGTCGGCTTGCTGGGCGCGCGCCTTGCTGGCGCCGAGTCGGCTGTAGTTGCCGAGGTCAAACACGCTCTGCGAGACGCTGACGCCTGAGCCACGGCTATTGTTTTGGGAATACGTGGAGTTGATCGGCGTCGCCGAGCCGGCGAACACTTGGTTACCACTGCTGCGGCCGCGCGAGTCGCCGAAGGTAATGTCACCCGACACCTGCGGCAGCAGGGCAGAACGCGACTGCACCACGCCTTCTTGATTGGCATTGCGCTGCGCTTCGGACGCGGCGAACTGCGGGTCGCTCGCGCGTGCCAATTCATAGGCCTGCATGAGGTCGGTGGCGTGAGCCTGGCCGGAAATGCCGGCGATAAGCAGGGCGATGGCGAGCGGACGTAGGCGCAGAGACATGGAGGTTTCCCAGTTCATAGGAGTCAAAGGGTAAAGCGCGGCACCGGGGCGGCGCCGTGAAGATAAGGAATATCGGTTTCAAACAAGCTTTCGACGTGATGGTGTTCGCCTCGGCGCGTGATGCGCACCGCTTCTTGCACCGGCGACAACCCGCGCACGACAAACAGACGGCCCTCGGGCTTGAGCCAGCTCAGAAACAGCTCGGGCACGATGGCGACGGCGGCGGTGACGGCGATTGCGTCGAACTGGCGGCCGGGGTTGTAAACCAAGGCATCGGCCACTTCGAGACGCACATTGCTGATGCCGTGGGGCAGCAGGCGGGCGCGGGCGCCGTCAATGAACTCGGCATGGCGGTCGATGCTGACCACGTCACGCGCGAGGCGCGCGAGGCAGGCGGTCAGGTAACCGCTACCAGTGCCGATCTCCAGCACTTCGTCTTCCGGGGCCAGCCCGAGCGCCTGCAGCAGGCGCCCTTCGACGACCGGCTTCATCATCGTCTCACCCAGCGGCAGCGGCAGCGGCAGGTCGGAATAAGCGAGCTGGCGCTGCGCCTCGGGAACAAAGTCCTCGCGCGGCACGGCGGCGATCACTTCGAGCACGCGCGGATCCAGCACCTCCCAAGGGCGGACCTGCTGCTCAACCATCGCGGCGCGGGCTTGTTCAAAATTCAGGGTCATGCGACTTCCAGGACACGCGGGAGGGGCGCAAAGTTTACGCCTGGCCCGCAGTGGATTGAAGGATAGGATGCGCGACAGGCCCAGATGGACGCAGTGCCGGAAGTAACCGGGACGCCTGTCACGGCGCGGCTTACGGCCATTTTCGTGCGCCTCATCATTGCGGTGCCTCGGCAGTGCGCGGGGCATAGGCGCGCTCGAACAGCTCAACCACGTCGGCCAGGTGCGACTCACGCTCGGCGGGCGTCATTGGCGCAGCCAAGCCGACGAGTACGCGCATATGCCGCAGGCCCTTGAGCAAGCAAAAAAAGTGCGCGGCCGCCTGCGCGGGCCTCGGCGCGTCGAGCGTACCGGCGGCATGCGCGTGGCGCAGGAAGGCTTCCATCTCGTCCAAAGCCAGGCGCGGACCGGCGTCAAAGAACACTTCAGCCAGTCGCGGCGATTGCCCGGCTTGGCCGACCATGACCTGGTGCAACTTGATCGCGCGCGGGTCCATGACCAAGTCAATGAAGCCGCGGCCGATGGCCTCCAACACGTCGTGCATGGGCTGGCCGTCGGCGGGGGTGAACACGCGGTGCGGCAGCAGATCCTCGCAGCAGGTGGTCACAGCGGCGGCAAACAGGGACTCTTTGTCCTCAAAATGGCTGTAAACGGTCAACTTGGACACGCCGGCCGCTTGGGCGATGGCGTCCATGCTGACGCCGTCGTAGCCACGATCGGGGAAAAGCCGCTGGGCAGCATCGAGGATCGCGGCGCGTTTTTCGGGGTCTTTGGGCCGGCCTGGGCTGGCCGGACGCTGAGGCAAAAAATTCATTGGTTAATTATTGAACTAATCGGTTCGATAAAGATAGTATACCCGCCAGTTCATTATTTAGGTCGCGCTCATGTTGGTCGCCCGCTCTGCTGTTCACCCGCTTCGAGGCGTCGCTGCCTTGCTCCTGGTCTCGCTGCTAGCCGCTTGCGGCGCCGAGCCGCAGGCTGAGGTGGCACGACCTGCCATGGTGGTTCAGCCCGGTGGGGCAGGCGCCGGGCTGACCGCGTTTGCCGGCGAAGTGCATGCCCGGGAAGAGCCTGAGCTCGCGTTTCGCGTTGGCGGCAAGATTGCCCGCCGTTTAGTAGATGCGGGCGCGCGGGTGGTTGCGGGGCAGCCACTGGCAGAGCTCGACGCTTCCGATTTGAATTTGCAGCAAGAGGCCTACCGCGCGGCCTTGGTGTCTGCGCAGTCGGACTTGGCCTTGGCGAAGACCGAACTCGACCGCTATCGCAATCTCAACGAGCAGCAGGTCGTGAGCCGCTCGCAATTCGACAGCAAGAAGTCGGCCTTCGACGCCGCGGCCGCACGCGTGACGCAGGCGCGCGCGCAGGCCGCCGTGTACGGCAACCAAGCCGGTTATGCGGTGCTGCGCGCGCCGCACGCCGGCATCATCGCGCGCCGTCTTGCGGAAGCCGGACAGGTGGTCGCCGCTGGGCAGACGGTGTTTGTGCTGGCGGTGGATGGGGATCGCGATGTGGTCATTAGCGTGCCTGAGCAATCGGTCGAGCAGTTCAAGGTCGGTCGTGAACTCGCGGTTGAATTGTGGGCGACGCCGGGCCGCCGCTACCCAGCAACCCTGCGCCAGATCACACCCGCGGCCGACGCAATGACGCGTACATATGCCGCTCGCGTGGCATTCACCGCCGACGCCGGCGCGATTGACCTCGGCCAAAGTGCGCGCGTTTATGCGCAGACCGGCGACAAGGCCGCGTTGTCTTTGCCCCTGTCGGCCTTGGTGGGCGAGAAGGACCAGGCCCAGGTCTGGGTGGTGGATCCGAAGACGGCGACCGTGCACCTCACCCGCGTGAAGGTGGGTCCGTTTGGCGAAGACAGCGTGCCAGTGCTGTCGGGCATTCGCGCCAGCGATTGGATTGTCGCCGCCGGCGGGCACCTGTTGCTGGAAGGCGAGCGCATCACGCCGATTGATCGCGATAACCGCCCGGTGGTCTTGACCGCCGCTGCGGCGCGCTGAGGAAACGACATGAGCCGTTCCTTCAACCTCTCGGCGTGGGCGCTGAACAACCGTCAGCTGATCCTGTTCGCAATGATCGTGCTCGCCTTGGTTGGCTTCTTCAGCTACCAGCGACTCGGGCAGTCGGAAGACCCGCCGTTTACTTTCAAGATCATGGTGGTGCGCACGTTCTGGCCTGGCGCGACTGCCGAGCAGGTCGGCCTGCAAGTCAGCGACCGGATTGAAAAGAAGCTGATGGAAACCGGCGAATACGAATTCATTCGTTCATATTCACGCCCGGGTGAATCACTGGTGCAATTCGTGGCCAAGGACTCGCTGCATTCGCGCGATATCCCGGCGCTGTGGTACCAGGCGCGCAAGAAAGTCGGTGACATTCGCCAGACCTTGCCCGCCGGCGTGGTGGGCCCGTATTTCAACGACGAATTCGGCGATACCTTTGGCAATATCTACGCCCTGACCGGGGACGGTTTCGACTACGCCACGATGAAAGACTACGCCGAACGGGTCGAACTCGACCTGCATCGCGTGCCCGATGTCGCCAAGGTCGACCTGATCGGCCTGCAAGACGAAAAAATATGGATCGAGCTGTCCAATACTAAGCTCGCGACGCTGGGCATCCCGCTGCAGGCGGTGCAGCAGGCCATCGACGCCCAGAACGCCGTGGCGCCAGCAAGTTTCTTTGAAACCGACACCGATCGCGTGCAGCTGCGCGTGTCGGGCGGGTTCAGCAAGGTTGAGGAAATTCGTGATTTCCCGATTCGCGCCGGCGATCGCACGTTCCGGCTCGGTGACGTGGCCACGATCAAACGCGGCTTTGCCGACCCGGCGGCTCCGCGCATGCGTTTCATGGGCGACAACGCCATTGGCATCGCCGTCTCGATGAAGACCGGCGGCGACATCATTTCGCTGGGCAAATCACTCGATACCGAGTTCGACCGCCTGCAAAAAACCCTGCCGGTCGGTATGAGCCTGCGCAAGGTGTCCGACCAGCCCACGGCGGTGCGTGATTCGGTCGCCGAATTCGTGCGCTCGTTGGCCGAGGCGGTGATCATCGTACTTGCGGTCAGTTTCCTGTTCCTCGGCCGTCGCCCGGGTCTGGTGGTCGCGCTGTCGATCCCGCTGGTGCTGGCGATGACGTTCGCGGCAATGCGCTATTTCGACATTGGCTTGCACAAGATTTCGCTAGGTGCGCTGATCCTCGCGCTGGGTTTGTTGGTCGACGACGCCATCATCGCCGTCGAAATGATGGCGGTGAAGATGGAGCAGGGGCTGGACCGACTCAGCGCGGCCAGTTTCGCCTACACCAGCACAGCCTTCCCAATGTTGACCGGCACCTTGATCACCGCAGCCGGCTTTCTGCCGATCGCCACCGCACAGTCGGGCACGGGCGAATACACGCGC
The DNA here is from genome assembly GCA_038252715.1 of Lysobacterales bacterium. Taxonomy (GTDB): domain Bacteria; phylum Pseudomonadota; class Gammaproteobacteria; order Xanthomonadales; family Xanthomonadaceae; genus Arenimonas. The sequence continues at coordinate 1,455 of JBBSAA010000049.1, read as the reverse complement.
TCCATTTTCCAAGTGGTCACGATTGCGCTGCTGCTGAGCTGGATTGCGGCGGTGGTGTTCATTCCCTACCTCGGCAGTTGGCTGTTGTCCGACGCGCAGCAGATTGCAGCGCAACGAAAAGTCGCGCGGCCTTCGCTGCTGCGCGAGCGGCTGGCCTCGGTGCTGCCGAACTGGCTCGGTGAATGGGTCGCCCCGCGTGCTGCGCATGAGGGGCACGGCGAACATTACGATTCGCGCTTCTACCGCCGTTTGCGCGGCTGGATCGCCGCCTGCGTAGCGCGCCGAAAGACCGTCATGGCCGTGACGGCGCTGGCCTTCGTGCTGGCCTTGGCGATGTTTCGATTTGTGCCGCAGCAATTTTTTCCATCCTCCACACGCCTCGAGCTGGTGGTTGACCTGGAATTGGCCGAGGGCGCGTCTTTGCTTGCCACCGACGCGGCCGTCAAGCGTTTCGAGACGGTGCTCAATGATCGACTGGCCAAATCCAAGAAAGAAAATCGCCCCGACATCGAGAACTATGTCGCCTATGTCGGTACTGGCTCACCGCGCTTCTACCTGCCGTTCGACCAAAAACTGCCGCAGTCCAATTTCGCGCAGTTCGTACTGTTGGCGCCCGACGTTGAGACGCGTGAGGAAATCCGCCGCTGGGTGATCGACACGCTCGCCAGGGATTTCCCCGGCCTGCAAGGTCGAGTGATGCGGCTTGAGAATGGCCCGCCGGTCGGCTTCCCGATCCAGTTCCGAATCTCGGGTGAACACGTCGACGAAGTGCGCCGCTTGGCGCACGAAGTCGCCGCACAGGTGCGTGCAAACAAGAACGTTGACAACGTCAACCTCGACTGGGACGAGCCCAGCAAGGTCGTGCGACTGAAGATCGACCAAGAGCGCGCCCGCGCGCTGGGCGTGAGCTCGGCGCAGGTGTCGCAGTTCCTGAGCGCGTCGCTGTCCGGCACCAAGGTCAGTACCTACCGGGAAGGCAACGAGCTGATCGAGATCCTGCTGCGCGGTCCCGATGACGAGCGTGCGCGCCTGTCCTTGCTTGGCTCGCTCGCGGTGCCGACCGATAGCGGCCGCAGCGTACCCCTGTCGCAGATCGCCACGCTCGAGTACGGGTTTGAAGACGGCATCCTGTGGCACCGCAACCGACTGCCGACGATTACGGTCCGCGCCGACATTTACGGCGATGTGACGCCGCCGACGGTCACTGCCCAGATTCTTCCGACCTTGGAGAAGATCCGCGCCGGCCTGCCGCCGGGCTATTTGCTAGAAACCGGCGGCACCGTCGAGGATTCCGCACGCGGCTCCAAGTCTGTTGCCGCCGGCGTGCCGCTGTTCCTGTTTGCCGTTACCACCTTGCTGATGATCCAGTTGCGTAGCTTCCGCCGCACCGCGATGGTGCTGATGACCGCGCCCTTGGGCCTGATCGGCGTCACCGCGTTCCTGCTGATTTTCCAG
>JBBSAA010000048.1:0-16398 GCA_038252715.1 Lysobacterales bacterium | reverse complement strand
CTGCAGCGCGATGAAGGCCCCACCGAGCATTTGTTCGCCCCGGAAAAAATTACCGCGCGCGATCCCGGTGCCGACGAGCGCGAGCTTGCTGATCGCATCGTGGCCGCCCTGCCCCAGCTGTTTGATCTCGACGGCCCACTGGCCTATGCCCGCATCGACCTGATCCGCGATGCCGATGGCGCCCCGTGCCTGCTAGAGCTCGAGCTTACCGAACCGTCTTTGTTTTTCCTCTACGACGACGGTGCGGCCGACAGATTCGTCGCCTCGCTATTGGCGAGGGCCATGTAGGAGCGGCGTGAGCCGCGATCATGCCTACCTCAGCCGTCACTACCTCTTGGTCGCATGCTGGCGGCGACCGCGGTCGGTGGGGGAAAAGATCGCGGCTCACGCCGCTCCTACACAGCAGACAGCATCGCGGCTCCCGCCGCTCCCACGGAGCAGGCGTTCCGGCGGCTCACGCCGCTCCTACATTGCGTGCGGCACAGTTTCCGGAAACCCCGGCCACCATACGGTTTCCCGGCTTGATCTAGGGTGCTTGCCCCAGTTCTGGCGGGTACAATCGGGGCTTCCCCAAAGCCCGCCCGCGGCACCACCGCCGGGTCGGACTGTCTCTCAGGAACACAGCGCATGAAAATCTTGGTTGGTTACAAGCGAGTCGTCGATTACAACGTCCGCATCCAGGTCAAACCCGACGGCTCGGGCGTGGTCACTGATGGCGTCAAGCTGTCGGCGAATCCATTCGACGACATCGCGCTGGAAGAAGCCCTGCGCCTGCGCGACAAGGGCGTCGCCACCGAAGTCATCGTTGCGACGATCGGGCCCGCCGACTGCCAAGCGCATTTGCGCAACGGCTTGGCGATGGGCGCCAATCGCGCGATCCACGTTGTCACCGACCAGGCGATTCAGCCGCTGACGGCGGCGCGCGCGATGCTGAAGTTGATCGAGAAAGAGCAGCCCGGCCTCGTGATGATGGGCAAGCAGGCCATCGACGACGACGCCAACCAGACCGGTCAGATGCTCGCCACGCTCTGGGGTCGCCCGCAAGCGACGTTCGCCAGCAAGCTTGAGATCAACGGCGAGAAGGCGACCGTCACGCGTGAAGTGGACGCGGGCTTGGAGACGCTGGAAATCGATCTGCCCGGCGTGGTCACAGTAGACCTGCGTTTGAATGAACCGCGCTTCATCAAGCTGCCGGACATCATGAAGGCCAAGAGCAAGCCAATGGAAACGATTGCACTGGCGGATCTCGCCGTGGAATCGGGCGACTTCCTGACTACAACGCATTACGCGCCGCCTGCCAAACGCAGCAAGGGTGTGATGGTGAAGGATGTGGCTGAATTGGTCGCCGCGCTAAAAGCCAAGGGTCTAGCTTAAAAATATCAGTCGTCATTCCCGCGCAAGCGGGAACCCAGCGACTTTTGCGAATGCTGCTGAAGTCGCCGGACACTCCCCTGTTGGGAATAACGTCAAAATCGATCGTCGTCGCGCCCCTGCTCCGGCAGGTTGACGCAACAAAGGAAAAACATCATGAGCAAGGTTCTGATCGTCGCCGAGCATCTCAACGGCCAACTCAATGACGCCACTGCGCGCTGCGTCACCTGCGCCAAGGCGCTGAACGCTGACAGCATCGACATCCTCGTGCTGTCGGATGCGCCCGACGCGATTGCCGCGCAGGCTGCCCAGATTGCCGGCGTCGGCAAAGTCATCACGATCACCAACGCCGCCAACGCGCACCCGATCGCGCACGTGCTGGCGCCGCAGGTGGCGAAATTCGCCGCTGGCTATTCGCATGTATTCGGCCCCTCGACGACCTTCGGCAAGGACCTGATGCCCTGCATCGCGGCCCTGCTTGGCGTCGCCCAAGTCAGCGATGTCATGGCGGTCGACGGCGCGCACACCTTCAAGCGCCCGATTTACGCCGGCAACGCGATTATTTCTGTCACCGCGCCGGCCGACAAAACCGTCGTTGCCACCGTGCGCACGGCGTCGTGGCCAGCGACGGGCAACGGCGGCAATGCCTCGGTGGAAGCTGCTAGCGTCGATGCCGCGCTGCCGACGCATACTCGCTTCGTCAACTTGCAGCAGGGCAAGAGCGATCGCCCCGATCTGCAAAGCGCCCGCAAGGTGGTTTCCGGCGGTCGCGCACTCGGTTCGGCCGACGCGTTCTCAATCATCTACTCGCTTGCCGACAAGATGGGCGCTGCGGTGGGCGCCTCGCGCGCGGCGGTTGACGCCGGTTACGTGCCGAACGAACTGCAGGTCGGTCAGACCGGAAAGATCATCGCCCCTGAGCTGTACATCGCCATCGGGATCAGCGGCGCGATCCAGCACCTGACGGGTATCAAGGACGCCGGCACTATCGTCGCGATCAATAAAGACGCCGATGCGCCGATCTTTGAAGTGGCCGACTATGGCTTGGTCGGCGATTTGTTTGCGATCCTGCCCGAGCTTGAGAAAGCGCTGTAACGTCGCCGATTAAATTACGGTACCGTCGCGGCGCGGCGGTACCGCCAGCGTATGTGATTCGCCTTCGAGCGATAGGTTGGTGTTGTAAGCCGGATCGCGGCGAATCCACCGCTCCCAACGCATGCGCATCAAGCGCTCTTCGCTGTTGGCACGGGCGAGCGCCTCGGGCGAAGAGTCGGCGCCGCGCGTCACTGACTCGTGGTGCAGCAGTTCGGCGAACGGCGTCCACAAGACCAGCAAGCCAGCCTCGCGTAAACGCAGGCACAGGTCGACGTCATTGAACATGACCGCCAGTTCCTCGTCGAAACCGCCGATGGCCTCGAATACCGAGCGCCGCATCGCCAAGCAAGCGGCGGTCACGGCTGACAGCCCCTGCAACAAACGCGCGCGATTCATCATCCCCGATGCCGAACCAGGCTGTCCACGTAGCGCGTTAGCGGCGATCCCGTCGAAGCCCAATACGATGCCAGCATGCTGCAGCCGACCATCGGGATAGAACAATTTCGCCCCGACAGCGCCCACGTCGGGACGAATCGCCAAGGCCACCATCTCCTCGAGCCAGCCGTCCTGCACCGCCTCGATGTCATCGTTGAGGAACAGCAGCACGTCACCGATCGCGCGCGCGGCTAGCAGGTTGTTGAGTGCGGAATAATTAAACGGCCGGTCATCCCGCAGCACCTCCACACCGTATTGCTCCGCTAGCTGTGCAAATGCCGTGGCGCTCTCCGGCAGCACCGAGCCGTTGTCCAACACCAGGAATTGCAGGTCGAAACCACTCGCGGTTGCTGCCACCGACCGGATGCAGCGCCGCAGCATGTCGGGGTTGTCGCGCGTCGGAATCGCAATACTGACGCGCGGACGCGGCATCGGCAGCGGATACCGCGTGCGGAAGTTGCCGGCTTGACCGGGGATTTCGCCGGCGACCGCGCCTGGCGCCGTGCGCGCAAGGTGCTCGTTGAGCGCACGCAATGCGGCGTCGCTGGCGTACCCCTTGGCCTGCGCGGACGAAGCGGTGGACTGCGGGCTCTTGCGCCAGTGGTACAGCACACGAGCCACGTGACCGATGCGCGCAGCGCCGACATGTTCGGCAACGCGAAGTGCTAGATCCCAATCTTGGCTGCCTTCCAGCCCTTCGCGAAATCCGCCGACTGCGTGCACGACGCTGCGACGATAGGCGGCAAGGTGGCTGATGCAGTTGTGGCCGCGGAGCAGGTCAAGATCGAAATCAGGCTTGAAATAGGGGTCGGTTCGGCCATCGTGATCCAGTTTGTCCTCATCGCTAAACACGAGGTCCCAGTCCGGATGCGCGTCCAGCGCGGCGGCTAGATCGCCAAGCGCATCACGATGCAGCAGGTCATCGTGATCAAGCAGCGCGACGAACTCACCGGTCGCCAGCGCCAAGGCGCTGTTGGAGGCGGCGCTAATATGGCCATTGCTCGGCCTGCGCACGATAGTAATGCGTGGGTCACGGCCGTCGAGGCGTGCCAACGCGGCAACAGTTTCGGGCGCAGTGCTGGCGTCGTCGGCGATGCAGAGTTGCCAGTCGTCATGGCACTGTGCAAGCACGCTATCGACGCAGGCCTCGAGCCAGGCGGCTGGCGTATTGTAGGTGGGCATCAGCAGTGAGAATTTCGGTGCGGCGCCGGCACCGTTCGCAAGCTTTGATCGCGCGGACCTTGAAACGCTGGAATCGTCGTCAAAGCGCGCAATCCAGTCTCGGTAAGGCATGGGTTGCGAGACGCTGCGGCCGATCTCGCAACCGTACAATGAATCACCAAGCGCACGCGGACCATGGCGCCACAGCATCACGAGCGCATCCTTGATCCGACCGGTCACAGATCGTCCGTGTCGGTTGCCCTCGGTGAGATGCAACATCGATAGACAGGCGCGAGCACGGCCGACGCGACTTAGCCGCAAAGCGCCAAGTCTTAGCGAAGCCTGACGCACGCAAGGATCAAAGCGCAACGCGCGCGCCGACCACGACAGGTGCACAATCCCGCGCAGGCCGCCGGAAGGGCTTCGTTGTAACGCATTCAAGGAAATGCGTTCGTGCTCCCAAAAGCCGTCACCGTAATCGGGATATAGCGCGGGCTCGATCAAGTCACCGTCGTTGGCCTGCGCATCAAAATCGAGCAGGTACCACCCAGCAGGAAAAGACGGCACAGCCGACTCGTCGGAATCAACACGGCTGAGCAGGAACTGTGGATCAATGCCGGTGGCTAACCATTGGCCGGCGCCCTCATCCACCAAGTCTTTGAGCGCCAGCGTTGTGAGCAAGCGTGCGCTCATTCGCGGCACGCCCTCGACCGGACCCCAGGATGTTCGAGCGTTGGCAGCATGAGCCGAGGCATGGGCACGATCCTATTTGGTCAGGACGAAATAAAACTCGATATTTTCCGGACCAGGCAAGGTCGGATGTGACCAAACGCTCGACCACGCGCCATCGCGATTGATCCAAGCCACCATGTCGGCGAACGAGTCGTGGTTCCAACAGTGGTAATGGATTGAAAAATCTTCCGCGTGCTTTTTCTCAGCCAAGGCCGGGATATCCGCCGGGTCTGACGGCGGGAAGACGCGGGTATAGAACTCGAGGAAATGGCCGTGATCGCGCTCTCGCGAGGGCGCGACATGATCGTCAATAAAATGCTGCAGAGGCGTCAGTTCACGGCTGCGGTCAAAGGTTTTCTCGAAATCCGGCACGACGAGCACCATCGACCCCCCTGGCCGCAGCGCGCGGTGGCAGGCGGCAAAAGCGGTAATGGGACTTACAGTGTGTTCGATAACGTGGCAGGCAACGACGAAATCCAGGGATTCGTCGGCGATACCGGATAGCGTCTGCAAATCGGTGACGAAATCGGGCCGAACGACCTGATGCGCAGTTTGGCCCGGATACAGGTGCGAACGCAGCGCTTGGTAAGAATACATATCAGCGTAAAGCGGGTGACATTCCAAAGGTACCGGGAATGGCGATGCGCCTGGACCAAATTCAATGCCGATCCCACGCAGGGACGCCGCGGCGATCTCGCGCAAATCCAAGCTGCCAAGGTTCTTGCCGAGGACGTCCAAGTCTGCGGCGACGCGGACCGGCGCAGGACTGCCGTTGGCTAGGTGGATGAGTTGGTTCGGCGTCACATCCACGACGTCATCAGGAAATACAAAGCCGTGCCGGGTCATCCACTCGCCGTCTCGCACCCAATGGCGCTTGCCGTTTTCAACATAGAACACGCGCTCACCAAACTCGGAGTCCAGCGAACGCATCAGCAGGCCGGGCAACATCGGAGCCGGTCGCACCGGCGGCGGCGAGATATCGGCCTTTGAATCGGAGCCAGCGACCGGCGGGGAAAAATCGCCGCCGTCCACAAAATTCTCGAGCACGGCTGCGTCGACGTCGCGGACATCGTCCGGCCACACAAAACCGTTTTCTAACAACCAACTGCCATCGTGCACCCACTGCCGCTTGCCGTTTTCCACATAGAAAACCCGCTCACCAAATTCTGAATCTAGCGATCTCAGCAGCACACCGGGCAAGCTCGGCGTCGGCCGGGGTGGCGATTCGGCGACTGGCAATGCCGACTCTTCCTCCACGGAATTCAAAATATCACCGCCATCTAGGAAGCTTTCGAGCACCTGCGGGAGGACGTCGAGCAGGTCGTCCGCTAGCGAGAATCCGTTTTCATTCAGCCAGTCGCCGTCGTATACCCACTGCCGCTTTCCGTTTTCCACATAGAACACGCGCTCACCGAATTGAGACTGCAGCGAGCGCAGCAGCAAGCCGGGCAAGGCCGGAGCCGGACGCGGCGACGGTGGTGACGGCTTGGGTAGCGCCGGAGTTTCCTCGACAAGCGCGGAGACATCACCGCCGTCCAGGAAGTTCTCGAGTACGCCCGGCAGGACGTCGTACACATCGTCATGCCAGGAGAAGCCGTTCTCGAGGAGCCAAGCACCATCATGCACCCAATGGCGGCGGCCAGTCTCCACGTAAAACACCCGGTCACCAAACGGCGACCCGGGCGAACGCAGCAGCATGCCGGGCAAGGGTGAGCTCATAAGCTAGGTGTCTGGCAACCGCGCGCTTAAAGCGCGAGCGGGGCCGGGTCCTCGACGATGGATTTGAAATCCTCAGCACTGATCTCAATCACGTCGGCCGCTTGGTAGCCATTCTTCCCAAGCCAAGCACCGTCGCTAATCCAGCGGCGCTTGCCGTCCTTGACCAGGTACCAACCGTCTTCCTTGCCACCGGCGCCTGGCGGCTGGTGGACGATCTTGCCTTCATAGGTCTTTGCCGCCTCAGACAATGGCGCAGCTTCAGCCGCTGCGGGCGCGGCTTCCGTCGGCGCCGCGACTTCGGCGGTCGGTGCATCTTCGACCGGCGGCTTCGGAGATTCGCCACAGGCAACGAGCATCAGGGGGGCGGCAGCAAAGGCTGCGGCAAGCGCGAGGGTGCGGGGGGACATGGAACTCTCCTTGGGTCAGGTAGCTTGGGTGGCGAGGAAAGAATGACCGAACGGCGGACGTTTAGCGAAGTCCGCTGGCGGGTCAAGCATAAACTGGGCAATCGATTCGAGGCTGGTATCCCAGTCCGAAACCGTGGCGGCAAGGCTGTCGATTGCCCGCGCACGCAGCGGGGCAAGCGTCTCATGCTGCTCAAGCGCATGGGCCAGGGTCGCGGCCAGGCACGAGGCGGTCGGCGGCGACAACAGGCAGTTGACGCCGTCCTTGAGCAGCCAGGTATTGGCGTCGTTGTAGTTGGTAACCACCGTCGCACCGCAGGCCATCAACTCGAACGGCAGATAGGACGGGTGCTTGGTCATCATCATGACGAATCCGACGTGGCAGCTTCGGTACAGATCGCCGGTGGCGGCATACGGCAACATGCCTACCGAGCGCACGACGCCATCGAGGCCGAATTCGCTTGGATTCCAGCCCGTGCCGGCGCAAACGATATCGAGCCCGTCGCCGAAGCGCTGCTTGAGGCGCGTCAAGGCCGCTGCTGCAAGCTCGAAGCCGTTGCGCGGCGTGCCCGGCCGGGCGTAATAAAACAGCCGACGCGGCGACGATGCGGGTGCCGGCCCCGGGTAGAATACGGTGCGATCAATACTGGGGCGCAACACCTCGGCGCAGCCGCCGTAGTCGGCTTCGTAAATTTTCTTCAGCGTGACCGTATTGCAAATACCGTAGAAACCAAACCGGTAGCTCAACTCCGCCTGCGCATAGGTGCTGCCCGCAGGATAAAACGCCGGCTCGAAGTCTTGGATCATGTAGAACTTCAGACCCGTGTTTTGCACGCCCAGCAGGACGTAGGCCGTCGTCCACAGGGTGGCCACCGAATAATCTGAGGCGGGTATGCCTTGGATCGCCGCGACGCTGTCGAGCACGATAACCTCGGCGCTAGCGAGCCCGGGAAACGCCCGTGCGACGCTGGCGCTGACGTCAGCGGCGCGCACGCCGCCGCCACAAATCAAGATGCGCTGACGCAGGCCGTGGCGCCGCTGCAGGAAATCGGCCAGGCGCAGGATGGTCATCACGCCGCCGTAAAACGGGCTGTCGAATGCCGGCAGGTACCAGTTGCAAACCCGCTCGGCGACCGGCGCGGTGATGCGCTCTGGATGCTGCTGCGGTTCAAGCAACTGCGATGGCAGGCAATCAATGATGTTGGCCAACTGCAACGCATCACTGGTGTAACCGGCCCAAGTGGCGGGCTTGGGCGCCGGACCGAGCACGCGATCCGACAGGCGCTGCACGGCGGACTTGAGCAATCGTTTCATTGGCTTTCTTTCACAGGTCGGGACTGCAGGCGCAGCGGGCTGACCTGGTCGAAGGCGGGATTGAAGTAGGGGTCGGCCGAGTAGAGGCGGCCATCATTTGGCCATTCCACTTCCGGCATCGACTCGAAATACACTTTGGCAAACGGATTTACTAGGCCGCGGCGGCCGTCCGCCGACAGCTGCAGGCACAGCGCGGAGAAGTCACTTGCCTTGCCGCTCTGTGCCGCCATCGCCGCGATGGCGGCTTGGGCGTCACCTTGGCGCATGGCAATCGCATACGGCGATGCGGCCCGCATATTGCGGTACCACAGCGGACCGCCGAACCAACCAAACGAAAACAATGCGCTGCCGTGAAACAGCGGCGCAGATTCGCCGGCGGTACCGATCACTCGCCCTGCCTCCAGCACCGTGCCGTCGGAGTGCAGCGCGATTGCGCTGGTCCAAGCAATTTCAGGGTGGTGTCCCACCCAGCCGGCAAGCTCATCGACCAAATCTGGCGACAAACCCATGGCGCGACCGTCGATCAGCAGCAAGATACGCGCGGCATCGCTTTCTGGCCCCGCCACTGCCCGACGCCAGTCGGCCGTCGGCACCCGCAAGGTGGCGAATGCGTCACCCCAGACGGCGGTAAACGGTGCCAGCGCACGCACGTCTCGGTCGGTGTGCAACACCCGGATCGAACCAATCGCGGCCTGGGTCCCCGCGCGCAGCATGTCGAGTACGGTGACGATGTCGGCGACGGATCCGGTTTGCATCACCACGATATCGACAGATTGCGGCGTCACCGGCCATCGGACGTGGAATAGGCCCTCAGGCGTCGGCGTCACCTCGGCAGGCAAGCCCTTGCGACGGAAGTGTGCCTGCTGGGTTTTAAGCTGGCCGAGCGCGGCGTATGGCTTGGCTTGCAGGCCGGTCGCGGTCGAGGTCGGCAAGATGCGCCAGTGGTAGTGGATCGCCGGAATGCGCGCAATGCGCGAGGTGCGTTCAGTCAGGCGGAAGAAGATGTCCCAGTCTTGCGCACCGTCGGTTTCAGGCACCCAGCCGCCGATTTCGCGCACGAGCGCTGTCCGCATGATGTTCAAATGCGTCAGGTAGTTCACCGAATGCAGCATCTCGGGACTCCAGTCAGGCTTGAACAGCGCGTTTAGGCGCAAGCCGCCATCGGCCGAGATCGAGTCTTTGTCTGAATAGATGAAGTCCAAGTCCGGTTGGGATTGGAGCAAGGCAACGACGTCGTACAGGGCCCACGGCGTCAGCGTGTCGTCGTGATCGAGCAAGGCAATGAACTCACCGGTCGCCAAGGCCAGCGCTTGGTTGGAATTGCGTGAGATGCCGCCGTTCTCGACCAAGCACGCAGCCTTGTAGCGCGCATCGCCAGCGACGCGCTGCTCAAGCCAGCGCCAGCCCTCGGTATCGACGGTGTCCGACCAGACCAGGCAGGCCTGCCAGTTCGGGTAGGTCTGGGTTTCGAGACAGGCCAAGGTTTCCTCAAGCACGTCGCGCGGCACGCGATACACCGGGATGACGACGCTGATCAGCGGACGATAGGCGAACGTCGCCGCTGTCTCGACCTGATGTGCCAGCGCCGCTGCGTCGGGTTCGCTGGCGTCAATCCACGCGGCAAGCTGCGGATGATCGGTCTGCAGTGGCGTTCGTTCGCCCAGGGCAGGCAATGACGCCGGCAATGACGCGAGCGCTTGCGGCGCAGTGCGGCGCGTCAGCGCGCGCCAGCCCATCCTCGTCGCAGTAGCGATACCCTGACGGGCAGTGACCGATGCAAACAGACCTGCGCGCGTCACACATCGGCCGGCAAAACTATCCACGGGTGCCCAACGCGCACGCCAGCGCGTCAGTGCACGACCGCATTTCGCACCGAAGGTTGACGCTTCAGCGCGCATTGTCGCCAGATCGGCTGAAAGCTGCGCATTACTTTCTTGCATAAAACCAAGAAACTGCTCGCGCTCGACCAGCATGGCTTCAAGCGCAATGATCCGTTCACCGGACGCCACGAAACGGTCCGACTCGCGTTCAAGCTCACGCGCAAGCGCATCACCATGGCGGCGGCTTTCCTCGAGACCGCGGGCGGATTCATCCAGCGCTTGGGTGGTCGCGTCCAAAACCTGCCTTAAGTCATTCGCGCCTGCCTCGCTGCGCGACAGGGCTTCGGTAAACGTGGCAATCGTCGCCTCACGCGCGGCCAGCTGTTGTGCGTCGTCAGAGGCCTGCTGCTCCATCGCGTTGATCTGCTGCGCCAGCGTCTGGGCAGCGTGTTCAAGTGCGCCGATCTGATCGGTCAGACTGGCCGCTTCCTGCTGCTGTCCGGCAATGCGTTCGTGGAGTCGAGCGGCTTCCTGCCCTTGCTCATCGATGCGGGCAATGAGCTCGGCCGTTTGGCTTTCCTGCGCCGCAAGCCGTGCGTTGAGGCTCGCAAGTTCCTGCGTCTGTACGGCTAGCGTGTGTTCTTTTGCTTCCAGCGCCGCGCCGTAAGCGACCAACGCCACGGCATGGCTGTCGAAGAGCTGCCGCTCGCGCTCGGAGAATTCGCCGGCGATACGTGTCGTCTCGGCATCGCGGTGGGCCAAACTCTGCATCAATTTTTCAAGCTGCTGCCCGCGTTCGGTCAAGGCCGCCGAGTGCGCGGCCAAATTTTCGCTACGCTCATGCAAAACCCGCGACTGCTCGTCACGCGTCTGGGTCAGTGCGTCGATCTTGTGTTCGCGATCGCCAACAAGGTCAAAAACTGGACGCATCTGCGCCAGGCGTTCACCGAGCGCCTCGAATGTCGCCAGCTGTGCTGCGTCCTCCAGCGTTGCGTCGTCGGCGGCAACCTGGTCGAACAGGCGGTAGGCTTCGGCAGCCTCCGGCGGCAGCTCGGTCGCCAGCGCAAAATCGTCCGCTTGAAAGCGCGCGTGCCTCAAATCCGTCTGCAGGAAACCGTCGGCGTACTCGGCAAGCGCCAGCGGCGACGCCGCGGGCAAAGCCAAGGCAGCAGCGAGACGAGCCAACTGTAATCGCGGGTCAGCCAGCAAGCGATCGTAATCGATGACGACTCGGGCACTTCCGGTGCTACCCAGCACACTCGGCACCATATGTGCGAGCCACAGGTAGTGGGCCTTCTCGGCGGGGATATCACCGCGAAGCCCATCGCGCGCGATCGAGCGCGCCACACTCATCGGATTGCGCACGGCGATGACATACGCCACCTCTCGGCCCAAGCGCGCGAACACCTCTTTCCAGAACGGCAACAAGCGTGATATCCGCGGGTTCTTTAGTCCGAACACGGGGCGGTTACCCACCTTGCCGCGCAAAATTTCCAGCGCTCGCAACTTGAACGGCGCCAAGTCCTCACGGGAAAGATCGCTGTCGCTCGGCCAAGCCAAGTCCGACCAACTCACGCCAAGATGCGCAAGCAGGTCGTTGTGCAGCTCGTTAATGTCCGCATCTTCCCAGTAGCCCTTATCGTTGTCCCCGGCGACCGGTGGCAGCAAGTGCTCGCCGAGTTCGACGCCAAGCGCGAGTAGTCCGCGCGTGATCGCGCTGGTGCCGCTGCGATGGCTGCCGAGGACGACGATCAGGCGTCCGGGCTGTTTGTCGCTGTTCATGCTTCTTTTGCCCATCACTGCACCGGCTGGCTGACTTGCAGCTCGGCAACGCAAGAGAAATCCACCATCGCGGTGGCGTGATTGTCAGACACCGGCAGCACGCGGAACATGTGCAGGTCGAGTACACGGTGCAGAAAGGTTTCTTCTTCCCCGATCACGCCGCGAACGCCGGAATTGAGGAAATACAGTCCCGGATTGACGCTGCAGGTGAAGCGAAATTCCACGGCAATCGTCGTGCCGGCCGTAACCAGCGCCAAGCCGTCGCTAGCAATGGGCGCTGATATCGAGCCGCCGAGCTCTACGCCAGACAGGGTCTTGATCAGCATGCCAAAGCGGACGTTTCGCGCATCGCGATCAAACGCCACTTTGTAAACGTAGCGGTAGCTCTTGCCGCGGCGCAGGCAGTTGACGCGATCGCCCGCCAGCGTCAGCACCTCCGGCGACTGGATGCGTGCACCCAGCGACTCGTAATAGACCGTGCTTTGCGGGCGCAGGCCCTCGTCGAAGAATTCCTCGGGCTCGGGCTCATGCTCCAGCGAGGCGCGACGCGGCTCTACGGCCACCTGTGCTACTGCCTCCGCTGCCGTCAGGAGTGGCTGGGTACCTGACGCAAGGATTTCCGCGCGAATCTCGGCCCGCTTGGCGGCCGGCGCATAAAGCAGCTTCTGGTACTTGCCGATGATTTGTTTGGGCGCGCCCAGGGCAATCATCTCGCCGCCGTCGAGCAGCACCGCACGGTCGCAAAGTTCGACCACGGTGCCGCCGGAGTGCGAAACAAAAAGAATCGTCGCACCTGCATCGCGGATGGCCTCGATGCGCGCGAAGCATTTGCGCTGGAACAGTTCATCACCGACCGCCAGCGCTTCGTCAACGACGAGGATCTGCGGGTCGACATTGATCGCCACCGCGAACGACAACCGCACGACCATGCCGCTGGAATAGGTTTTGACCGGCTGGTCGAGGAAATCGCCAATGTCGGCAAACTCGACAATAGCGTCGAAGCGACGCTCCAGCTCCTCACGCGACAGGCCCAGCACTGCGCCGTTGAGATAGACATTTTCACGGCCAGTAAACTCGGGATTGAATCCCGAGCCAAGCTCAAGCAAGGCGGCAACGCGACCGTGCGTTTCAATCTCACCGCCAGTGGGCGACAAGGTGCCGCAGATCATCTGCAGCAAGGTGGATTTTCCGGAACCATTCCGCCCGACAATGCCCACCGTTTCGCCGCGACCGACCTCGAACGACACGCCGCGAAGTGCCCAGAACTCGCGGAAATAGCGCTTGTCAGTCAGACCCCGCCAGCGATCGATGCGGGCAAATAGCGACTGTTTCAGGCGGTCGCTGGGCTGGTCGTAGATCTGGTAGCACTTCGACAAATTGCGCACGCTGATTGCGGAGCCGTCAGTAGCCATGGCTAAGCTCCGGTGCGTATCTCGCGACGATCGACCCGCAGTCACAGCACATCGGCAAACCCCCGGCGGCTCTTTTGGAACCAAGCGAAACCTGCCCACGCGACGACCAAGCCAATGGCAACGGCGACGCACCAGCCGGCGAGGTCAGGGACCATCCCGTAGATCAAGGTCTTGCGCCCCTCTTCAATCACAAAGGTCAGCGGATTGGCTTGGATCCACGGCTGGTAGCGCGGCGGCAGCGCGCTGGCTGGATAAATTACCGGCGACAGGTAGAACAAGATCATGGTGACCATCGAAGTCACTTGGGCGATATCACGCACGAACACGCCCAGCGCCGACAGAAACCACGCCAATCCCATCGTAATCAGGATTAGCGGCAGCAACACCAGCGGAAACAGCACCGCGGTCCAAGGCAGGTGATGATCCAAAACCAACTGCGCCAACAGCAGGACCACCAGGCTCACGGCGGCATGGAAAAGCGCCGAACCCAGCGCTACCCAAGGCAAAACTTCGATAGGGAAAATTACTTTCTTGACATAGTTGACGTTCGACAGGATCAAGCCCGGCGCGCGATTGACGCATTCGGAAAACAGACCGTGCACGATCAGGCCGACGAAGATCATGATCGCAAACGTAATCTTGTCGTCACCGCCGGTGCCCCAGCGCGCTTTGAAGATCACCGAGAACACGAAGGTGAAAATCGCCAGCATCAGCAGCGGGTTGAAGAACGACCAAGCTAGTCCCATCAGGGAACCACGGTAGCGGCCAACGACTTCGCGCCGCACCATTTGAAAGATCAAGTTGCGGTGACGCCAAGCACTGCCGGTCATTTCGACCGGACTCAAGGACAGCGGCTGGTTCGGATTCACTGTGCACGTTCCTGCGCGCTGACGCGAAAGCTACCGCGCATCAGTCGCCCCTTGTTGCGTTTTCTATGTCGGCGCGCAAGTCCGCGACATCTTCCACGCCCACGCTTAAGCGCACCAAGTTATCTGTGATGCCCAGCGCGGCACGACGATCGGCTGGCACCGAGGCATGGGTCATGATCGCCGGATGGTTGACCAAGCTCTCAACGCCGCCCAAGGATTCGGCGCAGGCGAACAGTTCGGTGCGCTCCATGAACCGGCGCGCGGCCGGCAGGCCGCCCTTAAGCCAGACGCTGACCATGCCGCCGAAGCCGTGCATCTGCGATTTTGCCAATTCGTGCTGCGGGTGCGACTTTAAGCCCGGGTAAGCCACTTTCTCGACCGCCGGATGCGACTGCAGCCAGTCGGCGAGGTAAGCCGCATTCTCGCAATGCGCTTTCATACGCAGGTGCAGGGTCTTGAGGCCGCGCAGCGCGAGGAAACTGTCGAACGGACCTTGGATGCCGCCGACCGCGTTCTGCAGGAAGGTCATTTGCTCGGCCAAGTGCGCGTCGTCGCCGACGACGATCATGCCGCCGACCATGTCGGAATGGCCGTTGAGGTATTTGGTCGCCGAATGCATGACCAGGTGCGCGCCCAATTCGAGCGGGCGCTGCAGGATGGGAGAGGAGAAGGTGTTGTCGACCGCCAGCCAGATGCCGCGCTTGCGGGCGAATTCAGCGAGGCGCGCAATGTCGACGATTTTGAGCAGCGGATTGGTCGGAGTTTCGCACCAGATCAGCTTTGTTTTCGGCGTGACTGCGGCTTCAAGCGCGGCCATGTCGTTGAGGTCGACGAAGCTGAAGTCGAGGCCGGCCGAACGCCGGCGCACGCGCTCGAACAATCGGTAGGTGCCGCCGTACACGTCGTCCATGCACACGACGTGGCTGCCGGCGTCGAGGATGTCGAGCACGGTGGAGGTAGCCGCCAACCCGGAGGCAAACGCATAGCCCTGGCTGCCGCTTTCCAGCGACGCGACGCAGCGCTCGTAGGCGAACCGCGTGGGGTTATGGCTGCGCGAGTACTCGTAACCTTGGTGCACGCCCGGGCTGCTTTGCACATAGGTGGACGTGGCGTAGATCGGCGTCATCACTGCGCCGGTGCTGGGGTCAGGCGATTGCCCGGCGTGGATAGCGCGGGTGCCGATAGCGAGGTTTTTGTTGTCGGACATTTCGTGATCTCTGGAATTTCCGGGCGAGGTTTCCCTCGCCCCAGCCCTCTCCCGGCGGGAGAAGGGGTTGCGCGCTTATTGGGCGCGACGGCGCAGGTAATTGAGCAGGTCGATACGGGTAATCAGGCCGAGGAACTTCGGCCCATCCATGACGATGGCCACTTGGCCGCGATCAAAGACCGGCAGCAAGGATTCCATTGGCGCGGTGACTTCCAGCACATTGAGCTTACTGACCATCGCCGTCGATACCAGGTCGGTGAAGCGCTTCTCGTCGCCGTAGACATGCAACAACACGTCACTTTCGTCGACGATGCCGACGATTTTCTCACCGTCCATTACCGGCAGCTGCGAGACGTCGTACATCTTCATACGCTGGTAGGCGACGGCCAGCGTGTCGACTGGGCCAACTACGACGGTGTCGCGCTGCGCATACGGTCGCAGGATCAGATCGCGCAGGTCGCCCGTGGTTGGGCGCTCAAGGAAGCCGTTATCAAGCATCCAATAATCGTTGTACATCTTCGACAGGTACTTGTTGCCGGTGTCGCAAACGAAGACCACTACTTTTTTGGGCGTGGTTTGTTCGCGGCAATATTTCAGCGCGGCCGCGATCAAGGTGCCGCTGGACGAACCACCGAGCACACCTTCCTTCATTAGCAATTCGCGGCCGGCAAGGAAACTCTCCTTATCGGTGATCGCATACGCCTTCTTGACGCGGGTGAAATCCGAGATCTCCGGTAGGAAGTCTTCACCGATGCCTTCCACCAGCCAACTGCCGGACTTGGTGCTGAGCACACCCTCATTGATGTACTGGGTGAGGATCGAGCCCACCGGGTCGGCGAGGATCAGTTCGACATGCGGCGCGTGCTTGGCGAAATAGCGCGAGAGCCCGGTCATCGTGCCCGAGCTGCCGCAGCCGAAGACGATGGCATCCATGTCGCCGTCCATCTGCTTCCAGATTTCGGGCGCGGTACTTTCTTCGTGCGCGAGTGGGTTATCGGGATTGCCGAACTGGTTGATGAAGTACGCGCCGGGGGTATCGGCAGCGAGCTTCTCGGCCATGTCCTGATAGTACTGCGG
>JBBSAA010000047.1:0-16721 GCA_038252715.1 Lysobacterales bacterium | reverse complement strand
GCCGAGCAGCGACGCGAAACCGTGTTGGCGGCGGCAATGGCGCGAGACGCAGGATTCGCTTCCCGTCGACGAAGAATCAAGGGCGCACTGGTGTTCGTCGGCCGTCTGCCCTGGCAGCGGGTGGATTGCCAAACCGCGATGGCCTCGCTGGATCACGCTAGGCGTCGGGTCGCAAAGGCCGAAAAACGCGCTAACAAACACCCTGGCCGCGACGAGGCCTGGCATCGCCTGCGCCGACGTGTGCGTCGGCTTCGGCAGATGCAGTCGCTGGCGCAGGCCGCATTCGGCATCGATCAGGCGATGCACGACGATAGCGAGCATTTGGCCACGGCACTGGGCCAATCGCAGGACGACACCCTGATCGTCCGGCACTGCCAATCGCGTTCGCCGTTCCCGGCACCGATGCGCCGCGACCTGTACGCGATCGCAACCGGACGGATCCGCCACGCGCGGCGTTGATCAGCCCGTGCCCTGAGATCGAAATCGAGCTGTAGCGGATCGAACCGTGGTTCGACACCTTCGGTCCGGCGCCTTTCGATGCCAAGGGCCTCGACCGCGATGCCGATGCCTACCTGCACGCGTCGGCGGGAGGGTTTCATTAGGAGCCCGACGCCGGCGCAGGGCTCGACCGAGCCGCTAAGTCGACGACCCCGCCAGCGACCCCCGGACCAAGCCATGGCCGCCACCGATGCCAAGTTCAACGGCCGCGCGTCGTCAGGCGATCACGTCCTTACAAGAAATGATCCACGGCGGCCGTGTTGGCGTATTGCTGCGTTCACACGCGGCAACGCGCCGAAAACGATCGTGCCGAATCAGAACGCGGGTAACACCGCGCCCTTGTATTTGCTGGCAATGAAGGCTTTTACTTCTGGGCTGGTTAACGCGGCCGCTAGTTTTTTAACGCGCGGATCGTCGCGGTTGTCCGCGCGCCCGACCAGGAAATTCACGTACGGCGAGTCGCTGCCTTCGATGGCCAGCGCGTCCTTGGTCGGATCGAGCCCGGCGTCGAGCGCGTAATTGGTATTGATCAGCGCCAGATCGACTTGGTCGAGCACGCGCGGCAGCATGGCCGAATCGAGCTCGCGAAACTTCCACTGCTTGGGATTGGCGGTGATGTCGCGCAGCGTTGCCAAGGCGTTGGTCGGGTCCTTGAGCGTGATCGCGCCGGCCTTGTGCAGCAAGATCAGGGCGCGGCTGTTGTTGCTTGGGTCATTGGGAATCACCACGTCGGCGCCGACCGGCACCTCGGCCAGCGATTTGTATTTGCGCGAGTACGCGCCGAACGGTTCGACATGCACGCCGACGATCGTCACCAAGTTCGTGCGGCGATCACGGTTGTAGGCATCGAGGTAGGGCTGGGTCTGGAAATAATTGACGTCGATGCGCTTTTGCGCGACCTGATCGTTCGGCTGCACGTAATCGCTGAACACGCGTACGTCCAAGGTCAGGCCTTGCTTGGCCAGCAGTGGTTTCACGATCTCTAGGATCTCCGCGTGCGGAATCGCGGTGGCGGCGACGGACAGGCGGTCGCCGGCCGGCGCGCTGGGCCGGCAGGCCACTAGCATGACCAAGCAGGCCAGCAGCAGAGGAAGCAATCGTTTCATTCGAAGGTCCATGAAGAAAGAAAAATTAGCGTCGGCTGAAGCGACGGACGAGGCGATCGCCGCCCACCTGCAGCCCTTGCACCATCAGCAATAGCAGCACGACCGTGACGACCGCTACATCGGTGTGCGCGCGCAAGTAGCCGTCGCGGTAGGCGAGGTCACCGAGGCCGCCAGAACCAATCGCGCCGCCCATGGCCGTGAAGCCGATCAGTGCAATCGTCGTCACCGTCGCCGCGGCGATCAAGCCTGGCAGGGCCTCGGGCAAGAGCACGCGCAGCACCAGCTGCCGCGTCGTCGCGCCCATCGCCAAGCTGGCCTCAATGACGCCGCGATCCACTTCGCGCAATGCGGTCTCGACCAGGCGCGCGAAGAACGGCGCCGCACCGACCACCAGCGGCAGAATCGCGCCGCGTACACCCAATGAGGTCCCCATCAAGGCCAGGGTCAGCGGAATCATCGCAATCATCAGCAAGATAAACGGCACCGAGCGCAGCAGGTTGATGCCGAGCGCGAGTGTGGCGCTGACCAACGGATGCGTGCGTGACGCCGGCTGCCCGCTCAGGAACAGCCAGACACCCAAGGGCAGGCCGATCAAAAGCGTCAGCGGCAGTGCGCCAGCCAGCATCAGCAGGGTGTCGCCGGTAGCAAGGCCGATCTCAACCCACTTGGCGGCGTCGAGGTGCGAGAACCAGTTCGGCATCATGGCCCCACCTGCTCGATGAACACGCCGGCTTCGGCGAAGCGCGCCTGCGCCGCATCGGCATCACCGCCAACCAGGGACACCGTGAGCTGTCCGTAGGGCGTGTCCTTGATGCGGTCGATGCGGCCGGCGAGGATGTTGTAGTCGACGCCGGTTTCACGTGCGATGCGGCCCAGCAGGGGCTGATAGGTATCGTCACCGAGGAAGGTCAGGCGCAAGATCCGGCCGCCGACGGCGGTAAAGCCGCGATGCAACTCCGCTTCGTCGACATGTTCGGCGTCGGAAACGAAACGTCGCGTGGTCGGGTGTTTTGGATGCAGGAAGACGTCCGTGACCGGACCCATCTCGACGACGTGTCCGGCATCGAGCACCGCCACGCGATCACAGACGCGGCGCACGACGTCCATTTCATGGGTGATCAAGACAATCGTCAGCCCGAGTTCGCGGTTGATTTGTGCGAGCAGCTGCAGCACCGACGCCGTCGTTTGCGGATCCAAGGCGCTGGTCGCTTCATCGCACAGCAGGATTTTCGGCTCGGTCGCCAGCGCGCGTGCAATGCCGACGCGCTGCTTCTGACCGCCCGACAGCTGGGCAGGATAACGATTGGCGAATTCCGTCAGCCCAACGCGTTCGAGCAAGGCCGGGACACGCGTGGCGATGCTCGCACGGTCAACGCCAGCGAGCTGCAGCGGGAAGCCGACGTTTTCCGCGACGGTCTTTGACGACAGCAAATTAAAGTGCTGGAAAATCATACCAATTCGACGGCGCAGCGTGCGCAAGGCGTCGTCGTCGAGCGCCAGCACGTCCTCGCCGTCAACCAATAGCCGGCCACCGCTGGCGGTTTCAAGGCGATTGATCAGGCGGATCAGCGTGGATTTACCGGCGCCGGAATGACCGATGATGCCGAAAACTTCGCCCTCGTTGATGCGCAGATCAAGCGGCTGCAGCGCGACCGTCTCGGTGCCGGCGGCGCGATAAGTTTTATGAACTTGTTGGAATTCGATCATACGATTGCTGCGGACGCGTGGCCGCGGTGCACTGCGTCGCCATTGTGGTCGGCACGACGGGTAATTACAGCGTTGGAATAGTGCATGCATGCTCCTCGCGCTCGGGGCCAGTGGCGCCGTCCCGTGGCCTGTCCAGTGGGGATACGCAGCCTACCGCGGATTTCCAAGTGGAACTATATGAAAAGCGCTTCAATGAAAATAATCCCATAATTCCGTCGCCGTACCGTTGCGCTTACTCTGCTTACTGTGAATCAGGTAGCGTGAATCGCGCGTGCCGAATACGGCTGGCCGGTGCGCTTGGTCGCCAACGCCCGGCGGTTTTTACCGGCTATCTGGGCCTGTCCGGCGCGCTCGTCGGCCAGCGACGACCACGCTTAAGCACCGTTAGTGAGCGCGCCACTCAGCTCGGCTGACGCAATGTCAGCACGAGCACGAGACCAGCCCGAGGCAGGACGTGCTCAGAACGGATCGAGTTGTCCCTGGGCAATCGCGCGCTCGCAATCGGCCAGCGTGTCGAGATCGTGTGCGAGTTCGGGCGCCGGCAAGGTGCCAATGGCGTCGAGCGGCAGGTCGTTTAGTGCGCTGCCCAGTCCGCGGTCGCCGTGCAGGCGCTGCGCCTGTGCCAGCAGCTTCGATGACACGACCGCGGGGATGCCAACACGTTCGCAATAAAAGGTTGCTGCGCAGCCCGAACGCGAACTTGCCGACAGCGCCAGCAGCGTAAATAGATGCTCCGAAACCAACCCCGGTTGATCGCAGCCGAGAATCAACGCAGGGGCCTCGCTGCTCGCTGCGGCGGCGGACGCCGCACGCAGGCTGCTGGCTAGCCCCTCGGACCAATCGGGATTGGGAACAATTTCAACGGGGAGGCCCAACAACTCGTCAGCCATGCGCTCGGCATCGGCGCCCAACACGACGAGCAGGCGTTGCGGCTGTGTCTGTACCGCCAACAACACGGCTCTGCGTAGTAGCGATTGCCCGTGTAGCCTGAGCAGCTGCTTAGGACGACCCAGCCGACGACTGCCTCCGGCCGCGAGGACGATGACGATATGCCCTGCGCTCATGCCTCTTGCGTGGTCCGCAAGCGAGCCGACTGCAGCTGCGCTGCGATGCTCAGTGCAATCGCTTCCGGACCCTCGCCACCCAGTGGCAGGCCGATCGGTGAGTGCAGTCGCGGCAACAAGGCTTCTTGTGCGGCGGCGGGCAGTACCTTGAATAAATCCTGGCGTCGACGCACCGGGCCCAACAAGCCGATGAAACCGATGGGCACGTACGCCAGCTCCGCGAGCGCTTCTCGATCCAGCTCGAAGTTGTGGTGCATCACCAGCGCGATTGAGTGGCGTTGAGCGATCGCGGGCGTCATTGCTGCGGAAGGTGCTGTTGCAATCACCGCGTCAGCCAGCGCACCGAGCGCACTCCAGCGCGGCCGTTGTTCAACCAAGGTCGTCATGAAGCCGAGGGTCCGCAGCAGCGGCAGTAGCGTCGGCGACTCCGGGCCGGCGCCGAACACCAACACCGCCGGCGGTGCCGCGATCGATAGTGTCCACTTTTGGCCGTCGGCTGGCGATTCCCGCCGTGGTGCTTCGCCCACGGACACCAGCCACTCCTGCGATTGCTGCGCCACCGTTGCTCTCACCCGCCCAGTCAGTGCGAACGAGACGGCAAGTGCACCCTCGCCCTGTGCCCACGCCTCGACGAGATTCTCCCAACCCGGACAAGCCGCGAGCGGCAACACCGCCAGACGTAGCCGACCGCGGCAGCCGATCGCCGAACCAGAGAACAGGTCTTCATCCTGACGGGTGTCGAGGTCCATCCACTCAAGGCGCAGGTTGGCGGCGGCGACGCGCGCAGCCCGTTCGATTTCCGGCTCGATGCAGCCACCACTCAACCAGCCGACCTGGCCGCGCCTTGCGCCAAACAGCGCCATCGCGCCGGCCTGGACATAGGTTGAGCCTTCGGTTTCCACCACAAATACCAGGGTCGGTGATTCACCAGCGCGCAGCGCCAGCGCCGCCGATTCAAGCACGCCGCGCACGCCGCCAGACAGCGGTCGGTCACCGCTGGATGTGCGCCGGCGCGTATCAACGACGAACGGAGCCGTGGCGATCCCCGACGACGCGTTCGAAGCGTGCACGTAGGCTTAGGCCTTCGACGCGAGTGCAGCGAGCACCGCTGCCGGACGAATCGGGATGTGCCGAAGTCGCGCGCCGACGGCGGCGAAGATCGCATTCGCCACTGCGGGCCCCACCACGGTAGTGGTCGGCTCACCTAGCCCCACCGCGGCCTCCGTGCTGCTAATAAATTCAACCTGCAGCTCGGGCGCGTCGCCCATGCGCAGCGGCGTGTAGGTGTTGAGGTTGGTGTCGCGCACTTGGCCGTTCTCGAACTCCGTGCCCTCATGCAAGGCCATGCTCAATCCCCACAGCGCGGCGCCCTCGGTTTGCGCGCGCGCACCATCGGGATGCACGACGGTCCCCGCGTCGGTGACTAAGAACAATTTTTCGACGCGAACGACGCCGGTCGAACGATCCACCTTGACCCGCGCCACGCAGGTCACCCACGTCGGCATGTCGCGCTCTTGGCCAAAACTGGTCGCGATGCCCAACCCGGTATCGGCCGGTAGCGCCTGACCCCAACCTGACATTTCGGCAACGCGCTTAAGCACGGCCGCTTGCCGCAGCGCGCCGCCAACCGCGCTCGGCGGGCCGCCGGCGTTCTTGCCGGCGCCATCAAGCAGGCTGAGGCGAAACGCGAGGGGGTCCACGCCGGCATGATGTGCCGCCTCATCCATGAAACTTTCCAGTGCCCAGTTCGTCCAGCCTGGCCCGACGGAACGCAGCCAGCCGGGGCGGAATGAGCGATTGGCCAAGTCATTGGACAGCGCACGTACGCGATGTGCGCCGACGGTGTACCAATGGTCGGCGCCAGAAATAGCGAATGGATCATAAGGACGATCGTTCTTGCCCTTCGGCATGAAGGCCGGGACCATCACCTCCGTCGGCCAGCCAGCCGACGCATCGTGTTGCATCGCGACCACTTTCTTGTTGGCGTCAAAGCCCATGCGAACGCGCTGCAGCGAAGGCGAGCGGAACGAATCAAAGCGCGCGTCGTCGGCGCGTGTGCAGGTCATCTTTACCGGCTTGCCGATCGCTTTTGCGGCCAGCGCGGCCGGCACCGCGTAGTCACCGTTCAAGCGACGACCGAAGCCGCCGCCGAGCAAATAGGTGCGCATGATGACCTGCGTCTCCGGCACGCCGAGCGCCTTGGCTAGCGTTGGCAGGATCAAGGACTGCCACTGGTTACCGGTATGCACTTCCCAGACGCCGTCCTTCTCAAACGCCAGCGCATTCACCGGCTCCAGCTGGAAATGCAGCACGCTGGCCGTGGTATAGGTTTGTTCGAGCGTGGTTGTCGCCTTTGCAAAGGCGGCATCCACACCGGCGTCTTCCACGACCAAGGCGCCGGCCTTGGGATCGGCGATCAGTTTAGCCGCGTGGTCGAGCAGGTCTTTTTCAGACACAGCGGCGGTGTCGTCATTGCTCCAGGTCACCTGCACGAGATCGGCGGCGCGGATAGCCGCCTGCGTCGAGGTTGCGAACACCATGACCCAACCGGGCACGGTGTTGGACGGATCAACCAAGGTCGTGTAGCTGAGGTAGCCCTTGATGGCCCTGGCAGCGGAATCATCGACTGAAACAACTTTCGAACCGTTGCGGGTCGGCGGCACTTTCGGACGCGCGTAAACCATGCTTTCAACGTAAGCGTCGATGCCGTACATCGCCTTGCCGTCGGTCTTGCCGGGGATATCGAGTGCCTGCGTGTCCACGCCCACGAGGCGGCGTTCTGAAGGCGGTTTAATCGGCATTTTCGCCAATTCGTCGGCGCTATAGCTGCGCGTTAGGTCACCCAGTTCGACGATCTGTGCGTAAGTCAGCGACTTACCGCCTGCGCGGACCACCCCGTTGCGTGCGACACACTGCGATGGCGCCACGCGTAGCAGTTTCGCCGCCTCTTCGATCAAGGTGATGCGGCCGGCGGCGCCAGCTTGGCTCAGCGGCGCAAAGCTTTGCCACACCGACCAGCTGCCACCGGTCACCATCATTCCCCATTTGGGGTCACTGTCGACATGGTTGACGCGCACGTTGGCCCAATCGGCTTCCAATTCGTCGGCAAGGATTCGCGCCAGTGCGGTGCCGACATGCTGGCCCATCTCGGCGCGAGTCACATTGACGGTCACGATGCCGGCCGAATCAATCGCGAACCACAGGTTAGGTTCGAAGGCGCGCGCAGCGACTAGATCCGATGGCGATGCTGCTGGAATGCGCTGCGAGGCCTGCGCGAACGCCATCACGAAACCGGTGCCGGCGGCGCCAATCAAAAATCCGCGTCGGCTCAACGACAGGGCGGGTTTGTTATCGGGCAGGGGCCCTCCGAGCTTGCTCATTTGGGCACTCCCGCCGAGTTGGCATCCGGCATTGTGGCTGGGGCAGCCTGCATTTCAACCGCGGCCAGCTTGATGGCCTGGCGAATGCGGGTATAGGCCATGCAGCGGCACAAGCTGCCGCCCATGACCGCATCGATATCGGTGTCCGTGGGTGTCGGGAAGTCGGCAAGCAGGGTCGCGGCCTGCATGATTTGGCCCGACTGGCAGTAACCGCATTGCGGCGCCTGCGCCGTGATCCACGCTTTCTGCAGCGGATGTTGGCCGTCGGTGGAAAGCCCCTCGATGGTCGTGATGGCTTGCCCTGCGATCGCCGACACCGGCGTAATGCACGAGCGAATCGCGCGGCCATTGAGATGCACCGTGCAGGCGCCACACAGACCGATGCCGCAGCCAAATTTCGTGCCGGTTAGGCGCAGGTCGTCGCGTATCGCCCACAGCAAAGGCGACTCGGCGTCATCGACCGTGACCGGGCGACCATTAAGCGAGAACTGGATCATGAGGCGTGGCTCCGCAATAAGGCATGGGCGGTACAGTGGTATCAGTGGCTGGATTGTTTGCGAATCGCCGCGACTCGCGATTCAAGGTCCGACCAAGCGGGTTGATCCGTGCGACTGCGGCGCAGCCAGGTCGCCAAGCGCGCCACATCGGCATCGCTGAGCGAATGCGAGTAGCCCGGCATCATCACCGTCGGCAGCCCGTCTTCGACGCTGATGCCGTTCAGGATCGCCTGGACTAAGTTGCTGGGATCGGACGCGCTGATGGCGCTGTTGAGGCCAAGCTCTGGACGCAGCAATTGCGGCGCCGCGCTGTGGTTGTAATGACAGGAACCGCAGGCGTTGGCGTACAGCGCTGCGCCCGGATCAGCACCTGGATGGCTGGCGTCACTTACAGCGGCGGCAATTTTTTCCAGAGTTGCCGCGCTCGCGCCGGCGGCGCGACTCCCCACGCCGTTGACGTCGGCGTAATACACCGCGATCGCACGCACGTCGGCGTCGGGCAACTTCGCTAGGCCCGAATGCACCACCGGCGACATTGGCCCGGCGGCGACGCCATGCAAGACAGTCGCGCCTTGCCGCAGGTATGTGTACAGCTCGTCTTCGTTCCACGGCACCGGCGCCGTATTGGCGCTGGTCAGTGGCGGCGCATACCAGCCATCAATCTGCGCACCGGCATAGCGATCGCTGCCGGTGTTCTCCGCGCCCAAGCTGTTGCGCGGGCTATGGCAGGCCGAACAATGCGACAGCCCTTCGGCCAAGTACGCGCCGCGGTTCCACTCGGCCGAACGGCCCGCGACGGGCGTGACCGGGCCATAGGCATTGTCGCGGAAGTAGAGAAGCTTCCAGCCCGCTTGAAGCATCCTTAAGTTGAGCGGGAAGACGATGTCGGGAGCGCGCGCTGGCGCCTTGACCGCCGGGCGAGTCATGAAATAGGCGTACAACGCGCCAATATCGGCATCGGTGACTTGATTGAAGTGTTGGTACGGAAACGCCGGGAACAAGTGTGAGCCATCGCGTGCGACGCCCTCATGCATCGCGCGTCGGAACGCCGTCTCGGACCAGCGACCAATGCCCGTGTCGGGATCGGGCGTGATGTTGGTTGAATAAATCGTGCCGAACTCGGTAACCATCGGGTAGCCGCCTGCGTATTGCGCGCCGCCTTTGACCGTGTGGCAGCTGCTGCAGTAGCCCGCGCCGGCGAGCGCTTCGCCTTGCAAGACCCGTGCTGGCGCAAACGCGTTGGCCGCAGGGGGAGTGATCGGGTCGATGCTGGGACGGTAGGCCAGGATCGTAAGTCCGAGCACCGCCAGAACAACCACAATAAGCAGACCAATAAGGATGCGTTTGAACACCGTGACCTCCTGTGGGAAGGAGCGAGCCGCTGCCACCGGTTGTCCGCGCGGCGGCGCAACCGACAGCGGCTAGATACCCCCCGACTGTACGCCCATCGCCGCCGCAAATCATTGCAGGGTAGGCAGGCACTGCGATCCTAGGAACGACGTGGGGCCGCCAAGATGAAAAAACGCCCGCGTCACCGCGGGCGTTCCCTGTTTCAACTTGATCAGGCCAGCTTGGCTCAAGCCGCCGAACGCTCCGCGGCCGGATCGCGCCAAGCGTGCAGCAGCGAATCCCATTTCGCTTTTGCCGTCTTGAAGTGCGCCTCTTTGACGTGCCCGTAGCCGCGGATGTGTTCGGGGATACGGGCAATTTCCACCGCCAACGAATGGTTGGACATCGCCAAGCCCATCAGCAGTTCATCGATGGTATTGCGGTAATCGACAATCAGCTGGCGCTCCATGCGGCGCTCGTCAGTCTTGCCGAACAGGTCGAACGCACCGCCACGCAGGAACTTGAAGCGCTTCATCAGCTTGAAGGCGGTGAAGATCCACGGGCCAAATTCGCGCTTCACCAGGTGGCCGTCGGCGTCTTTCTTGCTGAACATCGGCGGTGCGAGGTTGGCGTGGATCTTGAAGTCACCTTCGAAGGTTTCGCGGATGCGCTTCTCGAAATCGCCGGTGGTGTACAGGCGCGCGACTTCGTATTCGTCCTTGTAGGCCATCAACTTGAAGTAATACCGCGCCACCGCTTCCGATACGCCGGTCAAGCCGGGCGTGCGCTCTGATTCCGCGCGGCGAACCTGCTGCACGAAGCTAGTGTACTGAGCGGCGTATTTCGCGTCCTGGTACTCGGTGAGGAACTTCGCACGCAGTGTGATGGCTTCGTCTAGCGTCTGCGAGAGCTTGCCTTCGCCAACAAAGGCCGCCGACGTGGCGCTGGCATCGGCACTCATGAAGGAGGCGGTGACCGTCGTCGAGGCAATGCCGGCGGCGCGTGTGACCGCGTCGATGTCGTGCGCGGCCATCCGGCCCCAGGCAAAGGCCTTGCGGTTCATCTCGACGGCCGCGCCGTTGAGTTCGATCGCACGCATCAGCGCCTCGAATGACACTGGCACCAATCCCTGCTGCCAAGCGTAGCCGAGCATGAACAAGTTGGTCGCAATCGCGTCGCCCATCAGGGCCAAGGCCAGCTCGCTGGCATCCACGACCATCGGGTCGCGGCCGCCCGAGCCGGTTTTCACGGCCGCGATGATGTCGCTGGCCGGGAATTGCAGCTCGGTGTTGCGGGTGAACGATCCCGGCATGGCTTCATAGGAATTGAGCACGACGTGGCTGCGGTCGGCGCGAATCTTCGACAGCGCCCAGTAGTCATTGACCACGACCATGTCGCAGCCCAGTACCAAGTCGGCTTCACCGGCGGCAATACGCACCGCGTGGATGTCGGCCGGGTCTTTCGCGATACGCACGTGCGTGGTGACCGCGCCGCCTTTCTGCGCCAGGCCCGTTTGGTCGAGCACGCTGCCGCCCTTCTTCTCCAAGTGTGCGGCCATGCCGAGCAAGGCGCCGATCGTCACGACGCCGGTGCCACCAATGCCGGTGATCAAGATATTCCAAGGCTCGTCTAGGTCGCTCTTGAAGGCCGGCTCGGGCAGCACGCTGAAGTCGACCTCGGCACCGGCGCCTTTCTTTTTCTTCAAGCCGCCGCCATGCACGGTGACAAAGCTGGGGCAGAAGCCCTTCACGCAGGAAAAATCTTTGTTGCAATTGGACTGGTCGATCTCGCGCTTGCGACCAAACTCGGTTTCTAGCGGCAGCACCGACACGCAGTTCGATTTCACGCCACAGTCGCCGCAGCCCTCGCAAACGGCGGGGTTGATCACGGTGCGCTTGGCCGGGTCGATCATCTTGCCGCGCTTGCGGCGGCGGCGTTTTTCCGCGGCGCAGGTCTGGTCGAAGATCAGCACGGTCGTGCCCGGCACATCGCGCAGGCGTTTTTGCACCGCGTCGAGCTCGTCGCGGTGCAGGAACTCCACGCCGCTCGGGAAAATCTCCGGACGCGACCATTTGTCGATGTCGTCCGACAGCACCACGATGGTCTGCACGCCTTCGGCGCGCACCTGGTGCGCGATGTCGGGCACGGTCAGCGTGCCGTCCACGGGCTGGCCGCCGGTCATCGCGACGGCGTCGTTGTACAGGATCTTGTAGGTGATGTTGACCTTCGCGGCCACCGACTGCCGGATCGCCAGCGAGCCAGAATGGAAATAGGTGCCGTCGCCCAAGTTCTGGAACACGTGCTTTTCATCGGTGAACAGCGCCTGCCCGCTCCAGGTAACGCCTTCGCCGCCCATATGGGTGAAGGTGTCGGTCTTGCGGTCCATCCAGGTCACCATGTAGTGGCAACCGATGCCGCCCAAGGCGCGTGAGCCCTCCGGCACGACCGTGGAGGAATTGTGCGGGCAACCCGAGCAGTAGTGCGCCGGGCGCGGGAAGTTCGCGCGCGGCTGCGCCAGCTCTTTCTCTTTCGCCGCCAGGAAATTCAAGCGGTCGGTGATGTGCTCGGAGGTGAAGAAGCGCGCGAGGCGCTTGGCAATCACGCGCGCAATGCGCGCCGGGGTGAGCTCGTTGGTACTGGGCAGGATCCACTCGCCGCTTTCATCGTACTTGCCGACGACGCTCGGACGCTGGTCGCTGTTCCAGTTGAACATTTCTTCCTTCATCTGCGATTCGATGAAGCTGCGCTTTTCCTCGACGACGATGATGTCCTCCAGGCCGCGCGCGAATTCCCGCAGGCCGACCGGCTCCAGCGGCCAGGTCATGCCGACCTTGTAGACGCGGATGCCGATATCCTCGGCGACCTTGTGGTCGATGCCGAGGTATTCGAGCGCCTGCAGCACGTCGAGGTAGCTCTTGCCGGTGGTGACGATGCCGAGTCGCGCTTTCGGCGAATCGAAGATGACCTTGTCGATGCGATTGGCACGGGCAAACGCCACCGCCGCGGCGACGGCGTATTTGTGCAGCCGCATTTCCTGATCCAGCGGCGGATCCGGCCAGCGGATATTCAAGCCGCCTGCGGGCATTTCAAAATCGGTGGGGATCACGATGTCGAGCTGGTGCGGATTGACGTTCACCGAGGCCGAGGATTCCACCGTCTCGGCAATCGTCTTGAAACCCACCCAGCGGCCAGTGAAGCGCGACATCGCCCAACCGAGCAGGCCCATGTCGAGGATGTCTTGCACGCCGGCTGGATTGAGCACCGGCATCATCGCGCTGACGAATTCAAGCTCCGAGCCATGAGGCAGGGTCGAAGACCGGCAAGCATGGTCGTCGGCTGCCAAAGCCAATACGCCACCATGCTGTGACGTACCCGCTGCATTCCCGTGCTTGAACACGTCGCCGCAGCGGTCCACGCCCGGGCCTTTGCCGTACCACATCGAGAACACGCCATCGAACTTCGCGCCCTGGAATAAATTGGTCTGCTGCGAGCCCCAGACCATCGTCGCGCCGAGGTCTTCGTTGAGACCGGGAATGAATTCAATGCTCGACGCGGCCAAGTGCTTCTTGGCTTTCCACAGCTCCAAGTCGAAGCCGCCCAAGGGCGAGCCGCGGTAGCCAGAGATAAAACCAGCGGTGTTGAGTGCGGCGGCACGATCGCGCATCTGCTGCATCAGCGGCAGTCGCACCAGGGCCTGGACGCCGGATAAATAGATACGCCCCTCGCTGCGCGTGTACTTGTGCTCGAGGCTGTACTCGGGGTCCAGCACATGCGTGAAGGACGGGGTAGCGGGAAGGGCTGGCACGGACATGACGGGACCTGTGAAGACGCTGGAGCAAAGACTCTCAATTATAGCAGTCCGCCTCGGTGCGACCGGTCTGATCGCTGGCTGCCGTATTGAATAAGGATGGCGTTCACGCCGCGACCAATCACCGCCGCCATCCACCCCACCGTCACACCGACCGACCAATGCTGCGCTGCAGGCTTTCCCGACGCGGTCGCGCCGGGTAGATTCAGTAAGCCGCTCTTGGGGAGAGCAAGATGAGTTTGACCGAGCTTCAGGTACTTCTGGTCGAGGACCACGGCTTTCAGCGCCGGCTTGGTCTACGCCTGCTGGCGGACTTGGGCCTGACTCGCTTGCTGGAAGCCGCGGACGGCTTCCAGGGCTTAGACCTGCTGCGCTCCCTCGCGACGCCGCCCGATGTGGTCTTGGTCGATCTGGACATGCCGGGCATGGACGGCGTTGAATTCATTGGCCACGTGGCCCAAGAACGCTTGGCGCGCTCTATCGCCGTCGTCAGTGCGATGGACCCGGCCCTGCTGCATACCGTGCAGGTCATGGCCAAGGCGTCAGGTCTGCGCGTGCTCGGGGCGATCGAAAAGCCGCTGTCGCCGGGCAAGTTGACCCACATGCTGTCCCTGTACGAGGCGACGCCGGCCATTGTCGGCGGCGACATCACCATCAGCGTCGAGTTTGAGCAGGTGCGGCAGGCGCTGAACAACGACGAAATCTTCCCCTGGTTCCAGCCACAGGCCGAATTCGCCAATGGCAAGATTGTCGGCGTCGAAGCGCTCGCGCGCTGGCGCCTCGCCGATGGCCGCATGGTGCCACCGGCGGTGTTCGTGCCGCTAATCGAAAGCGGCGGTTTGGTGGAGAAATTCACCACCCACATGCTGACCGAGAGCTGCCGATGGGCCAATCGCTGGAAGGAAGAAGGCCTGGACGCGATGCGGATCTCGGTCAACGTCTCGGCGCACAACCTCAGCGGGCCAGAAGTGGCCGATCGTTACGAAGCGATCATCCGTGAGCACGGCATGGCGCCGGAAATGGTGATCCTAGAAATTACCGAAAGCTCGGTGATGAGCGATACCGCACGCGGGCTGGGCCTGCTGGCGCGGCTGCGACTAAAGGGCTTTGGCCTGTCGGTCGATGATTTCGGCACCGGCTACTCGTCGCTGACCCAGCTGTCGCAGATTCCATTTACCGAACTTAAAATCGACCAAGGCTTCGTCGGCGGTTCGCCGGACCAACCGCGCAAGCGCGCCGTGATCGAAACCAGCCTCGACCTGGCCCGCAAACTCGACCTGTGTGTCGTCGCCGAGGGGGTTGAGACGATGGAAGAGTGGCAATTGCTGGCCCAGTTGGGCTGCGATTTTGCGCAGGGCTACCTGATTTCGCCGCCGGTGCCGGGCGAAGAGCTGCCTGCGGCGATCCAGCGCTGGCGCAACACGCGCCACTGAGCACCGGATGATCGCCCTCGGCAGGACCCTGAGCATCCGGCAACAGCTGCTCGGCCTGTTCGGGCTGATGTTGATTGCCAGCATTGGCGTGATGGCGCTCGATGAATGGGAGCGGCGCAACACCTCGGCCGAACTGTCACAGCTCAAGAACGAATCGCTCAGCAACCTGCGCCGCATCAAGGCGGTGTCCGATGCGTATGGGCTGGACTACGTCGACACCACGTTCCGGGTGCGTAACCACCTGATGAGCTGGCCCGAAGGCGTGCAAGTGATTGACGATGCGCGCCAGCGCATCGACGCGCACTGGTCAACCTTGGCCAAGGCGCCGCAAAGCGACGAACAGGCGGAGATGATCGCGCAAATCAACGGCGCCAAGCGGCGCGCTGACCAAGCAGCCATGAAGCTGCGCGGCATCCTGCAGCGCCGGGACCTCGGCGAGCTGGCCACGTTCGCCGACCAAGAACTGTATCCAGCGATCGATCCAGTGACGACGCGTTTGAAGTATTTCTCCGACCTGCAGCTGATTGAAGCCGATCGCCGCGTGCTGGCTGCAGATACGCGCGCGCGGGACGCAATTCTGCTGCGGCTGGTATTCACCCTTGGCGGCCTGCTCCTATTTGCCCTGATCGCGCAGCGTATCGTTCGCAATATTTACAAGGGCGTCGAAAGCCTGAGCGATCTATCGCTGCAGATGCGTCGCCATGACTACAACGCCGTGCCGCGGTTCCGGGCCGAGGGCGAACTGGGCGACGTCCTCGATGGCTTCTTGATAATGCGTGATGACGTGAAGCGCTTTGAAAATGAGCTCAACGACCAGCTGCTAAACAACGAGCGCGTTCGCGCTAGCCTGCAGCAGAGCGAGGTCTTCCAGCGCTCCTTGTTCGCCGCCGCGCGCGTGGCAGTGATGTCGCTTGACCTCGAAGGTCGCTTCAGCAGCTTTAACCCATTCGCAGAGAAATTGACCGGTTATCGCGCCGAGGACATGAACGGCAAGCGCGGCATGGAGCGGCTGTTCGTCGCCGACGAAATCGCGAGTGTGGCCGCGCATTTGACCGCCGCGCTGGACCGCACCGTGCCGGCAGATGCGCGGCTAATTCCGATCATGATCGAGCAAGGCCTGCCGCCGCAGGAGTGGACGATCCTGCGCAAGGACGGCAGCCGCGTCACGGTGTTGTTGGCCGCCTCGGTGATGCGCGATGAAACCGGCCGCAAGGTCGGCTTCCTCGGCGTCGCTACCGACCTCACCCAAATCAAACAGCTGGAAAACAAGCTGCGTACCAGCGAAGTCAGCGCACGCGAAGCGAACATCGCCAAGAGCAGCTTCCTCGCCGCGATGAGCCACGAAATACGCACGCCCATGATTGGCGTCACCGGCATGCTCGAGGTGCTCTCGCATAGCAATCTCGATACCGAGCAGCGACGCACGATCCACGTGATCCAGCAGTCGGCCGCCTCCTTGCTGCAAATCATCGGCGACATCCTCGATTTCTCGAAAGTCGAAGCGGGCCGCATGGAGCTGGCGCCGACCACGATTTCGCTTCCGAAACTTCTGCAATCGACGGCGGCCAACTTCACCGGCTCGGCATCGAGCAAGGGCTTGATCCTGACCGTCACCGTGGACCCGCGGATCGGCCCGGCACACTTTGCCGACGGCCTGCGGCTGCGGCAAATCCTGTCGAACTTCCTGTCCAATGCGATCAAGTTCACCGAGGCCGGTTTCGTCGAGGCGGCGCTCGAATTCGTCGCGCGCGAAGGCATGAGCGACCGCGTGGTATTTCGCATCACCGACACCGGTATCGGCGTCACCGCCGAGCAGCAGGCCAAGCTCTTCCAGCCCTTCAGCCAAGCCGAAGGCAGCACGACGCGGCGCTTCGGCGGCACCGGTTTGGGCTTGGTGAT
>JBBSAA010000046.1:0-16838 GCA_038252715.1 Lysobacterales bacterium | reverse complement strand
TCATCGATCAAGATCTTGCCAGTGACCTGGTCTTCCAATCTCGACAGCAGCTGGCGCAGGATGCGGAAGCTCGACGGCACGACGCCGGACGCGTCGCCAGAATGCACGCCTTCGCTCAAAACGTTGACCGTGAGATTGCCGCCGGCCAAGCCACGCAGCGAGGTCGTGCACCACAGCTGATCATAGTTGCCGCAGCCCGAGTCGAGGCAGACGACAAGCGATGGCTTGCCGATGCGTTCGGCGAGGTGATCGACGTAATACGGAAGATCGTAGCTGCCCGATTCTTCACAGGCCTCGATCAAGATCACGCAACGACTGTGCGGCAGGCCCTGGTCCTTCAGCGCACGAATCGCAGTCAACGAGCCGAAAATAGCGTAGCCATCGTCGGCGCCGCCACGGCCATATAACTTGTCGCCCTTGAGCACTGGCGTCCACGGGCCGAGGTCATCGGCCCAGCCGGTCATTTCCGGCTGTTTGTCCAGATGGCCATACAGCAACACACAATCGTCGCCATCGCCGGGGACCTCGATGTAAATGAGCGGGGTGCGGTTTTCCAAGCGCACCACCTCCACCGTCATGCCTGCGATGGGTTGCTTGCGTGCCCAGTCGGCCAGCAGATCGGTGGCGGCGTCCATGTACCCGTGTTTCTGCCAATCGGCGTCAAACATCGGCGACTTGTTCGGGATGCGGATGTACTCGACCAACTGCGGAACGATATCGCCGTCCCAGGCCTCGGCCACGAGGCGGTCGGTTTTGCTGCTGTCCATAGAAATTCTCCAGCCAATTGGCCCGTGTAGCTCAATTCTAGCCGACGGGGGTCAGAAAAGACCCACCCGATAGGGCGGTGCATTCCGAGGGTTCAGCAACGAAATGGCCGATGGGTCGCCCATCTTGCGACGTGAAGACTGTGCTCACCGACACGGCAGCGCCGGATCGGGCCCAACACACCTCGGAGCATACCCATGAAACTGTTCAGCCTGACTTTGAAAAGCCTCGTCCTTTCCGCCCTGCTGGCGTCGGCCGCTTGGGCTGCGGAAACGGTCAACATCAACACCGCCGACGCGAAAACCATTGATCGTGTCCTGATCGGCATCGGCCCCAGCAAGGCGGAGGCAATCGTCGCCTACCGTAAGGCGAACGGCGCCTTCCGCAGCCCCGACCAGCTGGCCTCGGTGAAAGGTATCGGCCTAGCCACCATCGAAAAGAACCGCGGACGCATCGTGTTCGCTGGCGGCGCCGCCCCTGCGCCTGCCGCCAAGCCGCTTGCCGGCAAGGCACCGCCCGTGCGCCCCGTCGCGCACTGATGGTAACGATGGCCCGCATCGTCAAGGGACGTTGCGGGTTTTTGCTAGCGCGGGCACGACAGTAGGTAAACGCCCCTCGGTAATCAATCGAAACGATAAAAGCGGCCACGATCGCGAAGAGACGGCACCGTGGGAGCGGGCATGACCGCGACGAAACAGCATCTTGCGAGCGGGTATGACCGCGACGAAACAGCATCGTGGGAGCGGGCATGACCGCGATTGCTTTTCCAACGGCTTTGGGGAAAACGATGAGTATCGTCGCGAACAGCAAGGTTTCTAAGGCGTGCAAAAATCCAAGTCCAGGCAGCAATGCCTTGCGAAAGGGCAGAGTAAGCGCAGAAGGACAAATCTATTTCCTGACCACGACCAGCTTGTTTCGTCGACCCATATTTTTGGACACTGCGGTCAGCCGCCTGGTCTGCAAAACGATTCATCAGCCATGGTTGTGGCGCGACAGCCGGCTGTTGGCATGGGTCTTGATGCCAAACCATTGGCATGGCCTAGTTCAGCTGGGCGCCGCCGACTCTTTGTCGACACTCATGGGGCGGTTCAAGGCAGTCACGGCCAAGGCCGTTCCCGAACAGTCCCGCGTCAATGGATGGCTATGGAGCCGGGGGTTTCACGATCATGCGCTTCGAAGTGACGAAGATATACGCGATACCGTTCGCTACTTGATTGCGAACCCGCTGCGGGCCGGTTTGGTCGAAGAGGTTGGGCACTATCCTTACTGGAACGCGGCATGGATAGGGAGCTCGAGCGGCAATTCTTGCCTGACATAAGCTAGAAGCAGCCCCAAGCTGAGTGAAGTTAAGCACCTGTTGGTCTCCTTCATGACCCCGTTCGCGGTCATGCTCGGTCTTACAAGAGAGTACCTTCGCGCCAACTTGCCAGTAGCCGAGGACACTCGCAGAATGCGGGCATGAAACTGCATCTGCTACCGGCCAACGAATACCGTCGGGAACGCTGGAAAAATGGCCTGGGATGGACGCGCGAAATCTTGCGCTGGCCAGAAGATAGCGCCGAGTGGGACTGGCGTGTATCAATCGCCGAGGTCGACAAGCCGGGGCCGTTTTCACGGTTTGACGGCTGTGATCGCGAACTCATGCTGCTGGCTGGCGAGGGAATGCGTCTGAATTTCGACGATGGCCACGGCGCCGTTGAACTATTGCCGCCGCACGGAAGGCACCGATTTTCCGGCGAGCGCGATCTATCGGCGGAACTGGTCTCTGGGCCGACGCAGGACTTCAACCTGATTTGGAAACGGGACCGTGTCGATGCGACCTTGCTGCATCGGCCCCTGGTCGGTCCAATGGTGTTTTTTGCGCAGACTGACGTACGCTGGATCGTGCACGTTTTGTCAGGGCACGCGTTCTTCAAAGATCAGTTGTTGCCGTCGCATCTCGAGCAGGGCGATACGGCCTACATCGAGCCGAGCAGCGGCAACGTCCATCGCTTGATTCTTGATGGAGGCGGTGAGCTGCTTCTGATAAAAATTACCGCGCAAGAAACGATTTGAGACTCAGCGGTCGTCGCGAGTCCAGACGGCGTCGCCCTCAACCTTTACCGGAAATTTTGCGATTGGCAGATAGGCCGGAGGGCAGGTGGCTTCGCCCGTACGCAAATCGAACCGGGCGCCATGGCGCGGGCATTCAACTTCAAAACCTTCCACCGGACCGCCGGCAAGCTCGCCACCGTCATGCGTGCAGATGTCTTCGACGGCAAACAGGGTGCCATCGACGTTGAATACGGCGATGGCGGTGTCGCCGTCAAAAGCAATTTGAAATTCGCCCGGCAGCAGGTCACTGGTGGAACACACACGTATCCAGTTGGTCATGGTTGTCGTCTCTGTAGCGCGCTGCTGGCAATGAAGGGTGTCGATACAACCAAGGCAGGAGCAACCGCGAAGGTCATCGACTAGAGCGTCTTTTCCAAAACTTCGAATCGTAGGTCATCGCGTTTCGGTTCGCCGTAGCGGGCATCGCCGTACGGGAAGGGCTTTAGGATGCCGGTGCGCCGATAGCCCCGACGCTCGTAAAACGCAATCAGCTCCTCGCGGATGTCGATCACGGTCATCTCCATTCGCTGGCAGAACCAGTCTTCGCGCGCCTGCCGCTCGGCTTCGGCTAGCACTTGCTTTCCAAGCCCGCCGCCCTGCAGGGTCGGTATGACCGAAAACATGCCGAAGTAGCCGGCCGCGTCGGTCTTCTTTATGTGACAGCAGGCCAATAGCTGGCCATCTCGATACGCCAATACAATTCGACTTTGCTCGGCCTGGATATCGCTGATGACTCCCTCGGGGTCAATGCGCTGGCCGCCAAGCATGTCCGCTTCAGTCGTCCAGCCGGCGCGGCTAACGTCGCCGCGGTAGGCAGACTCGACTAGGGCGACAATGGCCGGCACATCGTCCGTGGTCGCGGCCCGATAGACCAAGTTGGAGGCGCTTGCTGCGGTCACCCGAGCAATTTCCGGGCTTTCTCAATGCCGGCGACGAGGCGATCAATGTCGTCGGTCGTGTTGTAGAACGCCAATGACGCGCGGCAGGTGGCAGCCACACCGAAAAATTGCATCAGTGGGTGCGCGCAATGATGTCCGGAGCGGACTGCGACGCCTTCTAAGTCAAGCAAGGTCGCCAGGTCATGCGAGTGCGCGCCCTCGACCAGGAACGAAATCACCGCCGCCTTTTCGCGCGCCTGGCCGATGATGCGCAGGCCGGGGACGGCCGACAATGCCGCGGTGGCATAGGACAGCAACGCTTGTTCACGCGCCTCAAGGGCGGTCATGCCAATTGCAGTCATGTAATCAACCGCTGCGCCTAGGCCGATCACGCCGGCAATATTCGGGGTTCCGGCTTCAAACTTGTGCGGCGGATCATTGAACGTCGTTTTTTCAAAGCGCACTTCACGGATCATTTCGCCGCCGCCGAAAAACGGCGGCATGGACTGCAAGTGTTCGCGGCGCGCCCACAGTCCACCAGTGCCCGTTGGGCCGAGCATCTTATGGCCGGTAAACGCATAGAAATCGCAGCCAATCGCCGGGATATCCACCGCTCGGTGCGGCACGGCCTGCGAGCCATCGATGACGGTGGCAATGCCGTGCCGTCGCGCTTCGCGGCAGATATCTGCGACTGGATTGACCGTGCCCAGTACGTTGGAAACATGCGTCACGCCGAGGATCTTCACCTGTGGCGACATCTGGGCGTACAAGGCCTTGAGATCAAGTTCGCCGTCCGGCGTAATTTCCGCAACACGAATAACGGCGCCAGTGCGTTCGGCGATCAACTGCCAGGGCACGATGTTGGCATGGTGCTCCATCCGACTCAGCAAGATCACGTCGCCCGCGACCAGTCGCGGCAAGGCGAAGCTGTAGGCCACCAAGTTGATTGCCTGTGTCGTGCCCGAGGTTAGGATCAGGTCTTCAGCGTGCACGTTCAAGAACGCAGCAATCTTCTTGCGCGCACCTTCATAGGCGTCGGTTGCCTCCATGCCCAGCGCATGCACCGAGCGCGACACGTTGGCGTTGTGCTCGCGATAGAACGTAGCGATGGAGTCGATGACCTGATGCGGCTTCTGCGCGGTGTTGGCAGAATCCAAGTAGGCCAGCGGTTTACCGTGTACGGTGCGCGAGAGCACCGGGAAATCTGCGCGAAGAGCCAGCCAGTCCCTACTTTCGTCTGACCGCGACGTATTCACTGCTTCGTCTCCAAGCTGGCCAAGCGGTTTTCAAGCGATGGTGAGAGCTGTTCAATCAAGTCTGGGTCAAGCAGCCTCCCGAGCGCCTCACGTGCGAACGCCAACGTCAGCAGGCTGCGGGCCTGTGCCTCGGGTATGCCGCGGGCACGCAGATAGAACAAATGCGACTCATCGAGACGTCCAACGGTCGCGCCATGTGCCGCCTTCACTTCGTCAGCGTAGATTTCTAGCACGGGTTGCGTGTCGATTTCCGCCTCGTTCGACAGCAGCAGATTCTTGTTCGACAGCGCGGCATTGGCGCCGTCAGCGCCGGCGCGGATGGTAATTCCGCCATGGAATACCGCGCGGCCGCGCTCAGCGGCTAGGCCGCGCCAAAGCAGGTCGCAGCTAGTGTCTGGTGCCACGTGCACAATCCCCAACTGTGTATCGACATGACGACGACCGCCAGCTAGCAACACGCCACCGGACGTCAGGTTGGCGCGCTCGCCCTGCAAATGAACATTGAGTTCGTGGCGCGACATTGCCGCGCCCAGTTCCAGGTCCACTCGCCGATAGTCCGTGTCAGCGGCAAGCACAGCCTCGGTACGGGCAATGATCGTTGCGCTGGCATCCTCGTCTTGCAAGCGTGCGTGCAGCAAGCGAGCGCCCTGCTGCAGGTGTATGTGCACGAATTGGTTGGATAAGTGGCGATGCGTGCCGTTGCCCAGATGATGTTCAACTAGCGTTACAGATGAATTCTCACCCAAGTCAATGACGTGCCGAAGATGCCAGGCAAGATCACCCTCGGCCGGCGTGCCTATGACCACTAGGTGCACCGGTCGTGTAATTTTCGCGTCGGTTGCGACTCGAAGTAGCGCCCCGTCCACCGAGAGCGCCGCATTAAGCTGCACGAAAGCGTCGTCTCCATGGTTGACTTGGCGTTCAAGCGGTTCGGCTATACCGGACACGCCATCGGCAAAGGCTAGCGACCATGGTTGCAGCGACAGGCCAGTCTCGAGCTCAGCGATCTGAGTCAGCACGGCATCAAGCTGCCCGTTGACGAAGACCAGACGCGGGGAAGGAATGTCGGCTATCACCGCTGGGTGCAGGCGTGGCGTCGGCGCGGTGCCGACGAAACGGCGCTGGGCTAGGGCACGCAACGGCGTGTACTTCCATCGTTCGCTGCGTGAACTGGGTAGCCCGTTGGTCAACGCGTCGCGCAACGCTTCCCTGCGAGCGTCGCCCAGGGCGTTCGCCTCCACCAGCGAGGCAGGCAAGGCATCGAACGCCGTCTTCAGTGAGTCGAGCAGGGGGCTCATGGTGCGATTCGGTCCTTGACCCAGGAATAGCCGTGGGCCTCTAGTTCCAGCGCCAGTTGCGGCCCGCCGGATTCGACGATGCGGCCATCGGCCAGAACGTGGACGAAATCGGGCGTGATGTAGTCGAGCAGGCGCTGGTAGTGCGTGATAACCAGGAACGCACGCTCCGCCGATCGCATCAGGTTGACGCCGTCCGCCACGGCCTTGAGCGCGTCGATGTCCAGGCCCGAATCAGTTTCGTCAAGGATTGCTAGCTTTGGTTCAAGCAGGGCGAGCTGGAAGATTTCGTTGCGCTTTTTCTCGCCGCCGGAAAAACCTTCATTTACTGCGCGATGAAGCAGCTCGTCCTTGATTTGCAGCACGGACAGTTTTTCGCGCACGCGCTTCAGGAACTGCATGGAGTCGAGCTCGGGCTCGCCGCGGTGCTTGCGCTGGGCGTTCAGCGCGGCGCGCAGGAAGTAGGTGTTATTGACGCCTGGAATCTCGACGGGATACTGGAAGGCGAGAAAGACACCCTCGGCAGCGCGCTCCTCCGGCGGCAGCGCCAACAGGTCGCGGCCCTCGAACAGCACTGAACCCTCGACCACTTCGTACCCTTCGCGGCCGGCCAGCACGTTGCCCAGCGTCGACTTACCGGCGCCATTGGGCCCCATGATCGCGTGAACTTGGCCGGGCAGGACCTCTAGGCTCAGGCCCTTGAGGATTTCCTTGCCGGCGACGCGGACGTGTAGGTTTTCGATCTTCAACATGTTGTCGTTCTCATCGATCCCAGTGGGATGTTTTCAATCTTATGATTGTTAGGAATGGGCATGGCTGCGATGGTGTTTGGCCGTGGCGATTTCAGCCAACGGCACCTTCAAGCGACACCTCAAGCAACTTCTTCGCCTCGACGGCAAATTCCATCGGCAATTCCTTGAATACCTGCTTGCAAAAACCGTCGACGATCAGGGAGACCGCGTCTTCCTCGGCGATGCCGCGAGCGCGGCAGTAGAACAGCTGGTCGTCGGAAATCTTCGAGGTGGTGGCTTCGTGCTCGACGATGGCGTCCGGATTCTTCACTTCGATGTACGGGAACGTATGCGCCCCGCAGCGTTTGCCGATCAGCATCGAATCGCATTGGGTGTAGTTGCGCGCACCATCGGCGCTCTTGGCGATTTTCACCAAGCCTCGGTAGGTATTTTGTCCGCGTCCGGCGCTGATGCCCTTGGCGATGATCTTGGACTTGGTGTTGCGCCCGATGTGGATCATCTTGGTGCCGGTGTCGGCTTGCTGGAAGTGGTGGGTCAGCGCTACCGAATAGAATTCGCCGGTCGAGTCGTCGCCTAGCAACACGCAGCTCGGGTATTTCCACGTAATTGCTGAACCAGTTTCGACTTGGGTCCAACTGATCTTGCTGCGCGCGCCGCGACATTCGCCGCGCTTGGTAACGAAGTTGTAAATGCCGCCAACGCCGTTTTCATCGCCCGGGTACCAGTTCTGAACCGTCGAGTATTTGATCTCGGCCTGTTCAAGTGCGACCAGTTCGACCACGGCTGCATGCAGCTGGTTTTCGTCGCGCATGGGTGCCGTGCAGCCCTCGAGATAGGACACATGGCCACGGTCCTCGCAGATGATCAAAGTGCGCTCGAACTGCCCGGTGTCGCGGGCATTGATACGGAAATAGGTGCTCAGCTCCATCGGGCAGCGTACGCCGGCGGGAATGAAAACAAAGCTGCCGTCGGAAAATACGGCCGAGTTCAACGCGGCAAAATAGTTGTCGCCTGGCGGTACGACGGACCCAAGGTATTTCTTCACCAGGTCGGGATGTTCCTGCACCGCTTCGGAGAAGGAGCAGAAAATTACCCCCTTGGCGGCGAGTTCCTTTTTGAACGTCGTTCCCACCGAGACCGAATCGAACACGGCGTCGACGGCAACGCCGGCCAAGCGTGCCCGTTCGTGCAGGGGCACGCCCAGTTTGTCGTAGGTTTCCAGCAGCTTGGGATCAACTTCGTCGAGCGACGCGTATTTTTTCTTCGGCGCCGCGAAATAGCTGATGGCTTGGAAGTCGATCGGTGCGATCTGCAGCTTCGCCCAATGCGGCGGCGTCATGGTCAGCCAGTGGCGAAAGGCCTTGAGCCGCCACTCGGTCATCCATTCGGGCTCATTTTTCTTAGCCGAGATGAAGCGCACGACGTCTTCACTGAGCCCGGGGGCGATCGTGTCCGATTCGATGTCGGTGACAAAACCGGCCTCGTAACGACGCTCGAGTTGCTTGGTAATTTCTAGATTCTGGGATGACATGCTCGCCTCAGGCGTTGGCCAGGTGCAGCGGAATGGATTTTTGTGCCGATGCCGGCAGCATTTGCGCCAAGCTGATGCTGCGCAGCGCATCGGCAATCACATCGTTAATTCGGCGCCAGTGCGTCTGCACGCCGCAGTGCGACTCGTGTTCGCAGCTGCTGTGTTCGCCCGAGCACTCGGTCATGCCGAGCTTGCCTTCGATCGCCTCGACCACGTCGTAAAGGCTGATGCCATCGGGAGCACGGGCAAGCCGATAGCCTCCGGCCGCGCCGCGGAAACTTTCAATCAACCCGGCGTGCGCCAGGGGTTTGAGGACCTTGCTGACGGTGGGCAGTTCCAAGCGCGCCCGCTCTGCCAGCTCGGTGGCGCTGTGGATGCGGCCAGGCGTCTCAGCCAAGGCCGTCATTACGACGGTGGCGTAGTCAGTCAGTTTGGTAACGCGCAGCATTTCGGCGGCCGTCTGGAATCAGTACCGTTATTGTACGGTATCGCCCAGCCGGCCTCAATGGCGGGGCGAGCTGCGCTCGCCTCAGGCCGCTTGGGCGCCGATCAAGCCGCCAATGAAGTAGGTCGCCACGCCAGCACCGCCGCCAATGAGCAGCATTCTTGCTCCGCCAAGCCAAGGGCTCTTGCCGGTGAACAGGCTCATTGCCGCGCCCGTCGCGAAGAGGCCGGCAGCCGACAAGCTGCTGCCGAGGTAAGCGGCCTGGGGCAGGGCCGCGCCAAACAAGAAGGGCAGCAGGGGTATGGAGGCCCCGATGGTAAAGGCGATGAATGAGAACGTCGCCGCGCCGATGGGCGATCCCAAGTCGTCCGGATTGAGCCCTAGCTCCTCACGCGCCAGCACGTTCAACGCCTGCTTTGGGTCAGAGACCAGACGTTTTGCGAAGGTTCGCGCCTCCTCGATGGGCAGCCCGCGGGCGGCATAGATCAAGGCCAACTCCTCGGCCTCGGCCTCTGGGTATTCCTCTAATTCTTCAGCTTCCAACCCGATTTGGTACTCAAACATTTCCCGCTGCGAACGCACCGAGACGAATTCGCCGGCGGCCATCGATAGGGCACCAGCCAGCAGGCCGGCAACGCCGGTAGCCAGGACGGTGGCGGTACCGGCCGCCGCACCCACCATTCCCAAGATCAGGCTGGCGTTCGACACCAAACCGTCATTGATGCCGAAAATCGCCGCGCGAAGGTTGCCGCCGCCCACGGAACGGTGCCCGCGGCCGATCTCTGCGACCGAGGTCGGCATGGCGTGGCCCGGCGCGGCGTCGTAGGCCGACAAGCCGCGAATCTTCAGGGCCGCCAAGGCCGGCTTCATTCGGCGCGGACCAATTCGTTTGGCCAAGCCAGCGACCAATCGCACCCTGGCTTGGGGCTGGAAGTCCGGCAGCGATTGACCGGAATCCGTCGCGATGCGCTGCCAGTGGATGGCCTGTTCTTCCGCGGCGACCGCCAATTGGCCGAACAAGGTGGACATGCGAGCTTCCCGTTCGGACGATGCTAGCGAGCGATACAGCCAGGCCGACTGCTTTTCCTCGTACCAGCTTTCTCGTGCGTC
Organism: Lysobacterales bacterium; assembly: GCA_038252715.1. Classification (GTDB taxonomy): domain Bacteria; phylum Pseudomonadota; class Gammaproteobacteria; order Xanthomonadales; family Xanthomonadaceae; genus Arenimonas. Next base: position 6,712 of record JBBSAA010000046.1, on the reverse strand, counting down.
CATTTGCGCCTCCGGTGCTTAAGGTTCGATCTTGGCACAGTCCATGCCGACATCGGCCGGCATTTGCGCGACAATGCCCCCCTAATCCTTTAAAACTCTTCCCCATGCCCGCCAACATCGTTACCCGCCGTTCGGCCATTCATGGCAACGGCATGTTCGCCGCTGCAGCCATCAAGAAAGGTAGCCGCCTAATCCAGTACCAAGGGCTGCTGCGCTCGCATGAGGAGGTTGATCGCGTCTACGCCGACGACCTCGACACCGGTCATACCTTCTTGTTCACGCTCAATGACGATTACGTCATAGACGCGAATGTCGACGGCAACGACGCGCGCTGGATCAACCACAGCTGCGATCCCAATTGCGAGGCGGTGATCGATGAGGATGAAGGCAAGGATCCGAGCAAGGATCGGGTCTTCATTGAAGCCCTACGCGCCATCAAGCCGGGCGAAGAGCTGACCTACAACTACGGCATCAAGCTCGCCGAGGCGCATACATCGAAGATGAAGAAACTTTGGGCCTGCCGCTGCGGCTCGAAGAAGTGCACCGGCACGATGCTGCAGCCCAAGCGTGCCAAAGCGGCGGCATGAAACGCGCGCTGATCGCGTTGGTGCTGCTGAACCTAGCATGCTTGGGTTTGGTGGTTTGGCAACGTCCAGCGAGGACCTCGGTTGCCAATGAGTCAGCTGCAGCGATCGAAGTGCCAGGCGCGGGCGGCTGTTTCTTCGCTGGTGCGCCGTACCGATCATGAGGTGGTGATGTACGGCACCGCGTGGTGTGGTTACTGCGCAAAAACCCGTCAGTACTTTGCCGCTAATGGTGTCCGCTACACCGAGCATGATATCGAGACCAGCGACGAAGGTCGTCGTGGGTACGAGGCCCTGAATGGTCGCGGCATTCCGTTGGTGGTCATTGACGGTACCGTGCTGCAGGGATTTAACCCCCAGAACATGGATGCGCTGCTCGCGCGCTAGGCAAGGGCGTAGTCGTCGCTACTGGACTAAGCTCGCTTCTCCCGATCTCGCGTTGACGTGGCCGTTCGTCCCGGTCAGCTGGTCGCTGGCGTCCCGCCAACACAGCATCGCTTTCAGCGCGCAAGGACCTAAGCCCTTGTCAGTCGCGATGGGGCGTCAGTACCCGCTTTCTTTCTTCTGTATAGAACCACCATGGATGCGGCGGCGCGCCTTCCATGAATCGAACCGCGGCAATGAAGGTGTCGCAGACACAGGGGTCTTGGTAACTCCCACTAATTACCATCATCTTCTCGTACAGCGCATACGGATCTTGGCCGATCAGTTTCAAGGGCGTATCCAAACCTAGCGCGCACAGGTCCGCCGCCATTGACGGACCGATGTTGGGGATATCGCGCAAGGTGCGGACATCGGCGGCGCGCGTCGCTTTGGCCATGGTCGGTCTCGTATTCAGGTCGAGGTCTGTTTGCCGAGAATCACTGCGAACGTGCACACGACGGGCGGGTGCGCGATTACCACCGGCAGCGCCGAGGAAAACGTGCCTTCTCCCTCCGGGTAACCTGATGGAAATTGGTCATCCGGAAATTCTGGGGGACACAGGCCGAATCCGCCATCGGCAAGCTGTTTCTCCATCGTGCCGCCGCCCCAGCTGTGGATATTGCCGCCGTAGTCCCAGCCAAAGCCGGTGAATTCAATCGGCTTGCCGTTGCGCTTGACCAACTCGTCCAGTCCCAGGTTCATGCGAATACCGTCGCTACGCTGCCACGTCGATTCTTGATCGAGGATGCGTACGACTTCCGGATGGCCGGCCGCATCGAGGTAAACGAAGGCGCGTTTGGCCGGATCTTCGGGAAATAGGATCCAACCCGGCAACTCCTCCCCTTCGGCGCCCGGCACATTGCCCGCCTCTACATTCTCCGCGCCGTGGCGGGCGCGCGCAGTGGCCAAGGTGTCGGCTGCGGTGATCGCTTGATCAAGCGTGACCGAAGGAGTCGCCGCCGTGGCCGCGTTTGCCGACGGGATCAACAACGCACCGCTGGACGCCGTGGGCCGGGTCGGCTCGGTGGGTTTGGCCGGCGCATCGATTGGCGGCTCGGGATGGCAAGCGCAAACCAGTGCGATTGCAATGCCTGCGAGCGAAAGGCGAAACACGGAAGGGCGCATGGTCGAGGTTCCTTTAGCGGTTTGTGCCTAGCGTACGTCTAAACCTACCGGTGCTGGACCGGGTGCGCGAGCTGACGCTTCGATTCAATAGCCCGGATCGTGGAAAACCGCTCCGATATTGTTTCCGTCCGGATCCAGCACAAAGGCGCTGTAGTCGCCGCGGCCCTCGACACGATGGCCGGGTGCACCATTATCAATCCCGCCCTCGCCAACGGCGGCATGATGGAACGCGTTCACCGCGTCTTCGTTGGGGGCCGACAAGCGCAAATGCACAGGCGCCATGCCAGCGGCGTGCTGGTCCTGCCAATACGCGGGGCGGGGCGTGCCGATGACGAAACGCGAGGTGTCCTTGCCGCCAAATACAGCAACGCCGTCCTGCGATGCGATTTGCACATAGCCCAGCGGTGGCAAGCACGCCTGGTAAAAGCGCAGGCTTGCGCTGCGGTCGCGCGTGACGATGTGGACATGGTCAAACATGGATCACCTCCAAGGCCGCAAGTCTGGTGCGCGGCGCCCAGCGTGTGCGTAGCGCGCCAGCTAGCCCTTGCAGGCCAGTAAGTAGCGGCGCAATTCGTCTGAGCCTTCCACGACGCAGCGCCAGTCCACCATGCCCGAGGCGTTGGCGCGCGGCGTCAAGCGTACTCGGCTAGGTGGCTGGAAGGTGTCGTTGAAGTTCACCAAGATTGTGCCTTGGTCACCCAGAGCGACGCCCTCGACTGCGCCGCCTGCGTAACTGCGAGGTTCTTCAAGCCCGATTTCCTTGGCGTTTTTCGGCCAAGCAAGACTGTTTTGATAATATTCGGTGACGGCCACCTTGAAGCTCATCGAACGTACCAGCGCTTCGGTAGCCAGCCGCCGCCGGTCCACTTCGGTTGCCTGGTCAGACATCGCCTTGCGCGCATCATCGACCGATTTTTTCACTGACGCGTCGAGTTCTTCAGAAATCGCTTTTGCTTCATTTCGCGCCTCGCCAAGCGCCGGCGCTGCGGTGGCATCGGCGATGCGTGGCTGCAGCACGAAGCGATCGTAAATAAATAGGGCAATCAATAGGCCGAATACGGCAGCGAACAAAGTGATGGCGAAGTTCTTCATTGATTTCCCCGAGGATATTTCCGCAAGGATATCGCGTTGCAGTCGCGCCGTGAGGCGCGAGTCGACGCAAGTGCAGGTAACCTTTTTTGGATCGACCCAATCCCGAGCGCCGCACGCCGCAACCGGCATCCACGCTCAGTCTTCCTCCTGGTGGGGACGGTACGCGTCCGTCAAAGCCCGCTGCAATGGCGGCGGTACCGGCTCGTAATGGCTGAATTCCAACTCGTAACGGCCGTGTCCGGCCGTGGCGCCCTTGAGTTCAGCAGCGTAGTCGGTCAATTCCGACAGCGGCACCTGCGCCTTGATGACGATTTCGCCGTCGCGCGGCGTATCGGTGCCATTGATCCGCGCGCGTTTGGCGGCCAAACCGCCGGTGATATCGCCCATGTGATGTTCTGGCGCAGTGATGGAGAGGTCTACGATGGGTTCCAAAATCTGCGGGTGCGCCTTGGCGATAGCGTCGAGGAACGCTTTCTTGCCGGCCGCGATGAAGGCGACTTCCTTTGAGTCCACCGTGTGGAACTTGCCGTCGGTGATCGTGACGCGCACATCCTGCAGCGGATAGCCGGCGACCGCCCCGCCGTGCAGTACTTGCCGGACACCCTTTTCAACGGCGGGCATGTACTGCCCAGGGATGGTTCCGCCGCGCACGGCATCGACGAATTCAAACCCGTCGCCGCGCGGCAAGGGATCGACCTTGAGGAAAACTTCGCCGAATTGCCCGGCGCCTCCGGTTTGCTTCTTGTGCCGGTGATGGCCTTCGGCGGACCCGGCGATTGTTTCACGGTAGGCGATTCGCGGCGGTCGTGACACGACATCCACACCGTAACGGTCTTTCATGCGTTCGATCATCACGCGAAGATGCAGTTCGCCCAGACCTCGAATCACGGTCTCGTTTAGTTCTGGCTCGTGCTCGACGTGGAAACCGGGGTCTTCCTCGGCCAATTTGCGCAGTGCCGTCGCCAGTTTCTGCTCTTGGCCACGCGTCGCTGCCTCAATAGCTAGTCCGAACATGGGTTTAGGGAAGGCGATCGGCTGCAGTCGCAGATGGTCTTGTTCGTGCGAGTCGTGCAGCACCGCGTCGAAATGAATATCGTCGATCTTGGCCACCGCAGCGATGTCACCGGGAATCGCCTGGTCGATCTCCACATGGTCCTTGCCGCGCAGCTTGAATAGATGTCCGACCTTGAAGGACTTCTTGCCGTCGTCGATGAAAAGCTGGGTATCGCGGCGCAGCGTTCCTTGAAACACCCGAAACACGCCGAGCTTGCCGACGAAGGGATCATGGACGATCTTGAATACGTCTGCGATTACATGCGCCTCTGGATCGGGCCGGGCAACAATGCCCACGCCATTGTTCTCGAAGGGCGGTACGTTGCCTTCCATCGGATTGGGCAGCAGGGTTTCGACGAGCTGGAGTAGCTCCCGGATACCCGCGCCCGACCGCGCCGAGACAAAACATACCGGTACCAAATGTCCCTCGCGCAGGCATTGCTCGAAGGCGTCATGCAGGTCGGCGGTGCTCAAGCCAGCTTCGCCATCATCGAGATAGCGACCCATCATGGCCTCGTTGATCTCGACGACCTGGTCGATGATCTTCTGGTGCCACCCTGCCACGGGGCCTAAGTCGGAGTCTCCGTTGACTTGGCTAAAGCAATCCACCACCGCCGTGCCACCGTTGACCGGCAAGTTCAGAGGCAAGCATTCGTTGCCGAACTCAGCGCGCAGCGCATCGAGCAAGGCCGCCAGCTTTCCGGGATCGCTGTCGCATTTGTTGATCACCAGCACCCGGCACAGACGCCGGGCTTTCGCGACGTCCATCATCCGGCGCGTGCCATATTCGATGCCGGTGCCGGCGTTGACGACGACGCAGACCGTTTCCACAGCGGAAAAGGCCGATAGCGTGGGCCCGCGGAAATCGGCATAGCCCGGCGTGTCAATCAGGTTGACGTGGATGCCGGCATGGTCGATCGATGCAATCGTTGTGTTCAGCGAGTGCACGCGCGCTTTTTCCATCGGGTCAAAATCCGAGACCGTGGTGCCGCGCTCGACACTGCCTGCCGTCTGTATCGCGCCGCCGGCATGCAGCAGGGCTTCAAATAGGGTGGTCTTGCCGGCGCCTGGGTGGCCCGCGAGGGCCAAGTTCCTGATTTGCTGCGTGGAATACGACATAACGCCTCTCCCGGTTCGGGTTGCTGAGGTCGTCATGGTCGTCCGCGTAGGAGCGATTCCGACCGAGCCTTTCGCTCGGCGGGCGGTCATGGCGCATAACCCGGGACTGGTCCGGGGATGCCTAGACTCCGCCTGACGGTGCGGGCGGTCAAGCTGGGCCTGGCGCGTCCACGCGACGGCGGAGACTGTCGCTTTCCTGAACGGACGTTTCCGGCCCGGGTGCAATTAAGCCGGCGTTGCCATACCGGACCGTAGTGTCGGTCCTGCGCCACTTCTGGCGCTTGGAGCCGACACCATGAACCGCCTCGCTGTCACGACACTTGCTTTGGCCCTTGCCGCTGCGACAGGCAGCGCGTCTGCCGATAGCCGCTACAACGACAACGGTCGCTACGACAACGCAGGTTACGGCGTTGACGATTCCACGCGTTCTGACGTCGCTCAGGTCACGAGCGTCTCACCGATCCTCGAGCAATCGCGCCGCGCGCCGCGCCAGGAATGCTGGAACGAGCCCGCGCCGCGCTACGGCAACAACGGCTACAACAATGGCTACAACAATGGCCGTTACAACAACGGGCAATACAACAACAATGGCAGCCGTAACAACAACGTCGGCGGCACCGTCCTTGGTGCGATCGTCGGCGGTGCGCTGGGCAATCAAGCTGGCAAGGGTGACGGTCGCAAGGCCGCAACCATCGCCGGTGCCGTGCTCGGCGGCGCAATCGGCAACGGCGTCGCGCGCAATAACGATACTTACAACGACCAACGCTATGGCCAGCAAGGTGGCACCGTTCAACGCTGCCGCACTGTCGCCGATAACTATCAATCCGAGCCGGAGGTCGTGGGTTACGACGTGACCTATCGCTACGCTGGCCAGACCTATCGGACCACGACGCCCTATCACCCGGGCAAGACGATCCGCGTGGCCGTCAGCGTCCGCCCCGAAGACAACAGTGGCGTCGCTTACCGTTGATGTCTCCGTGGCATCGTGATGTGACACGTCTTTCGGAAAAGAGACGAGGAAGGGGCCGCGAGGCCCCTTCTTTTTTTTGCAAATCCATTGGAATTCAGACGAGGCCCACAACGGCGCTCTGGGTGGGAGGCCGTCAGACCAACGTGCGTCAACGCCGTGTAGCCGCGTGCGTGGTTACCAACGCAGCTCGCCGTCGATCAGCGTCTGGCTTTCGCCGCCAACCCATACCTGATGGTCGTCGTCGATCCGCAATTCCAGTGAGGCATCGCGGCCAATTTCGCGGCCCTGGCTGACGAGGTAGCGGTGGCCCAGGGTGCCCAGCGCGTTTGACTCATCAAGGAAGGCC
>JBBSAA010000045.1:0-17056 GCA_038252715.1 Lysobacterales bacterium | reverse complement strand
GGTCACGCGATGGCGGCCGGGCTGAGCCTGCATCGCAAGCAGCTTGCGCGTTTCCAGCAGCGCTTTGTCGAGGTTGCGCAGCGGCTTTTGGTCGGTAACAGCCTCAATGCCGAACTAGCTAGCGATGGCGCGCTGTCACCGTCGGAGATGGATCGCAACTTTGCCGAGGCCTTGAAGCTGGCCGGTCCGTGGGGGCAGGGGTTTCCAGAGCCGGTCTTTGATGGCGTGTTCCAGGTTCGCGAATGGCGTGTGTTGGGTGGTCGCCACCTCAAGCTCAGCTTAGCGCCGGACGCGGGTGGGGCTGTGGTATCGGCAATTCATTTTGGCGGCTGGACCGGCAATGAGCCGACGACGCGCGTCCGCATTGCCTACCAACTGGAGCTGGACGATTTCCGCGGACGCCGGGATGTGCAGCTGATCCTGCGGCATCTGGAACCGGCCTGAGTTCGTAAGGCAGACGGGCTTGGAGTGAGGTAGGTTGACGTCATCCGGCCCGTCACCTTTGAGATCGCTACAGCGCTTGCTGCCTTAGTCGCGAGTTCTGCCCGTCATTGGCAGACAGTTGCCCAGGGCGCCGGTCAGTCAAACGAGCGGCATGGGGCCATCTTTGTCGGTGCCTCGACGGTGTTCGAATCGCGGGGTCGCCAACACGGTCCTGCCACACGCAAGGGCGCCGCATCTAGGGCAGTTGTCGTGTTGGTCGCCGGCCAAGGCGCGTCCACACCGGTCATGGTCTGTGCTGGGGCGGACCCCTCGACTGGCGCTGAAGTCAGGCGAGTTCTCGCGTTTGGGGCATTATCCTGTCCGCTTTCCAGCGGTCACCTCGTTGCTAGTGCCCATGGCGTGATGTGATCGCGGCGACGGCCCTCGCTGAGGCCCGCTACCAGCGAACCGCAATTGTCCAAGGAGCGGATGCAGCAATGGTGGAACCGATCGACGACGCGGCAGGCGCCGTGCTGGGCCGGCTGCAATCGGCGCTGAGCCTCGACACAGCGTTTGCACAAGCCTTCGGGCGGCCGGCCAACGGCATGCCCGGTGATGCGCCGAGCGACGTTGAGCCAACTTGGGTGGCGATTGCCAGCCTCCCCGCTTGGCGGCCTTGGCTTGATGAGGCGGCGGGTCTGCTCGACGATGCCGAGCGCGAGCGCGTCAACCGCCGACGCAGGGCGTCAGATCGCGACGCACTGACGCTCAGTTACGCGCTCCATCGCCTGTACCTAGCCTCCGTGTTGGGCCTCAGCCCGAGCACCGTGCCCTTAGCGCGAGATGCCTTGGGTTGCCCGCAGTTGGGGGAGGGCCTCGGGCGAACCAGCCTGAGCCATACCGACGACCTGGTCGCTTTCGCATTCTCATGCCAAGGCCCGGTGGGCGTGGACATCGAACCGTCAACTAGGTCTGCGATGCTGCCGGAAATAGCGGATCGCGTCGCAACGCCTGAGGAATTGACCGAACTCAATTCGCTTGCTGAGCTGCCTCGGGCAAGCGCGCTGTTGGCGCTCTGGGTTCGCAAAGAGGCGCTACTCAAGGCCGCGGGGATCGGCATGGCACGGGAGATGCATACCTTGTCCTGTCCCGAGGCCAGATTACTGACCTTGCCGACTGCTAGTGCCGAGGCGATACATGTTTTGCGAATCGACGCGGGCAGTGGGTGTGAGGCGGCGGTGGCCGTTTCTCCGGGAAGTTTCGTTCAATTCAATTGGTTGCACCCTGGAGGCGAGGGCAGCGGAGCCTCCTGACGAACGGACCCCGGTTTACGCCGGACGGTCCTCCGGGAAGGCAGTTTGCCGGCTCGCCCGCTGCTCACGGACCGTCGAAACTGTGACGGATTTCTCAAAATATGCTTATATATGGCGGCGTCGGAATTTCGGGGTTGGCTACAGGGGCCAAAGACCGGCGTGCTACAGGGGGCTTCACGTGAACAATCGGGTTGTTAAACGCGCCGGCAGCGATGCCCAGCGGGACGGTTTGCGTTCCTACGCCGGGGTCGCAGGGTCCTGTGACTGGTGGGCAACGCCGCGTTCGGGCGACCAGTCTGGCGTCGCGAAACTCGCGCCCGTGGTCGTTCAAGAGTGGGAGGCGACGACATGTCCCTCGCTCTAGGCAGCCGCATGAGCCGCACCATCGCCACGCTGTGGGTGGTCGAGATGGGCGTCATCATGGTCGCGGTCAGCGTCGCCGCTTGGCTGCGCTTCATTGGCCACCCCGCCGACCATGTCGCCTTTATCCAAGATGCGCCGGTTCGCAGCTTCTTGGTCGCTATGTTCGTCACCCTGTCGATGGCCGCATTCGGCCTTTACCAGGCGCACGTGCGTCATAACCGCATTGATTTCTTGCTGCGCCTGCTGCTGTCGTTCGCCTTCGGTGGTGTCGGTCTGCTGGTGCTGTTCTACGTCCTGCCAATTACTTATATCGGTCGCGGCGTCTTGGCGATCTCGCTGGCGCTGGGTTTGTGCGCCGTCGCGGTGATCCGTTTGGTCATGCAGCATGCGTTCGAGATGGACGTGTTCAAGCGTCGAATCCTGGTGCTGGGCGCGGGCAACAATGCCGACCTGATCAACAGCCGGCTGCGTCGTCAAGCTGACCGCAAGTCATTTACCTTAGTGGGCTTCGTGCCGTTGATCGGCCAACCGTCGATCGTCGCGCCCGAACTGCAAGTGATTCCAGACGGCGATCTGCTTGATCTCGCGGTTGAACTGCAAGTGCATGAAATCGTGGTTGCGCCCGATGAGCGTCGCGGCGGCATGCCGATGGAGCAAATGTTGGCCTGCGTGCAGCGCGGGATTAATGTCACCGATCTGTCCACGTTCTTTGAACGGGAAGCGGGGATGGTCAAACTCAACGTGGTTGATCCCTCGTGGCTGGTGTTCTCTGGCGGTTTCGACCACTCCATGCCGCGTCGCTTGAGCAAGCGCTTCTTCGACCTGATCGCAGCCAGCACGCTGCTATTAGTGGCGTGGCCGTTCATGCTGATCGTCGCGGTGTGCGTGCGGCTTGAAAGCGAGGGGCCGGTGCTTTATCGGCAGACGCGAGTGGGGCAGAGCGGTGCGGGATTCGAGCTGGTCAAGTTCCGCAGCATGCGCACGGATGCGGAGAAAGGTGGCGTCGCCGTCTGGGCCAGCAAGAATGACGATCGCACCACCCGCGTCGGTAAATTTATCCGCCTCACGCGCTTGGACGAGCTGCCGCAATTGTTCAACGTGCTGCGCGGACACATGAGCTTCGTCGGCCCGCGCCCTGAGCGCCCGCAGTTCGTCGACCAGCTCAACCAGGAAATTCGTTATTACAATATCCGTCACAGCGTGAAACCGGGCCTGACCGGGTGGGCGCAGTTGCGCTATCCGTATGGCGCATCGGTGCGCGATGCCGAGGAGAAATTGAAGTTCGATTTGTTCTACGTCAAGAACCACGGTCTCGTGTTCGACATGATGATCATGCTGCAGACGGTGGAAGTCGTGCTGTTTGGACGTGGCGCTCGCTAAACGACGTCGGCCTCGACCGGGTTGGACGGACTATTTTGCGGTGGTCATGGCCTCGTGCCGTGGCGCCGCACTGGCGGTCTTGAGGCGGCGCATCGGCGAGCTGTACCAGTCGACCAGTTTGCCCTCGTCGAAGCGCAGCCACGAAGGGCCATAGTCCCACTCGCCATCTCGCATGCTTACCGGCTCGCCTTGGATTGCCAAGACCGTCGCCGTATCCATGCCCAGCTCAATCAGGCTGGACTTGGCGGCGACCGCAGCGACGCTCGGGTCAATACGAACATCAGTGCTGGTGGTTTGATCGCTGGACGCGGGCGAGTTCCAATCCCACGAAATGAGCAAGACCAGCAGTGCAATAATGGACAGCATCGCCAGCACCGCGCCGCGGCGGGACGTGGGTGCCGCCTTGGGAGCCGCGTCACCAAGCAGTGCAGAAGGGCGCGAAATGCCGGGTCTTCCGGCATCATGGGCGCGCCAAGCGGGACTGGCGTTGGCGACGTTCACCATCGCTGGGCGCGGCGCGCTGCCGGGGAGGCGGCCATGCTCACCATGAAAGCGCGTGGCCTTGGCGTAGAGGGCGATAATGTCCTTAAGTGGCAGGTCGCTCGCGACCGGTGAGTCGCCGTGGCGATCAGGGTGCAGTTCTCCGATTCGTCGGCGGTAGGCGAGCTTGAACTCTTCCAAGCTGCAATCAGGCTGGAGTCCAAGTTCGGAATAAAGGCGGGAAAAGTCGGAATTCATTTCTGGCTCAGTGACAAGCAACCCTCTCGCGTGGGGTGCCGGCAGGACGCCGGCGGTCGGTGGCTTTGGCCTCCAGCCGTGCGCGGGTACGTTTCCATCCAAGGGTAATGGGGAAATCGGTAGCAATGCGCAGCGTAAAAGAGATTACGGGCAAGGCGCTGCAGCAGCAAGCCGAGGAATGGAGTGCGATCCTGGCCGGCGCGCCGGTCTTGCTCGACTTGCCGATCGACCGGCCACGCCGCGCTGACCGCGGCGGTCGCGCGACGCGCCTGTCATTCGGCGTGTCGCCAGCAACCACACTGCGTTTGCGTGAAATGGCCGCCGCGCACGGCACCGATCTCGAAACACTGATTCTGTCCATCTGGTCCCTGTTTCTGGCGCGCCTGTCGAACCAAGATGAACTCGTGGTCGGTCTGGTGCCGCCGGCAAGCGAGGGTGCGCCACTGGCTTGGGGTCAGGCCATGCCGGTGCGCATCGACGGCGCTGGCTCGCCAAGCACCTTTGATTTTATTGCCCGGGCCGTGCTTGCAACGTCGGCGTTGCAGTCGCGACGGGTGTTCGCTTTCGATGCCATTGCCGCAAGTCTGGGGCTGCCTGAGGATCCGTCTCGGCACCCTCTATTCCAATCTGCGCTTGCATGGCAGGGGGCCGGCGCCGAGGCGCTACCGACCGGTAGCGCGACGACCGACGACTTCGCCTTGGATATCGCCATCGCAATGCGTGATGCCGATCGCGAGTTGTCAGGCGAATTCATCTTCGCCGATGCGCTGTTTGATCGCGGTACCGGGCAACGGTATCTGAGCCACTGGTCCACACTGCTCTCGGCCGTCGCCTTGGATGACGGTAGGTGTATTGACCACCTCCCGCTGCTTGACGCCGATAGCCAGCGCGAAATGATCACGCGTTGGAATGACACCGCCACGGCGTCCGCGCGCACCGAATGCATCCATGAGCTATTTGAACAACAGGCGGCCTTGAGCCCCGACGCCATCGCTGTCGTCCACGCGTCTGGTCGATTGACTTATCAAGAGCTCAATGCCCGCGCCAATCGTATTGCCCGCCACCTGCGCACACTCGGCGTCGTACCCGATGCGCGCGTTGCGATCTACATGGGTCGCAGCCTGGATATGGTTGTGGCCCTGCTGGCGACGCTTAAAGCGGGCGCCGCGTACGTTCCGCTCGATCCGATTTATCCGCCCGAGCGCCTCGCGGCGATGGTGGAAGACGGAAGCCCGGTGGTCATGCTCACCGAAGCGGCGCTGGCGACAGCGGCACGCACCTTGGTTTCAGGTCTATCCCAAGCCCCGGTCGTACTCGATCTCACCATGTCGTCGCCGCCTTGGCAGTCGCTAGTTTCCGACAATCTGGCCGCTAGCGAGACCAAGGTCGCGCCGGCAAACCTAGCCTATGTAATTTTTACCTCTGGCTCCACGGGTCGGCCGAAGGGCGTGGCGATGCCGCATGGGCCCTTGGTCAATTTGCTGCAGTGGCAGTTCCGGCAGTCTGCCTTCCGTCCCGCGCCGCGCACGCTGCAGTTCGCAGCGCTAGGCTTCGACGTCGCCTTTCAGGAAACCTTTAGCACGCTGTGTGCCGGCGGTGAGCTGCACTTGATTGACCACGATCTTCGGCTCAGCGCGGCGAGCTTGTTCGAATTCATCGTTGAGCGGCGCATCCAGCGCCTGTTCCTGCCGTATTTCGCGCTGCAGATCCTTGCTGAAGGCCTCGAGGAGCGGCTGGCAACGCTGGCGGACGGGCAGCGCTTGGACTGCGCCTTGACCGAGGTGATCACGGCCGGCGAACAGTTGCGCATCGAGCCACGAATCGCGCGCTTGTTCGAGCATCTTCCCGGCTGTCGCCTGCATAATCATTACGGCCCGACCGAGTCGCATGTATGCACTGCGTTGGCCTTGCCGGCCGATTCGTCGTCGTGGCCGACCTTGCCGTCGATCGGCGGTCCGATCGATAACACCCGAATCTATATCCTTGATGCCGCCGGCCAGCCCCTGCCGGCGGGCGTGGCGGGCGAACTGTTCATCGCCGGAGCCTGCGTTGCGCGCGGCTATTTAGGTCGCGACGACCTCACCGCTGAGCGCTTCCTCGCTGATCCTTTTGCCGCTGATCCAGACGCAAGGATGTACCGCACCGGCGATCTTGCCCGTTGGCTCAGTGACGGCACGATTGAGTTCTTGGGGCGAAAGGATTTCCAAGTCAAGGTGCGCGGATTCCGCATTGAGTTGGGTGAAATCGAAGCACAGCTGCTGGCGTTCACCGGTATTCGTGCCGCCGCCGTGCTGGCGCGCGAAGACACGCCGGGACTGAAGCGCTTGGTGGCCTACCTCGTCGCCGACAGTGCCGACCTTGATATCGACGGCCTGCGCCGGCAGTTGATCGCGCGCTTGCCCGACTACATGGTGCCAGTGGCGTACGTAAGCTTGCCATCGCTGCCGCTGTCGGCCAATGGCAAGGTGGACCGCAAAGCGCTCCCGGCGCCGGAAAACAAACGTCCCGAGTGGGCTGGAGCCTACTCGGCCGCGCGCGGGAAAACCGAGCAGGCGCTGTGCGCTGCCTTCGCCGGAATCCTTGACCTCGACCGCGTTGGTCGCGATGACAATTTCTTTGATCTTGGCGGCACTTCGTTGTTGGCGATGCGTCTGCTCGAGCGCGTGCGTCGCGCCGGCCTGGGGGATATCGCGACGACCCTGTTGTTTTCTAAACCGACCGCTGCTGAACTCGCGCGCAGCCTCTCGGGAGAAATGGACGCCAGCGATTCCGCTTCGCGGTTGGCGCGTGGTCGCAGCGCACATCACGAAGACCCCATCGCAATAATCGCTATGGCCGGTCGTTTTCCTGGCGCATCCGACGTCGAGTCGTTCTGGCAAAACTTGTGCGAGGGCAGGGAGTCGATCACGCAGTTTGGCCGCGATGGCCTCGATGCAAGTATTGATTCGAGCGTAGCCAATGATCCGACCTATGTCGCCGCTCGTGGCGTTATTGACGGCGCAGATATGTTTGACGCGGCCTTTTTTGGCATCGGCCCCAAGCAGGCCGAGCTGATGGACCCCCAGCATCGCGTGTTCCTTGAATTGTGCTGGGAGTGTCTAGAGCGCGGCGGTCATGTGCCGGACGCGACACCGCACCCGGTGGGTGTCTTCGCAGGAATGCACAACGCGACGTATTTCCAGCGCCACGTCATGCCGCGCCCTGACCTGATCGATAAAGTTGGCGCGTTCCAGGTGATGCTCGACAACGAAAAGGATTACATCGCCACCCGCATCGCACACAAACTTAACCTCACCGGGCCGGCGGTCAGTATCCATACCGCGTGTTCGACCTCACTGGTTGCGATCGTGCAGGCAATGGACAGCCTGCGCGCCGGGCGCTGCGACATGGCCTTGGCCGGCGGTGTTGCCATCGCGTGCCCGCCCAACAGCGGCTATCTGTATCAAGAGGGCGGCATGCTGTCGCCTGATGGCCATACCCGCAGTTTCGATGCCAACGCGCAGGGCACCGTCTTCAGCGACGGTGCTGCGGTGTTGTTGCTCAAGCGTTTGAGCGACGCGCGTGCCGATGGCAACCCGGTCATCGCCGTGATCCGTGGCGGCGCGATTAATAATGACGGGGGCCACAAAGCCAGTTTTACTGCGCCCAGCAGCGAGGGTCAGGCCGCGGTGGTGGCCATGGCGCTTGAGGACGCGCAAGTAGATGCACGCAGCATCGGCTACGTAGAAACCCACGGTACGGCGACGCCGGTTGGTGATCCTATTGAAATCGAAGGATTGACCCGCGCATTCCGGCGCAGCACTAACGACGTCGGCTTTTGTCGCGTGGGTTCGGTCAAAAGCAACATTGGTCATGTTATTGCCGCCGCTGGCGCGACCGGAACGATCAAGGCTGCGCTGTCGCTGGCCGATGGCGTGCTGCCGGCCAGTTTGTTCTTCGACTCGGCCAATCCGCTGGTGCCGTTCGAAGGCTCGCCCTTCATCGTCAACGCCCAGCACACGCCGTGGCCAGCGCAATCGGGCGCGCTGCGCCGCGCAGGCGTTAGTTCCTTTGGCGTCGGCGGCACCAATGCCCATATCGTTTTGGAGGAAGCGCCATTCTTGCCTGCGTCCGAGGTGGCGGATGGCCCGCAGTTGCTGGTGCTGTCCGCGCGCTCTGGCGAGGCGCTGCGGCAATCGGCGCTGCGCTTGGCGGATCATCTCGCGCAGGGCGAGGCCTCGGCCAATCTCGGCGATGTTGCTTGGACGCTTGCCGAGGGTCGAAAGGCCTTCCCGCACCGCATAGCCATCGCGGCCAACTCAATTGACGACGCCGTTGCGCAATTGCGCAGTCCGGAGCTTGACGCGGCCGCACTGCGGAGCCGCGCCGCGCAGGCCAGCGATGTCGTGTTTATGTTCCCGGGGCAGGGTGCGCAATATCCCGGCATGGGCCGCGCCCTGTACGACGCCGAGCCGGCATTCCGTGCTGCGTTCGATTCCTGTGCCGACCTGTTAGCGCCGGAACTGGGCGTGGACTTGCGTTCGGTGGCCTTCGGCGATGACGCCGAAGCACTGTTGCCGACGTCCATCATGCAGCCGGCCATCTTTAGCATCGAGTATTCGCTGGCGCGCACGTGGATGGCGCTGGGCGTGCAGCCAGCGGCATTGATGGGCCACAGCGTTGGGGAGTTTGTCGCCGCGACTCTCGCCGGCGTCTTTACCTTGCCCGACGCACTGCGCCTGGTGGCCCGTCGCGGTGCGTTGATGCAGGCGCAGCCCACTGGCGCGATGCTATCCGTGCGTTTGAAGGTGGACGACTTGTTGCAGCGCCTGCCTGAGTCCTTGTCGCTGGCCGCCGAAAATTCCGTCAGTGCCTGTGTTGTCGCTGGCACGCATGAGGCAATCGCAGGGTTCCAATCGCAGTTGGAAGCGGCCGGTGTGGCGTGTCGGTTGCTCAAGACCTCGCATGCGTTCCACTCGGCAATGATGGACGCGGTGGTGCCGCGTTTCCGCGCCGAAGTGGCCAACGTTGAACGTCGCGCGCCGAGCCTGCCCATTGTGTCCACGGTCTCGGCGGACTGGCTCGATGCTGACCGCGCGACGTCGGCCGACTATTGGGCCTCGCATCTTCGCGAGCCGGTGCGGTTTGCCCCGGCGCTGGCGCGAGTGCTTGATTCCCCGACACGCGTACTACTGGAAGTCGGGCCGCGCGCCACGCTCACCCTGCTCGCGCGCCAGCACCCGGCGCTGCAAGCGCAGAAGTTAGTCGCGGTCGCCTCGTTGGCCGACTCGGCTGACACCGAGCTTGCTTCGCTGCGCTCGGCGTTGGGCCAGCTTTGGTGCCAAGGCATCGCGATTGCGCCCTCCGTATTTGATCGACGTGCGACTCGCCGCCGTGTGCGCTTGCCTACTTCGCCCTTCCAGCGCCAGCGTTTCTGGGTTGAGGCGCCTAGCGCAGCCAACGCGTCCGCCCCGATACCAGCCCCCTCATTTGCCTCAGCCGCCGTTGCGGCTCCGGAGATTTCGATGTTTACCACTGCCCCAGCTGCTCCCGTTGACCGTACGCCGCGTCTAGTCGCGCAACTCAAGGAGGTGTTCGAGGATGTTGCCGGGTTTGACTTAGCCGACGCCGACACCGAGGCCAACTTCATTGAATTGGGCCTCGATAGCCTGATGCTGACCCAAGTCGCACTGCAGCTGCAGAAAACTTTCGGGGTGAAAATTACCTTCCGCCAGCTGATGGGTGACTGCGCGAGCCTGGGCCGTTTGTCGCGGCAGCTCGATACGCAGTTGCCGGCGGACGTGGTTGCCGCCGCGCCGATCGTGGTTGCCAATGCGCCGGTGGTGCCTGCGGCGATGCCCGTTTCGATGCCGGGCATGATCTTGCCGCCGCAGTCGCCGATGGTTTCGGCGGCGGGCGGTGACACCCTGCGTTACGTGATCGACCAGCAGATGCAGTTGATGTCGCAGCAGCTTGCGCTGCTTTCAGGCCAGGCGATGGCGGCGCCGATGCCAAGCGCAGCGGCCACGGCGACTGCCACTCCAATTGCCGTGCCAATGCCTGCAACTGCGCCGTCGTTGCGCGCGCCCACGGCTTCGGAATCGGTCGACGAAGAAGCAGCGACGCTCGCCCACACGCATTACGACGTCAAGAAAGCCTTCGGCGCGATTGCCCGCATCGACAATGCCGCCAAATCCGAGCTCGATCCGCACCAGCGCGGCAAGCTAGATGCCTTCATGGCGCGCTACATCGCCCGCACTGGCAAGTCGAAAGCGTTTACGCAGGAACACCGCGGCCATATGGCGGATCCACGCGTGGTGAACGGGTTTCGGCCACTGACCAAGGAAATCGTCTACCAGATCGTCATTGAGCGCTCCAAGGGCCCGCGCTTGTGGGATATCGACGGCAATGAATACGTCGATGCGCTCAACGGTTTCGGCACCAGTCTGTTCGGTTGGCAGCCGGATTTCGTGATCGACGCCGTCAAGCGTCAGCTTGAGTTGGGCTATGAAATCGGTCCGCAGCATCCGTTGGCAGGTGATGTCGCACGACTGGTTTGCGAGTTGACCGGCAACGATCGCGCCGCTTTATGCAATACCGGCTCGGAAGCGGTGCTCGGTGCGATGCGCGTCGCGCGAACGGTCACCGGTCGCGACACCATCGTGGTGTTCAGCGGTTCGTACCACGGCATCAATGACGAAGTAATCGTGCGTGGCACCAAGAAGCTGCGTGCGGTTCCGGCCGCGCCAGGCATCTTGCCAAACACCGCTGAGCATGTGCTGGTGCTTGATTACGGCACGCCGGAGTCCCTTGCGATCATCCGTGAGCGCGCCGCGGACTTGGCGGCCGTGCTGGTTGAGCCCGTGCAAAGCCGCCGCCCCGATTTCCAGCCGGTTGATTTCCTGAGGGAAGTGCGCAAGATCACTGAGGCCGCCGGCGCCGTTCTAATCTTCGATGAGGTCATCACTGGCTTCCGCTCGCATCCGGGCGGCACGCAGGCGCTGTTCGGCATTCGCGCCGACCTTGCGACCTACGGAAAAGTAGTGGGCGGGGGTTATCCGATTGGCGTCATTTCGGGCAAGCGCGAGTTCATGGACGCGCTGGACGGCGGCCACTGGCAATACGGCGATGATTCCACGCCGCCGGCGGGCGTCACGTACTTTGCCGGCACCTTCGTTCGCCATCCACTGACCCTGGCGGCAGCGAAAGCTTCGCTGGAGCACATGAAAGCCAAGGGCGCTGACTTGCAGCGCGGCATCAGTGAACGCACCACGGCGATGGCCGATGAGATCAATACGTTCTGCCGCGCGCATGGCTGCCCAATCGAAATCCGGCATTTCGCTTCGATGTGGCGCACGGTATTCCTCGAAGATCATCCGTTGCAGGACTTGATTTTTGCAATGATGCGTAGCCGCGGCATCCACATCCTCGACAACTTCCCGTGCTTCTTCACCAGCGCTCACAGTGATGCTGATTTCCGTCGCATCATTGAGGCGTACAAAGAATCGGTGCTGGAAATGCAGGACGCTGGATTCCTGCCGCGAAACGCCGTCGCGGTCCCAGTTAAGGCCATGGACGCTGCCAAGCCGGCGGTGCCCGGTGCGCGTTTGGGTCGCGACCCGGACGGCCGGCCGGCGTGGTTCGTTCCTAATCCCGAACAGCCGGGCAAGTTCCTTAAGGTGGGTGAGTGAACCCAATGGCGACCGACACGTCCACGCCGCCGCTCGCGGTTGACTACGATCCGTTCGCCGGAGGCGCGCTGTCGCGCGTCGTCCCGACCACCGAGCCGCAGCGTGAAGTCTGGCTCGCCGATCAGCTAGGGCGCGACGCGTCGCTGGCATACAACGAATCAGTATCACTGCAGTTTCGCGGCGCCCTGAATCCCTCGGCGTTGCAGTCCTCGCTGCAGGCAATGTTTGATCGTCATGATGCCTTGCGCGCGAGTTTCGATCCTGACGGCGAAAGCCTCTGCATTCGCGAGCCGTGCAAATTAAAAATGTCGGCTATCAACCTATCGAACTTGACGGAAACTGATCGTGCCGCCGCTTTGCAGGCGCGATTGCTGGCCTCGGTCGAGACGCCGTTTTCGGTCAGCGATGATTTGCTATTCCGCGCTGAACTCTTACGGCTTGCACCCGACGATCATCGCCTAGTGCTGTCGGCCCATCACATCGTCTGCGATGGTTGGTCGTGGTGGATCTTGGTGCGCGAGTTAGGGGCGCTGTACGCGCAAGCAGTGACCGGTCGAGCAGCGGATTTGCCTGCGGCCGCCTCGTTCGCCGACTACGCCTTGGCCGAGGCCTTGAATCCACAAGGCGAGACGTTTGCCGCCGACCAGGCCTACTGGCGCTCGCAGTTCGTCGGCGAGTTGCCGGTCCTGGATTTGCCTACTGATCGGCCGCGGCCGATGCGGCGGTCGTTTGCCTCGCGGCGCGAGGACCACACTTTAGAGGCGGGACTCGTTACCTCGGTTCGTCGTCTTGGCGCGCGCCGTGGCGCCAGCCTATTTGCGACCTTGCTAGCGGGCTTTGCCGGTTTGGTATCGCGTCTGGCCGGGCAGTCGCAGGTGGTCGTGGGCATTCCGGCGGCTGGGCAATCGGTGGACGGCCAAGACCAATTGGTCGGCCACTGCGTCAATCTGTTGCCGCTGCGTTTTAGTATCGATGCATCGCAGCCGTTTGCGCAGTCGCTGGACGCCGCGCAGGCGACCTTACTCGATGCGCTGGATCATCAGCGCTACACCTTCGGCAGCCTGCTCAAGCAATTACCTATTGCTCGCGATCCGGGGCGATTGCCCCTGGTCAGCGTGATGTTCAACATCGATCAAGCGCTGGACCAGGAGAGCCACGGTTTCCCGGGGCTCGCCCTTGATTTCACGGTCAATGCCCGTCGTTCGGAGAACTTCGAGCTATCGATCAATGCGGTGCAAGTGGATGGCCAACTGCGCCTCGAATGCCAGTACAGCACGGCGCTGTTTGATGAGGCGACCGTGCGTCGCTGGTTGTCCGCCTATGAAGCCTTGCTGCGGCAAGCGGTTGAACATCCGGAGCGGCCATTTTCTGCACTAGCGATTGTGGACGCCAGCGCGGGGGCCGAGCTCGCGGCACTGCAGCCGGAGCCAGTCGCGTTTGATCGCCTGTGCCGAATGCATGAGCACTTCGAACGACAGTGCGACCGAACCCCAGACAATATTGCGGTTCGGTCAGGGGGCCAAGCGCTGACTTATGCGGAATTGGAAGCGCGTGCAAATCGCATTGCGCGGCTATTGCGTGATCGCGGCGCAGGCCGCGGCAAGCTTGTTGGCCTGGCTTTGGATCGCGGCGTCGACATGCTCGCTGGGCTACTTGCCATCTTGAAGAGCGGGGCGGGGTATGTGCCGCTTGATCCGCAGTTTCCGCCAGATCGCTTGGCCTACATGGTCGCCGATGCCGGCCTCGCGCTGCTGCTGACCCAAGGCCAGCACATCGAGCGTCTCGGCGCCGGAGCCGTTCCGGTGTTGGCGCTGGAAGAGTTGGCCGCTGATCTTGCCACGCGGGCGGTCACGCGCTTGGGTCGCGATGACGACTCCTCACTGCCGGAATCGCCGGCGTATGTGATCTACACCTCTGGGTCGACCGGTCGCCCGAAGGGTGTGCAGGTGCCGCATCGAGCGGTCGCGAACTTCATCATGGCGATGCAGCGCGAGCCAGGCATTGCCGCCGAAGATCGTCTGGTCGCCGTGACCACGCTATCGTTCGATATTGCCGTGCTTGAACTGTTGCTGCCGCTGAGCGTGGGCGCGGAAGTCATTCTTGCTAGTCGCGACGTGGCGATGGACGGTGTAGCCCTGACTGCACTATTGACGGCCAGCCGCGCAACGCTGATGCAAGCAACGCCGGCGACGTGGCGCGTCCTGATGGATGCTGGTTGGCAGGGCGGTGGAAAATTCAAGGTGCTGTGCGGTGGCGAGCCGTTGCCGGCCGACTTGGCGCTGCAGCTGCTGGCGCGTTGTGGCGAGCTGTGGAATGTCTACGGACCAACCGAAACGACGGTCTGGTCGACGTGCGCTCGCGTGCTTGCACCGGCAGCGGGGATGGCGCCGGACATTCATATTGGTCGTCCAATAGCGAACACGCGCATTTGGATACTGGATCCCAATGGCGAACTGTGTCCGCTGGGCGTGCCGGGTGAAATTTGCATCGGCGGCGACGGCGTTTCGCTCGGCTATCTAGATCGCCCTGATCTCACCGCCGATCGATTTGTGCCGGAACGGTTTGTTTCGAACGTAGCTGACGGTTTGCCGTCGCCACTGTTGTACCGGACCGGCGACCGCGGGCGCTGGCGACATGATGGCAACCTAGAGCACCTCGGGCGCCTGGATTTTCAGGTCAAGGTTCGTGGCTATCGCATTGAGTTGGGCGAAATCGAGAGCCAACTAGCCCAGCATCCCGACGTGGCGCGCGCCTTAGTCATCGTGCGAGAAGATCGCCCTGGCGACGTGCGGCTTGTGGCTTACGTGGTGATGCGCGATGGCCGAGTGCTGGATGACGCCGCCTTGATTCGCCATCTCAAAGTTGCTTTGCCCGACTACATGATTCCCCAGCATCTGCTCGCGCTTGCCGCGCTGCCCTTGCTGCCGAACGGCAAGATCGACCGCCGGGCTTTGCCCGCACCAGGCAAGATTGCCAGCACCGTAAAAGTCGACATGGTCGCGCCGCGAGATGCCTTGGAGGCCAGCATCGCTACCGCGATGGCTACCGCGCTTGGTCGCACCACGATCGGTATTGATGATGGTTTCTTTGAACTAGGTGGCCATTCTCTGCTTGCCGCGCAGCTTTGCTCGCGATTGACGCGCGAGTTGGGTGTGCGCGTGGAGCTGCGCGCGCTATTCGAGGCGCCGACCGTCGCGCGTCTCGCGGCATTTGTGCGTGCTGCGAGCATCAGCCCCAATGCTGACCTTGCTACCGCACTGGTGGTGCCGGTGCGCGCTGATCAAGGCCGAGCGCCGATGTCCCTCCAGCAGCAGCGCGTCTGGGTGTTGGAGCACCTCGATCCAGGCCAAGTCACCTACAACACACCGTCTGCGCATCGCCTCCACGGTCCAATGGACGTTGCTGCGCTCGATCGTGCGTTCCGGGAAATGCTGCGTCGGCAGGCTGTCCTGCGCACGAGTTTGGTGCAGGAGGAGGACGACGCGGTACAAATCATTGCGCAATCGCTGGATATCGGCCTGCTACCGGCGATTGATTTGTCGACCTTGCCCGCTGCGCAGCGCGAGAAGCGACTGATGATGGCGCTCGACGCCATGACGTCAGCGCCGTTCCTGTTGGATGGCTCGCCGCTGTTTCGTGCAAAGTTGTTTCGCCTGGCCGACAACGATCACGTGCTGTACTTCATGATCCACCATCTGATTTGGGATGGTTGGTCGTTCGATATTTTTTACGATGAAATGTCTGCCCTGTACGATGCGTACCGCCAAGGCCTAGAGTCGCCGCTGCCGGAACTGGACGTTAGTTATGGCGATTTCTCCGCTTGGCAGCGGGGCTGGATGGCGGGCGGCGAGCTCGATCGTCAGCTGTCGCACTGGAAGCAGCACTTAGCGGGCAACTTGGAGCCGCTGCAGCTGCCTGAAGATTTTCCGCGCCCAGCCCGCGCCTCGGGCAAGGGCGGCACGGGTTGGGTCAAAGTTGATCGTGCCATGACCGAAGCGCTGCGCGCCTTGGGCACGCGCTCGGATGCAACCTTGTTCATGACCTTGCTTACTGCGTATTACGTGCTGCTGCATCGTCTCAGCGGCCAGACCGACTTGATCGTCGGCCTGCCTATGCGTAACCGCCCATCCGACGCTCTCGAACGGGTCATGGGTTTCTTCGTGAATATGCTGCCGATGCGGGTCCGCCTGGATCCGGCGATGTCCTTCGAGCAGGTCTTGGTGCAAGTGCGCAGCGCGGTGGTGGAGTGTTTCGCCTTCCCTGACGTGCCTTTCGAAGACTTGGTGCGGGAGCTTCGCCTGACCCGGGACCCAAGCCGTTCGCCCCTGTATCAAGCGGTGTTTTCCTTCCAGGATGTGCGTGCCCGCAAGACCCGCTGGGGTCCGCTGCAGCACGAACACTTGCTGCTGTTCCAAAACGGCATCAGTAGCGATCTTGGCATTTGGTTTCTCGAACATGAAGAAGGCCTCACCGGCGCGTTGGCGTTCAATACCGACGTCTTGTCGGCGGCGACGGCTGATCGCATCAGCCAGCGTTTCGTGGCCTTGCTCGGGTCGGTGTGCCGTGATCCCTCGTTAGCGCTCGGCGATCTTGAGATCCTCAGTGTCGAGGACCAGAGCGCGCTTGCCCAGTGGAACAATACTGCCGCCGCGGCGCCAGAGAAGGCGACGATTCATGAGCTGTTCCTTGCGCAAGCTGAGCGCACGCCGGCGCGGAGCGCGGTGCGCGTGGACGGTCAGGCGACGAGTTATCGGGACCTCGAACTTCGCAGCCAGAAAATAGCCGATGCCTTGGCCGCGCGACAGGTTGGTCCTGGTGCGTTGGTGGGTGTCTGCCTGAACCGCGATGTCGACATGGTTGCGACCTTGCTGGGCATTCTTCGGTCGGGCGCGGGCTACGTTCCGCTCGACCCTGCCTATCCCGCAGACCGTCTGCGCTACATGGCCGAGGACGCCGGGCTGGCGATGATTGTCAGCCAGGCGGGCCTGGCCGATGCAATCGGGTGGCCACAAGAAAAGTCCCTCAGCCTTGATCGCGATGCGGTTGAAATCGCAGCCTCAGTCGCATCGAGCGCGCCACCCAGGTCAGACGGCGAATCGACTGCCTATGTGATCTACACGTCGGGATCCACTGGAAAGCCCAAAGGTGTTGTGATTCCGCATCGCGCGG
>JBBSAA010000044.1:0-17181 GCA_038252715.1 Lysobacterales bacterium | reverse complement strand
TGGCTGAGGTGCTGGAGTACCGCGCCGAGGTCGACGCACGCATTGCAAGCCACTTCCAGTCCGGGACTATTGATGAAGAGTTGGCGCAAGTGCTGGTGCTGGGCACCCATCACGAACAGCAGCACCAAGAGCTGCTACTGACCGACATCAAGCACGCGTTCTGGATGAATCCCCTGGCACCGGCTTACCGCAGCGACCTCGTTAACGTCGCCGCCGAAGCACGGGAACTGCGCTGGCACAGTCGCGCCGAGACTGTGGTCGAAATCGGCGCGCTCGCCTGGCCGCAGTCGCAGGCCTTTGCGTTTGACAGCGAGTCGCCACGGCATCGCGTATTGGTGCCAGCACATGCCTTGGCCAGTCGTCCCGTCAGCAATGGTGAGTACGCCGCTTTTGTCGAAGACGGCGGCTACGAACAGGCCGAGCATTGGCTTAGCGCCGGCTGGGACCTCTTGCAGGCACAGCGCTCGCAGCGCCCGATGTATTGGCATGCCGATGGTGCCCAGGAGTTCACGCTGGGCGGCTGGCGCGAACGCGATCCGCACGCGCCTGTCTGCCACGTGTCGATGTACGAGGCCGATGCCTATGCACGTTGGGCCGACGCCCGCCTACCCACCGAGTCGGAGTGGGAGCAGGCCGCCGCCCAGGTTGACGTGAACGGCAATCTGCTCGAGCGCGACGCGCTACAGCCACAAGGCGCGGCAAACACCGATGGCGACTTGGAACAGCTGTTCGGCGACGTCTGGGAATGGACTGCCTCGGCCTATAGCGCGTACCCCGGATTTCGGCCCTTGAGCGGTTCGTTGGGCGAGTACAACGGCAAGTTCATGAGCGGGCAGTACGTATTGCGTGGTGGCAGCTGCGCCACCGCGCGCGACCACCTACGCGCCAGCTATCGCAATTTCTTCCCCCCGCAGACGCGCTGGCAGTTCTCGGGCATACGCTTGGCTAAGGATGTCGCATGAACGCTTCAGCAATCGCCCTCACTGACCTCCGGCCGAGTACCGACGACATCACCGGGGATGTTTTGGCGGGTCTGTCTGGTACGCCCAAGCGGCTGCCGTCGAAGTATTTTTATGATCGCCGGGGCTCGGAGTTGTTTGAACAAATTACCCTTGAGCCGGAGTACTACCTCACACGCGTCGAGTTAGCACTGCTCGCCGACTGCTCGGCCGATATCGCCGGCGCAGTGGGAGCGAAAGCCCATGTCGTCGAATATGGCAGCGGCAGCGGACGAAAAACCCGCCTGCTGCTCGACGCACTGGAAGATCCGGTGGCGTATACCCCGGTGGAAATTTCACGCAGTGCCCTGCTTGCCAGCGTTGAGCGGCTGGAACGCGAATTCGAGCGCATTGAGATGCTGCCCGTGTGCGGCGACTTCACCGAGCCGGTTCCGCTGCCGCCATCGTTCCGGCCGGCGCAGCGCACACTGGTGTTTTTCCCGGGCTCGACCTTGGGCAACTTCAATGAACACGATGCAGTGCACCTGCTGCAGGCTATGCGAAAGACCTTGGGCGCACACGGCAGCGCGTTGGTCGGCATCGACCTTCAGAAATCGACCGACATCCTCGAGGCCGCCTACAACGACGCCGCGGGCGTCACTGCAGACTTCACTCTCAACCTGTTGGTGCGTTTGAACCGCGACGTCGGCAGCAACTTCAACCTGGAGGCCTTCCGTCATCGAGCAATCTACGTTCCCGAGGCGGGGCGGATCGAGACGTTCCTAGACAGCCAATGCGAGCAAACGGTGACCGTCGCCGGGAAACATTTCCACTTTGCC
This sequence comes from Lysobacterales bacterium, assembly GCA_038252715.1. Taxonomy (GTDB): domain Bacteria; phylum Pseudomonadota; class Gammaproteobacteria; order Xanthomonadales; family Xanthomonadaceae; genus Arenimonas. Next base: position 15,404 of record JBBSAA010000044.1, on the reverse strand, counting down.
GCCGGTGAGGCGATGCAGGTTGAATACAGCCACAAGTACACCGACGCGGGTTTCGCGGCGCTGGCGGGCCAGGCGGGGTTGAAGGTGGTTCGACAATGGAACGATGGCCGCAACTGGTTTGGATTGCGCCTGCTGCAGCCGGTAAAGAACCAGGTTTAGAGTCCACTTTCTCCTAAAAGGCGTCGGCATGAGGCGCAGATAGAAAGGCGACTCTGACCCGGATTTTTCGAAATCACGGCCAATCCACGAGTAGGCGCCATACTTAGCGCATGACCCCGTCCATTGGCGACATCGCCCTGCGTGGCGGCATCTTCTTCGGTGTGTTGGCCGTGTTGATGCTGCTGGAAGCACTCTTGCCTGGCCCCAACCCAGCGCCCGCGCGCGGCCGACGCTGGCCGGCAAATGCCGGACTGATCTTGCTTGGAACGGTGCTTGCGCGGCTGCTCGTGCCGGCTGGCGCGATAGGCGCGGCGGCTTGGGCGCAGGCGCAAGGGCTTGGCCTATTCAATAACCTGGCCTGGCCGGCAGCATTCGAGTTTGGCATCGCCCTGATGTTGTTGGATCTCGCGATCTACGGGCAGCATCGCCTGCTGCATGCTTGGCCGCTGCTGTGGCGTCTGCACCGAGTGCACCACACTGACACCACCCTGGACGCAACGTCGGCCTTGCGTTTTCATCCGCTGGAAATTCTAGTGTCACTCGCCTTCAAGATCGCGATCGCGATCGCGCTCGGCGTCTCGCCACTGGCGATCATGGTGTTCGAAGTGTTGCTGTCCAGCTTCGCCTTGGTCACGCATGCCAACCTTGCGCTGCCGGCCTGGCTCGATCGTCCGATCCGCATCTTGTTGGTGACGCCGAACATGCACCGCATCCACCACTCTACCAACGGCGATGAGCAGCACCGGAACTTCGGGTTCAATCTCAGCCTGTGGGATCACTTGTTTGCCAGCTATGCCGCGCACGCCCGGGAAGAGCCGCAGGCATTCGGCGTAAGCGGCGTGGATCCCCGTGATGCCCGGCGTTTCAGTGCGCTGTTGCGCGAGCCGTTCGTGAACCGCTAAGTCCCTAGCAGATCCCGAGTGCCACGATCAGTGCGCAGCCACTGCGCTAGCCGCGCCTGCTCCGGTAGCGGATCGCGCAACCCCTCCAAGCTGGCGAGCACCTGCGGCAGGTCTTGGGCGCAATCGACATCCCGAAGCGTTCGTAAGTGGCTGATTGGCGCATCTCCCAAGGCCGCACAAAAGCGCGCTGCCGTGTCGGCCTGCGACCACGGCGTCGACGTCCATGCGGGCAAGGGAACGCCGCCGCGACTCGCGAATAGCCAGAATCCACCATCCTCGCCGAGGCCGATCACATGCTGGCTTACTTGCAGCGCGAAAATGGCGGCGTGGATGTCCGCTACCGTAATCTGTGGTGTATCGGCGCCCAGCAACAAGACTGCGTCGAACTCGCGGAGCATTGCCTCACAGACCTGGCCCATTCGCATGCCGAGGTCGCCATCACCTTGCCCGACTCGAGGCAAACCGGCCCAAAGCGGATCGGCGAACGCGGAGGTCTCGGCGATCGCCCAATGCGCCACGCAGCTGGGCAGATCGTCTTGCGCCTTGCGCGCGACGGCCGCGACGGCGTCGGCGGCCAACCGATGGAAGTGCTGCGCGGACGCAGCGCCAATGCCTGCAGCGAGACGGGTCTTGAGCGGCGAGTGCCCGGGCGTCTTCACGAAAATCGCGAGGCCGGTCCGCACCGTCACGGCCGTTTAGACTCGTATCGCGCCTGTGTCGCCGTTAGGCTCAAATGACGCAGCGTAGTGCGCAGCCAGCCCTGCTCGGCATACTTGCGCGCGCTGGTCATCACGGTGCCTCGGAGTCGCTGCAAGGGCAGGCCAATTCGGCGTGCACGCCAAATCCAAGCGTGGTCTTCGCCAAACGGCAATAACGGGTTAAACGAGCCCAGTCGTGCCGCGTCTTCGCGATGCACTACAAAGCCCTGATCGCCAAACGGCAAGCCGAGCCAACGTGCGCGCAGATTGGCGCCAAGCGCGTTCAACGGCATCAGCCACGGACCATCGCTCGCGAAGGCAAGTTCGAACCAACCCAGTGCCCGCTGCGACAGAGCCAAGTGGACCAGCAGGGCCGCCCACGTATCCGGCTGCAGGCGCGAGTCTGCATGTAGCAGCCACAGCCACGTTCGGTTCGCTCGGGCAATGCCGGCATTGAGCTGATGCGCCCGCCCGGCTGGCGCCGACAGCGCTGTACAAAACGTCGGCGCTTCCCGCATTTGTCCATCACCAGCCGCGAATACCAGCACGATCTGCGGTCGTGGCTCGAGCAATGAAATCTCATCGACCAGATCGCACCAAGCAGTGTCGCTTGGCCCGATCGGAATGACGATCGACAAACCGCCCATAGCCGCCGTCGAAGTATCCGTGTCAGGGATCATCATTTAGGCCAGGCTGCCGCCGCAGCTACTGCCGGCACCGGCGGTGCAGCCATAGCAGTGGCGGGCAAAAGCAATCGGCCGCCTGTTGATTTCGTCCAAGCGATGGATGTCCCATAGCGTCGTGCGCGTGCCGCCAAGTTCAAGTCCAAGCATTTGGTTGAAATCGCAGTCATACAAGCCACCATCCCAACCCACGGAGACGAGGTTGCGACACATCACGCCCAGCGCGGCGCGCGGATTGAAGTTGTCGATCAGCAGCTGCATGTAGGCATCGAGTTCGCCGTCGCGCTCGAGCTCGTGCAAGAAGCGCTTGATCGGCATGTTGGTGATGGTGAACAGCTGGTTGAACACGATGGCGAAATCGTCATGCAGGCGCTGGCGATAGTCGTCCTCCAGCGCTGCCTGCGACGGCGGCAGGCTCGCGCCGAGCGGGTTGTAGACCAAGTCCAGCTCTCGGCCACTGCCTGGCCTACCGTAGCCCAACGAATTGAGTTGCTGGAGCGCCAGGATACTTTGGCCAAATACGCCCTTGCCGCGCTGTTTGTCGACATTGCCGGGGGTATAGCAAGGCAGCGACGCCACGACCGCGACACCCTGTTCGGCCAAGAATTCAACGGTATCCTCTTGGCCCGATTCGAACAGCACCGTGAGGTTGCAGCGATCAATGACCTTCAGCCCGCGGGCGCGTCCAGCACGCACTAGTTCGCGGAATTGCGGATGCAGTTCGGGCGCACCGCCGGTGAGGTCGAGCGTGTGCAGCGCCGGCGCGGTATCCATCAGTTCAATCAGACGCGCGATGCCACTCGCATCCAGCGCTTCCTGACGCTTGGGTCCGGACTCGACATGGCAGTGGGTGCAGGCCAAGTTGCAGCGCGCCGTCAGGTTGACTTGCAGAATCTCTAGCGGCGTGCGGGCCAGCGTAATGCCGTGGTGCTCGAGCGTGCGCTGGAATGGCAACGTGGGCGCGGCGAGGGTCTCATTCATCGTTAAGGCTCCGTGGCCGCGAAGCGGATATCGCCAAAATAGCTCACTGTCGATTCTCCCGTGTTGTCCGTGTCTACCGCGACTGCGACGCCGGTGATCGGTGGCGGTGCCGACCCGAATGCACGTCGGTAATCGGCAGCGACATCGCGTTGCAGCGCGACCCAACCGCCCTGTTGCGCCCTACCGCTGGTGACGACGATCATCTTGACGAAGCCGGTATAGGCATTGTCGCGCACGGTGCCGACCGGCTGATGGTTATCCCAGACATAGCACAGCGCCGCCGACGGCAACTGCTCACCGTAGCGTGCGCGGCCTAATGTGAACGCAAGGCGTTCACCCAATGACATTTGCCCCGGCTGCCGGTCGAAGAACACATACAGCCGCGCGGCATAGTCATCGCCGGACTTGGTCCGTAGGTCTGCTTTGTCTAGTACCCGCTCGGTTTTCCAGCGCCACTGCAAATGTCCCTCGACAGCGGGATCGATCGCCACGCGGTAGCGCAGGGAGGCGGCGGCGGCTTCTGCGCGCGCGCGCAACACCGTGCTGCCGGCACTGTCGACTAGATCGAAACGCGTCTGCCGCTGCACCTTGGGGATCGGCTGGACCGTCCACCCGGCCGGCAGTCCAACGCCCGCCGCTGCGCTTGAAAAACGCGCCGGCTGCGCTGCCAGGGCAACGCTCGGCATTGACGCTAACAGCAACCATCCGCAAATTGATTTTGTCACCCCTCGCCTCCCCGCTGCCAGCGATGGTAGCGCTCGGCCCAACCGAGCAACCTCTGCGGCGCGTGGCGTTTACGACGTTCGCCCGCCGCCGCCTTTATCGCCTCAGCAAATGTCGGATAAGCGAACACCGTTCCCAGTATCTTGTCCAGGCCGATGCCGTGCTTCATCGCGAGCGCAAACAAGGCAATCAGCTCGCCGGCGCGTTCGCAAACAATGCTGGCGCCAAGGATCGTGTCCTTGCCGGGTGCGACCAGCACCTTGACGAAGCCCGCGGTGGCGCCCTCGGCAACGGCGCGATCGATTTTAGACAGCTCGACTTTTACTACTTCCACGTCGACGCCTTGCATCGCTGCTTCCGCCTCACTGAGTCCGACACGTGCCGCTTCGGGCTCGGTGAAGACACAAGCCGGCAGCACGCGGTAGTCCGCGCGGAATGTTTTGATGCCGCCAAACAGGGCGTTGATTGCTGCATACCAGGCTTGATGCGCGGACGCGTGGGTCAGTTGGTACGGCCCGGTCACGTCGCCAACGCAGTAAATGTTGGGAAAACGGCTGCGCAAGAACTCGTCGGTTTCGATCGTCTTGTTTTCGCGCAAGTCCAAGTCAAGCGTGTCGACGCCATACCCTTCGATATTCGCGCTGCGGCCGGTCGCGACCAACAAGGCGTCGAAAGCGATGCTGGATCTTTCCGCACCTTCGCCATGCTCGACGACCAACGCGGGTTCGCCGCCAGCCATCACCTCAACCGCCGTGCAGGCCAGGCGCACATCCACTCGGTCGTATTCCAAGGAATGCTGGACGACGGCCGCCACGTCCGCGTCTTCGCGCGCCAGCAGTTGCCCGCCCGTCTGGACCACGGTGACGTGGCTGCCAAGCCGCGCAAAGGCCTGCGCAAGTTCGCAGCCGATCGGACCGCCACCGAGGATCACAAGGCGCTTGGGCAGGGCCTCCAATGTCCAAATCGTATCCGAGGTCAGGAACGGGACTTGGTCCAAGCCCGGAATTTTCGGGATGAAGGGACGACTGCCAACGGCAATAACGATATTGCGGCTAGTGATTGATTGGCCGTTAACCCGCACCTCCCACGGCGAGACGATCATCGCCTCACCCTGCACCACGTCCACGCCGAGCTCACGGTAGCGTTCGCGTGAGTCATTGGGCGCAATCGTGCCGATTGAATTCCGAACGTGTGTCATCACCTGCTTGAAATCGACCTCAACATCGCCCCCGCCAATCCCAAAGCGTGCGCCGTTGCGAACTTCGGCCGCGGCTCGCGCGGCGCGGATCAGCGCCTTGGACGGCACGCAGCCACGATTGAGGCAATCGCCGCCCATTTCGGCTTTTTCAATCAGCGTCACCTTGGCGCGTACCGCCGCAGCGAGGTAACTCGTCACGAGACCGCCGGCGCCAGCGCCAATCACAATCAAGTTGCGATCGAAGGACTTCGGCTTGACCCAACCTTGGTAGACGCGATGCGCACGCCAACCGGCGAGCCCCTTGCGCGCGATCAGGGGCAGCACCCCGAGCGCGGCAAAGGCCAGCAGCAGCCGCCAGCTCAGGATGCCCGATAGCGATTGCAGCTGGCCGAGTTCGCGACCGGCATTGACGAAGACCACAGTGCCAGCAAGCATGCCCAGCTGGCTAACCCAGTAAAATGTCCAGACGCGAATTGCCGTCAGGCCCATCGCCAGGTTGATGACGAAAAATGGGAAGGCCGGTACCAACCGCAGCGCAAAAAGATAAAACCCACCTTCTCTCTCAATGCCGGCATCAATGCGCGTCAGTCGCTGGCTGAAGCGCGCACGCACGCTATCGCGCAGCAGATAGCGGGAAGTCAGCATCGCCAGCGTCGCGCCGATGCTGGCCGAGAACGAGGCGATCAGTACACCTTCCCCCAGCCCGAACAAGGCACCGGCAAAGAGGGTTAATAAGGTTGCGCCCGGCAACGACAGCGCAGTGACCACGATGTAGAGCCCGGCGAAGGCGATCGCCGCGCCGAGCGGCTGGGCGTCAGCATGGCTGCGCGCCTGTCCGAGCAAGGATTGCAGCGTCGCCAGCGTCAGGTACTCGGCGCCGCCTCCGAAATAGATGGCCAAGGCCGCGCCGACGATGGCACACAGGAAGAGCAGCTTGGTGCGCGTCATCGGCGGGTCTCAGCGGCAGGCACCGGTCTTGCCGCCGTCGAGGGCTCAGGTACCGCACAATCGCCGACCAACCGGACATGGCCGCGCCGTAGCGCTAACTGGATTGGGCGCCGGTTGCGCGTCTGGGCGAGCACCGTCGCGATCTGGCCGCAGCTCAGCCTCGAGCGCTCGCGTTGAACGCACCGACGCTGATCGAACTCGAGAGGGCAGCACGGCTGGGCAAGGCTGTGGCGGCCCCGAAATCCTTTCACGGGACTTGAACATCAAGCTTGAGTGCGCGCACGGTGGTGTCCTCGAAGGTGACCCTGCCGATCCTGGCCTCGATTTCGTCAGCGAGCAAGGGCGCCGGGACTCGCGTCGGAACCCAAACCCCCACGATGCGTTGAACCCGCAACGAGCGCCAGAGGTCGTCCAGACCCGCCGCGTCCGGCAGTAATTCGCCGCGCAGCATGCGATCGTCAACCCCCTCGCGCGCCATTCGACGGGTCGCATGGCGGACGACGTGCACTACTTGGTTGCCGCCATTAAGCAAGCGCAGGCTCTGGGTGAAGACGGCGACCAGTCTGACGACAGCCATGGCAAACCCTCCGAGATCGGCACGCCGATGCTGGCATCCGCGCTAACGGCGGACGCGCGGCGCTAGATGCGAGCCTCGAAGAAATCGAGGTTGTTCACACTGTTGGCGGCAAAGACCGAGACTAAGTTCGGCGAGCCGCCACCGACGAAACCGTGCCAATGTGCCGATCGCCTCGCCAAAGGCGAGGCGTGGGCTATCGCAGCGGAGTCCAGACTTTGTCCTACTGATCATCGAAAGCCCAGTCAGTCTCACCAGTCAGTCTCAGTCGCGCCGACGTTAGGCCGTCAGCAGAGCATGCCTAATGTCTTCTACAGGCGCGTTGGTGAACGTCTTGGCGATCTCGCTGACGATTCGGCGTACGGTTTCCTGGTGCAATTGCGGCCGCATCTGACCCAACGTCTGCGGATCAGCCATCAGCACGAGGTGCTCGTATTCGTTTTTGAGTGCCGCGGCATTGAGCCGATGTGCAAGCTGCTTGGCGAATGTTGCTTCATCGGTCGCGTGCTCGCTCGATTCGGTCGGGCGATGACCGGCAGGCCCATCATTGAGCAAGTCCTTGGGTGCCAGCAACTGCACCTGCTTCAGCGAAAGTTGGTCGCCCAAGCCTTCACTGTGAAAAATTCGTGCTGCGCGGCCATCGGCGACCACGACCCAGGTTCCGGGGAGAATGTTTTGCATGGCGATATTCCTTGCGAAAGTGCACCTCGTCGGGATTGTCACGGGGTGCGTGGATTGACGAATAGTCCCTCGAGAAAAACTGCGCGGGTGGACTGCGTGCAATATTGCTTGGGTTTCCATCAAACCACACGTGGCCTGTATGCTCGGCCAACGTGGGCGCACGTCAGACGAAAAATAAGAAAAAGAAGGACGCAGCGAGGCGTTCTCACGATCATCGGTCGAAAGGGTTATTGCCTGTCTTGAGATCGGCTGGCTGACCCGCGCGTAACGAAGGGCAGATCCGCGTGGCTGGCGTGGCAATGGCCGCGCTGGGTCGTCGCCAATAGCCGTTTTGAAGGGCGATTTCGTCGTAGACGTTCGTCGTTGGAAGGCGTTCGTCGTTGGCGGCTATGTGAATCGTGTCTGCGCCATCCCAGGGCACGAACGCACTGGCTGGCTTGGCCAACTAAACAATGACGGTGTTTAGACAACTCGCTGCGGCGTGCCCACGCGGTTTCGCCCAATCTGTTCGGGATGTGGGTGGTCAGCGCGTGCTTAAAAGGTCAGCGTCCGGATACAGACTCAGATCGCCCGCAGGTTCCAAGCCGACCATCGGCGCTTGCGGTACGCTACGGCGACTTCCGGAAAGGCCCGGTCGATGACCCGAAAAATTATGGTGATACGACACGCCGAAAAACCCGACAGCGCGGGTCGGGAGAACGGCTGAGACGAACACGGCGCTAGCGATAGCCGCGGCCTTACCGTTCGCGGCTGGCAGCGCGCGGGCGCGCTGGTCCGCTTTTTCGCGCCGGTGCACGGATGCTTCCATCATCCCGAATTGGTCGAGCCGAGCGCGATTTTCGCAGTGAAAGCCAACCCCTCGAGTCAGCGCCCTCTTTTCACCGCGCAGCCTCTTGCGCGCGAACTCGGACTGGCGATTGATTCCCGTTTTGCGTCCGAAGAGGTTGCGCCGTTGCTCGCCGCGGTGGCACTTGTGGATGGACCGGTGCTGCTGAGCTGGCGGCACGCCAACATGGTTGATATCGCTCGCCATCTTTGTCCGGCACAGCGACCGGCGCCCGAGTGGCGCGCGGACTGCTTCGATCAAGCTTGGATTTTCACCGAAGACGCGGGACGCTGGACGATGACCTGTATTTCCCAGCAGCTGCTGCCCGGAGACGGCAGCGCGCCCTGACGCCACTTGCGCCTGCATTGGCAGTTGCTAGGGGCTCTCGAACCCAACGCGCTCGGGCCGCGCCGGGGCCAGCATTCCCGTTATCAGATCAAACGACGCTGGCGCTTTTTACATCGCGAACCAGGCAAACAGAAACAGCGTGTCGTTGTCGCTGGCGTTCCGACCATCGCCGTCATAGTTGCTGCCCGCGCCGTTGAAACGGTCGTAATGCGTGTACTGCACACCCAACCGCAGATTGGCCCAAGGTTGATGCCAAGAGGTAGCCTTGCCCCACGGCGTCCAGTCCGCTTGCAGCACTTCACCGCTGGCGCGCGGGCTGGCAGTGGCTGAATCGGGATACCACAGATCGTCGTGCGTGCCGGTGCGCGCGAACCAGGCCGCGCTCAGGCCAACACCGCCGGCGAAATAGTAGGACGCATCGATGTGGGTGGAGTCCAAGGTATGCGCACGCTCGGCCGCGGCATCGGCCGCGAACGACGCGTTCAGCCGCTGGCGCTCGTGCATGAAACTGGCGTTGATGGTCAGCATGCTGCCGGCTTGCTCGTAGGCTTCGTACGAGGCATCGACGCCAATGTCGTCGTACTTGTCACTCAGACCACCGTCGCCGCGCAAGCTCGCATTGAGGCCTGAGGCGCCCAAGGTGATGTTGTGCGGCGCCTGCCAGGTCAGTCGCCAATACGGCGCCAGTCCGTCGAGCCGCGCGCTGGTGTCGGCGTTGACGTTGGCGCGAAAGCCTGGTGACAGCGTGTCGTACAGGCCGAACGAGCCGTACCACTTGCCGTCGAGCGACACATAGGCCTCGGCGCCGACGACCTGCTGGGCCAGACCGCCGTCAATCAGCGGCGCGGCCTCGGGCGAGGGCGCCAAGTCCGACCCCATGTACGGAAAGCGCCAGACCCCCTGCGTGTGGCGCAGGTCGGACAGGCCCGGGCTGTTGTTGACCGAAACCCCCCAGACGCCGGCATGGCTACCGCGGGTAAAAGGCTGGGCAAATCGGAGTTCGACGTTGTCGAGCGCCAGATGCCGGTCAATGTCCGAATAGGTCGCCTGCACGAACATGCCGAGATGGCTGGACAATCGTCCCGCCCCGAACAGGGACAGCTCCTGCAGTGACGTGTTGTTGTTGACCCCGTCATACGGGCCCGCCGGTTCGGCCTGATCGGTGGCCGTGCGCGTGTAGCTTGTGACCAGCATTTCGGAGATCGGTAGCGCCTTGGAATCACCACCCTGCAGCGTGTAGCCGCGCAGCTTGAACTCGCGGCCGAACGGCGTCAGTTGCGGCCCGAAACCGCCGACGTGGCAGCCGGTACAGGGCTGGCCGGTCTGACGCGCAAACGACGGCAGCGCCTGAGCGGTGCCGGCCCAAGCCAGCAGCAGGCAGGACAATCCGAGCGCCATCCGGCGCAGGCGCCGCCCGCGGAAACCCACTTTCGGGATCGGGACCATGGCGCACTCCAGCGTTGGGACTGGCAACGACTATGCGCGTTTGCGACCTGGCCGCCTTGACGTCGATCAAGCGCGGCAGGCTGGCTACAGGTCGTGCCTCCCATTCACGGTTCGGGAGGACTCGGGCCTCACTTCCGCCAGAACCGTTCCATTTCCAGAAACGTGAACGATGCCGACCAGGTGATCAGCACGAAACCGGTCAAGGAAATGGTGCCGGCAAGAAAACGAATCGGACCGATCGGCGCCACATCTCCGAAACCGACCGTGGTGTAGGTCATCGCGGAAAGATACACACCATCAAACAAGCTGAGCGGATGCGCGCCGGCCACGGCGCCAGCATTGGGATATTTCAACAGCAGCCAGACTGTGGCGCCGAAAACCCATATTTCAATAATATGCAGGGTTAAAACCGCGAAGATGCCATACAGCACCTTGCGGCGCTGCTGGTGCTCTTTGCGTTTGTACAGCAGGGCCGACAACACACCCAGACCTTCGTAGTGAATCAATACAACGACGCATACCGACAGTACGGTCGCAAATACCACGATCAGGTTTGCATCCCAGTGCGAGTAGTCGGTCAGCACGTGGCAACACCCATCGGCGAGCCGTGTTTCGCTCGGATCACATCAACACGCGATATTTTTTTCATGGCGCGACCGAGGCGCTCAGCAACTTGCGCCAACCAAGCAAATACCGGTGTCAGCACAGCACGTGGCATGCCAATTGAGGTCGGGAATTCCATCGGGGATCCCGTTGATGGCAGACGCCACGCAAATTTCGCTGCCATGTGTGCAATTCCCCCTCATCTTAGGCGATCGGACCGGCTGCTTGACTGCATGCTGCGGACGGACCAGCGCTTCCCGCCCCATCCGCTACTCAGAATACGCCGCGGCGTGGCCGTGGCAAGCCGCGACGAGGTCGCGCTGCAATCCCGGGCAGGTCATCGCAAGGTCCGGCGATGCCTCGCGCAGACGCTTGATTCCATGAATTTGACCCCTCCGTCCAACGCAACTATCGGGATCGATTCCCATGCGCGCGCCTACTGGTTTCAAGAGACGCAGTTGACCGTGGCGGGATTGCTCGCACGCAAACGGCGTTCTCGCTTCCGGCAAGGGGTGCGAACAGCGCCGCAATACAGAGGGATTTGGCGATGACCGGCTCGAAGGGCGCGACGCGGCGATTACGCAGTAGCAAAGCGGCGAGGCTTACCGCCAACATCAGCAACGTGTAGGCATGACGGTGCGAGCCCCCATGGGACTCGCTACCGCCGCTACCGGCAGAAAGAACGGTCAATCGTCCTGCTTCGCCGCGTCCCGGACCTCATCCGCGGCCTCGCCCGCTTTGCGCTGGATCTTGCCAAGCTTCTGCTCGACCTTTCCGGCCAATTCCTTGGAGTCGTTGCCGGTAACTTTGCCAACGAGTTCTTTCACTGCGCCCTTGACTTCGTGTTTTGCGCCTGCGCCTCGATTCTTGTCCATGAGCTATTACTCCTATCCGGCAGGTTGCCGGAAAACGAGTGTGCGCCGATGGCTAGCGATATCGACCTTCGCCACGCAAGCAGGTGGGTCGCGATTAAGGTTGCGAGCCACGGCCCATGAGAATCGCTTTTTTTGCCCGGCGAGCAGGCAGTTTGCAGCAAGCGCGGACACCGCGTCGCAGGCAGGTCCATCGACGCCAACGTTGCTGGCGGCAGAGCAAATATCAAGAATAATCCCGCATTGCTGCGGAGTTTTACTCTTGAACTTTGCAAGTGATGGCAGCCTAAGCCGCCAGCACAGGGAACAATCACTTTGGCGACCTTAGAAATCCATACCGCCCATGCCGCCCATACTGACGCCGCCCGCTTCTTCTTCCTTCGGGGCGTCGCCTTCCCCTTCCTCGGCGACGATCAGCAGCAGCTTGCCGGCCTTGGCGACGGCTTCGAGCACCGGCAGCAATTCGCGGACGTTGAAGAGTTTCTTGTCGTGCAGCAGGATGAAGGAGTCTTCGAGTTCGGCCGACATCGACTGCGGGTGGTTGATGAATTACGGCGACAGGGTGACGAGGTCGAACTGCACGCCCTCGACGACGCCGAGTTCGTTGTCCAGGCCCGAGCCTTCTTCAACGGTGATCACGCCTTCCTTGCCAACCTTGTCCATCACCTTGGCGATCAGCTCACCGATGTTGTGGTCGGAGTTGACCGAGATCGAACTGATGACATTTCACAGCTCCGATGGCTGGAAGCGCTCACTGCTTGGGCCTTTGCACCTGCCTTGTTCTGAGGGCGTCCAGTTTCTTACCCGCCTGAATACCATCACCGCGCGCTGGCCAACTGGCATTCGAAGCGGTGCAGAATTCAGCATGCCGACAATGCAGTAAGCTGAACCTGCCCAAGTCGGGCGAAAGACCGGTGACGCTCGTCCCGGCGACTGCTTCGCGCAAGGAATGACGAGAGGACTGCTTAGCCTGGAGCCCACCATGTCAATCGAAAATCAGAGTTCTGCCACTTCCAACCAAACTGATCTAGCCATTACCCGCGCGTCGCCTTATGGCACACAAGCCGAACCGACTTATTCTGGGATAACTAGCTTTTTGCGCCGACGGTACAGCAAGAATCTGGACGGCGTGGATGTAGCCATTGTTGGCGTACCTTTCGATGTCGCCACCACCGGTCGTCCGGGCACACGCTACGGGCCACGCGCCATCCGCGCCGCATCGACGATGTTGGCATGGTGTCAGCCGTATGCTTGGGGTTTCGATCCGCTTGATCGCCTAAATGTCATCGATTGGGGCGATGTTTTTTTTGATTCCGGCAGTATTGCGCAAGCACCAGCACTTATCACTGACGCCTATGACCAATTCACTGCGGCAGCTGTAATTCCACTATCCATTGGCGGTGATCATTTCATCAGTTACCCGATTCTTCAAAGCTTAGCGAAGAAGCATGGCCCGATTTCGCTGATTCATTTTGATGCGCATTGTGATACGTGGAAGGACGACAATGAGCGCATCGACCATGGCACCATGTTTTACCAAGCTGCGAAAAACGGCATTGTCGATCCATCACGCTCGATCCAAATTGGCATGCGTACTTTTAACGAGGAAGACCATGGCTATCAGGTTCTGAACGCTCGCTGGCTACACGAGCACGGCGTGCACAAAGCACTTGAAACCATTAAATCCCGGGTCGGAAACAATTCGTGTTACCTCACCTTCGACATCGACTTCCTTGATCCAGCCTATGCGCCCGGCACCGGCACGCCGGTGGTTGGCGGCTTCAGCACCCATACCGCATTGGAATTCATCCGCGGCTTGGCCGGCGTCAATTTGATTGGCTGCGACGTAGTAGAAGTTTCACCACCTTATGACCATGCCGAAATCACGGCACTGGCCGGCGCTAGCATTGCCCAGGAAATGCTGGGACTGATTGCATCGGCGAAAATGGCTAGGTGAACGTAGATAAATCCAATCCAAGCACCACTAGCTGACGACGCCTGAGCAAATTAGCAGTGGCTGCGACTGAAAGTTGCATTGCAGGTTGGCGCTCGGGCGCGCGGATCGCGCAAGGTGAGCTGTTGCACGACGCGCTCCTGCTCAGGCAGGGCTGCACAGGCTTGCGTCCGCGTTCACGCCGTCAGCTCGGAGTTTTACAAAACCCAGCTCGGCCATCGCCGCGACGCGGGCAGGAATTTCCCTTATCCGGTAGCCAAAAGCACGAAGCCCGGCACAAGGCCGGGCTTCGTGGTCAAGCGTGATGAATTGCTGGACTTAGAAGTCCATACCGCCCATGCCGCCCATGCCGCCGCCGCCATGGCCGCCGCCCATTGGCTCATCTTTCTTCGGCGCTTCCGACACCATCGCTTCGGTGGTGATCATCAGGCCGGCGATCGACGCGGCGTTCTGCAGCGCGGTGCGGGTGACCTTGGTCGGGTCCAGGATGCCCATGGCCAGCATGTCGCCATACTCGCCAGTCGCGGCGTTGTAGCCGTAGCTGCCCTTGCCTTCCTTGACCTTGTTCAACACCACCGACGGCTCTTCGCCGCAGTTGGTGACGATTTCGCGCAACGGGGCTTCCATGGCGCGCAGGGCGATCACGATGCCGTGGTTCTGGTCTTCGTTGATGCCGCGCAGCGCGCCCAGGTTGGCCAGCGCACGGATCAGGGCGACGCCGCCGCCCGGGACCACGCCTTCTTCCACCGCAGCGCGCGTGGCGTGCAGGGCGTCTTCGACGCGGGCCTTCTTTTCCTTCATCTCGATCTCGGTCGAGGCACCGACCTTGATCACCGCCACGCCGCCGGCGAGCTTGGCAACGCGCTCCTGCAGCTTCTCGCGGTCGTAGTCCGAAGAGGTGTCTTCGATCTGCGCCTTGATCTGGGCGATGCGGGACTGGATGGCCTCGCCTTCGCCGGCGCCATCGATGATGGTGGTGTTTTCCTTGGTGACCTGGATCTTCTTGGCGCGGCCCAGGTCCTTGATGGTGGCCTTCTCGAGCTGCAGGCCCACTTCCTCGGAAATCACGGTGCCGCCGGTCAGGATGGCCATGTCTTCGAGCATCGCCTTGCGGCGGTCACCGAAGCCCGGGGCCTTCACGGCGCAAACCTTGACGATGCCGCGGATGGTGTTCACCACCAGCGTTGCCAGGGCCTCGCCTTCCACTTCCTCGGCGACGATCAGCAGCGGCTTGCCGGCCTTGGCGACGCCTTCCAGCACCGGCAGCAGCTCGCGCACGTTGGCGATCTTCTTGTCGTACAGCAGGATGAACGGGTCTTCGAGCTCGGCCGACATGGACTGCTGGTTGTTGACGAAGTACGGGCTGAGGTAGCCGCGGTCGAACTGCATGCCCTCGACCACGTCGAGTTCGTTGTCCAGGCCCGAGCCTTCTTCAACGGTGATCACGCCTTCCTTGCCGACCTTGTCCATGGCCTTGGCGATCAGCTCGCCGATGTTCTCGTCCGAGTTGGCCGAGATCGAACCGACCTGGGCGATTTCCTTGGAGGTCGAGCACGGCTTGGAGATCTTCTTGAGCTCGGACACGGCCTCGATGACGGCCTTGTCGATGCCGCGCTTGAGGTCCATCGGGTTCATGCCGGCCGCAACGGCCTTCATGCCCTCGCGGATCAGCGCCTGCGCCAGCACGGTGGCGGTGGTGGTGCCGTCGCCGGCGATGGCGGAGGGCTTGGAAGCGCCGTCCTTCACCTTCTGGGCGCCCATGTTCTCGATCGTGTCGGCCGGCTCGATGTCCTTGGCGTCGCTGACGC
>JBBSAA010000043.1:0-17360 GCA_038252715.1 Lysobacterales bacterium | reverse complement strand
GTCTTGCGCGCTTGCCGCACCGCATGCAGCATCGACGGAAAGATCTCGCTGCCGTTCTCGAGGTTGATGATCGCGCTGCCGTCGATGATTGGCGGGCCCAGCAGGGTTCCTAGCTCGCGCTGGAACTGGTCATCGGCCACGCCATAGCGGTGCGTCACCTTTTTTTCGATGCGTTTTTCCGACTCGACGAAGTTCATCGCCAACACCATGGCGATGACGGCGAACGCAGCGCCAATAAGACCGGCGATGATCATCTTCTTCCTACTCCAACGAAAAGACAGTGACATGGAAAATTCAGCGATCGAAACGGAAGGTGTCGCGGTAGCGGTGTCGCCGACCGGCGACTGCAGCGGTCAGCACTTCCGCTGCAATGGCGCTATAGGTAATGCCATTGCCGCCGTAGCCTAACGCGAACATTACGCGCGGGTCGCGTTGCGGATGCGGGCCGATGTAGGCCAAGCCGTCCTTAGTCTCGCCAAAGGTGCCGCCCCACGCAAATGCAGGCGCCATGTCGATCCGTGGAAACAGCTGGCGAACTTTCTTCATCAGCGTTGCCGCCTTGCCGGGGACTCGCAAGTCGCGGTGGACTGGGTTGCGAAACGGGATGTCTTCGCCGCCGACTAATACCCGGCCATCATCGGTGCTGCGTGCGTACAAATACGGTCGCGCCGATTCCCAGACTAAGCAGCGCTTGTGCCACCCTTCGAACGAAGCTACCGGCTCGGTGACGACCGCGAATGAGCTGTGCAGCTTGCACACGCGCTTGGGCAGGAAGCGTTCGGCCTCGTAGCCGGTCGCAACCACGACGCGGTCCGCGCGGATCAGCCCGCGGTCAGTACGCACCACCATGCCATCGCGGGTGGGCGCCATGTCGAGCGCTTCGGTGCGCCCAAACAGCAGCAGACCGCGCTCCTGGCAGCGCGCCCAAAGCGCACGCGCCAGTCTCCATGGGTCCACTTCGCCTCCGACCGACGACCACAGCGCCCGCGGTGCATCAATATCGGCATGGCCACGGATGCCCTCCGGGCTCAGGATTTCGCAGGGCAAACCGGCCGCTTGGCGCGCCTGACCTTCGGCGAGCAGCACCTTCGCGTCCTTGGCTGAGGAGGCGAAGTACAGGCTGCCGCGCATGCGGTGACCAACCTCTTCGTCCAAGCCGCGCGCGAGTCGCGCAATCGCTCGCACGCCGCGCAGGCAGGCCTTGTACGCGTCGACGGCATGGTCCTGTCCCAGCGTTTTCGCTAGGTCGACTAAGTGGGTGTCTATTTCATATTGCAGCAGCGCGGTGGAGGCCGAGGTCGAACCCATCATCGGCTGGCGACGATCAATGGCAATGACCGCCCGACCTTCGGCAGTCAGGGCGTCGGCAATCAGGGCGCCGGTGATGCCCGCGCCAATTACCAACACCTCGCACCGACGATCCTTGCGCTGGATTGGCGGGACGTCGCCGACGCCGTTGCGAAGCAGCCAAAACGCGTGGGGCGAGGTCAAGTCCATCGGGTCGTTCGTTCCTAGCGAAGTGTGAATTCAGCGTGCGCGACAGCCGGAGCCTTCAAAGGGCGCTTTGAGCTTCGCGCAAAGGCCGCAGTGCCTGGTTTTTGAGACGATCAAGACTCGATCAAGCCGCCCATGAGCGCGTCAAGTTGGAAATTTCCGTATGCATGCGCTGCACTGCAGGCAGTTGGCGCTGCACGACTGCGCGCACGCTCTCCGACGGATCAGACGCGGCAATCAAACGAAAAGCATCTAGTAGCCGGTCTTCTTGGGCCTCAATGCCTAGTGCATGTACGGCATTGGCCCCACGTGCAAGATCATTGCCGATGTCGGCATAGCCTTGGCGAAGCGCCAAGATCCACGTGCCGTCCTTGTGCGCCACTGCAGGATGCGAAACGATCTCTGCGGTCAGCGCCATCGCAATGGTCTTCTTGGTCTGCTGCATTCGGAAAAAAATGTCGGCCACCCGTGGATCAGTAGCCTCGCGCATGGCGTTCTCGTAGAACGCGATGCCGAATTCCAGGGCGTGCACCAATTCAATCAAGGAGTGCGAGGTGCCGATCATGGTGGTCCTCCTATCGCGCGGGCGGAAGAAAGAATCACCACGGAGCTGCCGGCGGCAGAAGGTGCCGCCGGCAACGTCAGAACGTCGACGCAGGAACCATCACTTGCAACGATGGATGCCTGCGACGAACGCGATGTTCTTACTGCTTCATTGCTTCCGCAGCGGCTTGGGCGGCGTCGCGCTGGGTCTGTGCGGCGGCCTTGGCGGTGTCATACGCGGCATCGGCGGACTTGTTGCAGGCGCTCTGCTGATCAGACGGCAAGCCATCGCACTGCTGCTTGGCAACCTTCAGATCACCGTCGGCCTTGGCCACGGCCAGGTCGTATTGCGCGTCAGCGTTGTCTTCCTTGGCATCGGCCATGGCGTCGACCTTGTCGGCGCCCGGGTCGGCGGCAACGACATCAGCATTGGCGTCGGCAGCGGTGACCGCGGCGTCATGCGCGGCATCGCTGACATTTTCATTGGCGTCGGACTCGGCAGCGGCCACGTCCTTGTTTACTTCAGCCTGCGATTCCTGCTGGTTGCAGGCCGACAGGGCAAGTGCGCAGGACAGGGCGAGTAGGGCGGGGGTGAACTTGTTCATGGCAACTCCGTGAGTCAGGGATTCGGGATAGTAGAAGGAGCGTCGGACGCTCGACGTGACTACTCCAAGATCCGTGCCATAGGTTTGAACCTGATAGCACCGGCCTGCGCTGCACGATGGCCGCTCTCATTTAGGGCAATCTGCATTGCGACCGTATGCGTTTCGGGCGCAATGCAAGGCAGTGCGCGGACCTTTGGCGGTGTGGCTATGGCGACGGACTGGCAGCAGACTTCAGACAACCGATGTCGGATCGGAAGCTTGAAACCGAGAGCGAGGCCAAATCGTGCAAGTTGCCAATAGTCTCGGCAGCGTCGTGCAAACTGCGTGCGCATCGAACGTTCCAGCGGGTGCCGAGCACCGCGCAGAAGGCTCTGCAGTCAGGTTTGAGGCATCACCGAGCCTTGGCATGGATCTTGGAATACCTCCATCAGGCCGGTCTTTGATGGCCTGCCACCATCTTGGAGAAACCCCCATGCTTCATTACGCCATTGTCTTTCTTGTAATCGCCATCATCGCAGCCGTCCTCGGCTTCGGCGGCCTGGCCGGTACGGCTGTCGGCATCGCGAAAATCCTGTTCTTTGTCTTCCTGATCCTGTTCGTGTTGTCGCTGATCTTTGGTCGAAAAAAGATCTGACGCTGCACAATCGGTTGGAATAGCCCCCACCGATTGAAAATGCGCAGATTAAAAATGCGCTGATTCAAAACGCCACCCATCCCGGTTCTGGAGAGCCGGGGTGGGTGGTTTTTTTGTGCGCAGCAACCGCGACGGTGCGACGACAGAGGCGACCAAGTTGCGCCGATGCGACGGCGCTGTTGCCTGCTTCAGGCCAGCGGCAGCTCAAGCGTGAATATCGAGCCGCCACCCTCGCGCTCGTCGTACCACAGGTCACCGCCCATGGTGCGGGCTCGCTGCTTGGCGAGCGCCAGCCCGAGGCCAGTCGACGACTCGCCGCCGGTCGGCTGCGCCGACAAGCGCATGTAGCGCTGGAATAGTCGCGCCTGATCGGGTTTGGAAATCCCGGGACCTTGGTCGAGTACCGATAGCCGTGCTGACTTACCGAAACGCGCCGAACGCAGCATCACTTGGCTGCCGTGTGGCGAGTACTTCACTGCGTTGGACACCAGGTTCTGCAGCACGTGCAGGGCGCCGGCGTGTTGGGCCAGCAACAGGAAAGATTCGGCCTCGCTGATGTCTAGCGCAATGGCCTTGGCATCGGCTTGCCGCTGCATCAGGCCAGCGATTTCTTGCATCAGGCGTCGCGCGTCGATGCGCACCAGGGTGACGCCCTGCGCCTCGCTGCCCTGCTGGTCGAGCACGGCCTGCAGGAACAGCACGCCTGAATCACCCGATTGTCGGATCGATTCGGCGAGGCGCAGGCGCGTGTCCAGCGGCAGGTCGGGGTCGCGCAGCATGTCGGCGGCGAACAAGATATTGGTGAAATAGTTGCGCAGGTCGTGGGCGATCGTCTCGGCCATTTGCTGGCGCTCTTCGGCGATACGGCGCAGCGCATCCTGCGACTGCTTGAGTTCGATATGGGTACGAACGCGGCTGAGCAACTCTTCGGCGACGAAAGGCTTGACGATGTAGTCGACTGCGCCGGCCGCGAATGCGCGCGTCAAGCTGTCGCGCTCGTCGTCGGCGGTAAGGAAAATAACCGGCACTTCGCGCGTGCTCTCGAGCTGCTGCAGGGCTTGCAACACTTCGAACCCGGTCAGCCCAGGCATGCGCATGTCCAGCAGCACCAGATCGGGCGCCGATTCGGTGGCCAGCGCCAGGCCCTCCTCGCCGCTGAGTGCAGGAACGACCTCAAAGCCAGCGCGGGTCAACAGCTGCCCGACCACGCGCACGTTCGCCGGTTGATCGTCCACGACCAATACGACGGGTGCTTGGCCGCTTTCTCGGGCGTCGGTCATTGCTCGCTGTCCTCCTTCCAATTGGCCAAGGTGTCTAGGAGTTGCTTGACCGCCGCCACGTCGAAGCGATCAACCGCTGACGCCAATCGCGCCGCGTGCGCGCCTAGCCGCCGGTTCGGCCACTCTGCGGCCAGCTCACGCAACTCCTCGGCACAGGCAGAAATCTCGCGCATGCGCATTGAACGCCGAAGTTCGCGCAGTGACTCGCCGCGCAGCTGCTGCCAGCGCGCAGCGATTTGTGGCGACGGTGCGCTCACGACCTCGGGCCCGGTATCAGCTACTAGGCTGCCATCGGGCTCGGCTTCAGCGGCGCCGTACAGCGAGCTCAGCGCCGAAAACAAATCCGCGGGCGTATATGGCTTCTGGATGTAGCCATCGAACGTCGCGCGCAAGGTGCGCTCTTCCCCGCTAACGCTCGATGCGGTCACCGCGACGATCGCAACATCAGCCAAGTTGGGATCGGTGCGTATCGCATCGCGCGCCTCATAGCCGTTCATGCGCGGCATGCGCAGGTCCATCAGCACCACGTCGGGCTTGAGCGTCTTGGCTGCGGCGACACCTTCAAGCCCATCGCTGGCAATGTGCACGACATGGTGGCTCTTGCGCAGGAAGCCCTTGGCGACTTCGGCATTCCACGAGACGTCGTCGACCACGAGCACGGTCAGCGGCTTGAGGCGGTTGAAGTCGACGCTCTCGGGTTCGTCGCTGGTCGGCAGGGGGGCGATGTCAGCAACCACCAAATCGGGAATCTCCACCACGAAGGTCGACCCATTGCCGGGCTCGCTGTTGACCTGGATATGCCCGCGCATCAAGTCTACCAAGCGACGGGTAATGCTCAGACCTAAGCCGGTGCCCTGCCGAACCTTGCCGTCGGAGCTGTCGGCCTGATGGAATGGATCGAAGATGTTCGCCAGTTGATCGCGTTCGATGCCCACGCCGCTGTCGCTAACGAGCAAGCGCACGTCGCGCCGTTCCGGCTCCCGGCCGCGCGACATCGTCAGCCGCACCACCACGCCGCCCTGCTCGGTGTACTTGACGGCATTGCTGATCAGGTTCATCAGCACTTGCCGTACGCGCTGGCCGTCGATGATGACCGGTTCGACCGCCATCTCGTCTACTTCCCGGGTCAGGAAGACGCCTTTTTCGGCCGCCAAGGGCGAGAACAGCTCAATCGTTTCAGCAAGGATCTCGTTGAGGTCGCAGGGCTGCATATTGAGCTGCAGTTTGCCGGCTTCAATTTTTGACAGGTCGAGCACATCGTTGATCAATCCCAGCAGTACCTGCCCACTCTTCTTGATCGACATCACCCAGTCGCGCTCGACCGGCCCGGTGACCGTTTCGGAAAGCAGCTGCGTAAAGCCAAAAATTGCATTCATCGGCGTACGAATCTCATGGCTCATATTGGCCAGAAACACGCTCTTCTCTTCGCTCGCGCGGCGCGCTTGGGCGGCCTTCAATTCGACCAGAAGCATGTTCTCCGATTCGCGCTGTGAGCGGCGAATCGCCACGAAACCGAGCAGGCCCGCAACCAGGGCCAGGCCGTTGGCAGTCAGCACGGTGGCATTGGTTTGCTTGACCAGGGCGTCGCGCTCGTCGGCACGCTGGGCCATTGAACGGTCCTCCTCGGCCGTCATCTTGGTCAGTCCCGTGCGCATGCGCTCGATCAGGTCTGACCCCACGCCGTCCCGGATGCGCTGGATCGGCGAGAGTTCATCGCCGGCCTCGATGGCGCGCCGCTTGATGTCCAAGGATTGTTTGCTGCGTTCGACCAGCTGATCGTAAAGCTGGATGAAATCGGAGACGTTCGCTTCTTGCCTCGGGTTTTCTTGGGACATTGCCGCCAACGCGACGTTGACCTCGTCCATCTCTCGCAGCGCCGCGCGATGCTCCATCAGGTACTGGGATTTGCCGGAGATCATGTAGCGCAGCCCGGTGGCCTCGACGCCGCCGAGCGCGGTGCCCATCCGCACCACCAGGTCCTTGACCTGATAGGTGTGGCTTACTCTTGCTATCGACTCACTGAGCGCATTGGTTGACCATACCGACACCAAGGATGTCGCGAGGATCAGCACGAACGCGAGCGCGAGCAGGCCGTTGTTGACCCGATGTCCGAATTGGGTGCTACGGGTGCCGCCCATGCGATGAATCCCCTGCCGACGTCGACCCACGTACTTGAACCGTGAGTGTCTCAGAACTTTGCTGACCTCCGGACTCCCCGTCCGACCATCACGATTAGATATTCATCAGCCAGATCGTGCCGTTGAGGACCAGCGCAAACGAAACCCACAACAGATACGGCACCAGCAGATACCCCGCAAGCGCGCGGATTTTTCCAAACGCGATGGCCGTCCATAGCGCCGCGATCCACAGCAAGCAAATTTCTGCGAACGCCCAGCCGGGCCGGTGGAGACCGAAGAAAATCGGCGTCCACAGTAAATTTAGCAACAGCTGCAGCCAGAACAAGCGCATCGCCTGCATCAAGGCGATGCGCGGCACTCCCGGCTGGCGACGCAGCAGCCACACGCTAAGCCCCATGAGGACATACAGCAGGGTCCAAACGGGGCCGAACAGCCAGCCCGGCGGATTCCACGTCGGCTTAAGCAAAGTGACAAACCAGTCGCCGGGACCAAACAGCAGGCCGATGCCAGAGCCAAGGCCCAAGACCAGCGCAATCCACCCTACCAGTTGCGCGTAGGCGTAGGGGCCCGCAGCGGGCGCGTCGGTGGGCAGCGGTGTTTGGTTGGGCGGCAATTGGTTGGACATGGCTACTTCTGTCAGCGGCCGGCTGGGAGCCGGGTTTGGTGTCTTGGAACGCCGTCGCCTAAGTCGGCGACGGTGGCTCAGAGCTTGTACGTCTTGCGTTTTCGATACAGCGTCGACGAATCAATGCCCAAGGTTCGGGCCGCGGCTTCGAGACTGTCGCTGACGGCGAGAATGCGCTGGATATGCAGGCGTTCGAGTTCCTCAAGCGACATCGGCGCACCCGGCGTGACTTCGTTACGGCTGGCCGCGTCGCCGCCACTGAGCGACAACAGGTCGGCGCCGATTTCTTCGCCGCGGCACAGGATCACCGCGCGCTCCATCATGTTCTGCAGTTCGCGCACGTTGCCCGGCCACGCATAGGCGCGCATTTGCGCCAGCGCCGCGGTCGACAACCGTCGCGCCGGCAGGCTATAGCTGGCCGCGTAACGACCAACGAAGGTGGTGGCGAGGTCTTCTAGATCTTCAAGACGTTCGCGCAGCGGCGGCAGCGTAATGGCGATTACGTTGAGGCGATACAGCAAATCGAGACGGAAGCTGCCCTCGGCGACCATGGCATTCAGGTCGCGGTTGGTGGCGGCAACGATGCGCGCGTCGGCTCGGCGCGTGACCGGGTCACCCACGCGTTCGTATTCCTTATCCTGGATGAAGCGCAGCAGCTTGGGCTGCAGCGCCACCGGGAAATCGCCCACTTCGTCGAGGAAAATCGTGCCGCCATCGGCATGGCTGACCCGGCCGATCGTGGCTTGGCTGGCGCCGGTGAACGAGCCTTTGGCGTGGCCAAACATCTCGCTTTCCAGCAACTCCGAGGACAGCGACGGGCAATTGATGGTCACCAAGGCGCCATCCTTGCGCGGGCTGGCGTCGTGGATTGCGCGCGCCAACACCCCTTTGCCGGTGCCGCTTTCGCCGAGCAACAGCACATTGGCATCAGTGCGAGCGACCTGCAAAGCCATGTCGATCGCCGCCTGCATCGCTGCGTTCTTGCTCGACAGCTCCGGCAACGGACTCACCGCATCGCGTTCCAGCGAGTCAATGCGATCCAGCAGGCGGCGCGTGTCGACCTGGCGGGCAACGGCGATGCGCAGCTGCTCAGGCGAACACGGCTTGACCAAGTAGTCGCTGGCGCCTTGCGCAATCGCGGCGACTGCGTCGGCCACGCCAGAATGGGCGGTGACCATGATTACGCGCATCAGCGGCGCCAGTTCGCGCAGCTTAGGCAGCGCATCGAGTCCTGAGTCGTAACCGATATTGCGATCGAGCAAGCAGGCGTGGAACGGCTGGGTTGCGGCCAAGCGCAAGCCGTCAGCGACGGTTTCGGCGGTCGTGACCTTGTAGCCGTCCTTGCTTAGCGCCAGGGAAAAATTTTCCAGCAGCGCGCGGTCGTCGTCGATCGCGAGGATGCGACCGACCGGCGTTGGTTCCTTACTCGACAAGGGCAATGACTCCGTGGCTTTCAAGGTAGTACCCACTATAACGATCCTTGTGTCATGGGCCTGTTTAGCCCCGCGCGAACGCGGGGCCGGTGAGCGTGGGGCGACTACTGGTTACCGCGGAACTGATAGGCCTCGAGGAAATACAGGGCCTTGTCGAGCGTGGCGGTGACCGCAATCAGCAGGTCGGAGGTGACCTTGTCGCCGGCGTCCTCGGTGCTGTCGATGCGCGCACGCACACCCTTGGCGGCCAAGGCAACGCGGTCGGCAATGTCGCCAACGATGTCTTCTTGGCGAAACTCGGCCGGCAGGTCGGGTAGCTTGCTGGCACTGGCTGCCATGCGCACGGTGCCCTTGGCGAAGCCGCCCACCGACAGGATGCGCTCGGCGACGGTATCGACCGGCTCGGTCAAGGTGCCGGCAATCTCGTCGAACAGCTTGTGCAGGCCGAAGAAGCTCGGGCCTTTCACATTCCAGTGCGCCTGCTTGACCTGGCTTTGCAGGTCGAAGATCTCGGCCAAGGTTTGGTTCAGCGCGTCGGCGGACTTGCTGCGGGTCTTGGCGTCGAGGTCATTGCGGGTCGGGAACGGCAACTTGCTGTCGACCAGCTTGTGCGCGGTCTTGGACGGAGCAGATTTGGTGGGCTTGGCCATGGGGGGATTCCTAGGAGTTGGGAGTGGAAATGAAACAAAGACATCGCAAGAGCCATGCCAGTGCCTGGCAGCCAGCAAGCGCCTGAGAGCAGCGGTTTAGACCCGTGCGAAATGCCCGATCCGGAGGTATCCGGTCAGGCTTTTTGCAATCATCAGCCCGAAGAAAAGCCGCCCCGTGCGGGGGCACGGGGCGGCTGCAGGGGTAGCGCTGAAACGATGCGGCTTACAGGCGGCTTTCGAATTCCTTGACCTGTTCGTCGGCCTCATCCTTGGCCACGCCGTAGCGCTCCTGGATCTTGCCAGCCAAGTAGTCGCGGGTGCCTTCGGCGACCGTGAGGTCGTCATCGGTGATCTTTCCCCACTTCTGCTGGATCTGACCACTGAGCTGTTTCCATTTGCCCTTGATGATGTCGTTGTTCATTTGTTGCTCCTTGCACTAGGGAGTGACGCCCGGCAGCTGGGCCGAACGTCGCTGGTTCGCGGCAATCACAGGTGATCGCCGACGATGAGGCTTACTTGGCCGGCTTGACCTTCAGCGCCTTGGTATCCACCGACTGCACGCCCTTGATGGCCGTGGCGACGGACAGGGCCTTGTCGACCTGTGCCTGGCTGTCGAGCATGCCGGCGAGGGTGACCACGCCATTGGTGGTGGACACGTTGATGTCCAGGCCCTTTACTTCCTCGGTCACCAGCAGGTCGGCTTTGACCTTGGTGGTGATCCAGGTGTCCGACACCGGGGTTTCCGAGGCTTCGTTGGCCGTGGTCTTGCTGTCCATCGCGGTCGCGGACTGCGCCATGGCCACCGACGTGCCGGCGACGGTCATCGCCAGGCCCAGCAGGGCGGTGTGGGTGAGATTGAAGCGATTCGAATTGCGCATGGGGGGTCTCCTTTGGGGAATGGCATCACTGCGATGCTCAGAGAGGACCTTCCACGATGCGTGCCAGCCAATTAAAAGTCTGTAAATCAATGGGTTGGGACAGATTCTGCCGTTTTGCGCCGGTGAGGGCCTTGCGGTTTGCGCCGATTGATCGTGCGACGTGCAGGGCTGCGTCCGATCCCCGAGGATTCGTTTTCAAGGCAAGGGAAGGGAGGCCGCCGGATGGCCGAAGGGGCATCAGTCGCTGGCTGGGGCAGAGCGCGACGCCGGTTTCGATCGCCAAGGCTTAAGCCGCAGGCAAGGGCGCTCCTTGCCGTCCAACCCAAGGAAGCTGGCTGCTGAAGAGGTAGCTCGGAAAGGAAGTGGCTTGGAACAGCAGTAGCTGGCGGAAGCCGCCCCTTCCCTCCCCTTCAAGGGGAGGGCTAGGGTGGGGATGGGTCACTCTCTCGCGGCCAAGCAGCGAGTCGGGCGTTCGACTGACGCTACGTCCTTGCGTGCGCACCTTAAGCCCGAGGCGAGTCCCGCTCCCGCCGCCGAGCCTGCACGGCAACTCGGTCGTCCTCAGCGGTAGTCGGCGTTCTCAACCCGCCAGCTGCCGTCATTGTTGCGAGTAAAGGTGAACTCGCCCTGATAGCTGTCCTTGTCGCCGATCTTGACCTGCTCGAAACGCTGCTCAGTGCCGCGCCGCTGCAGCGCTCCGGCGGCGGCGAGCGCAATCTTTTCGAACACGGTGTCGGCGCGGCGCTTGTCTTTTTCCTGTTCGTTGCGCGCCTTCTCTTGCAAGGCCGCAACAATCGTCGCGCCGTCGGCGGTATAGGTGAAATCAAACTCCGAGTGCACCGAATAGCGCACCTGATTGTCATCAGGCAGGCGCTGCAGGTCACGGAAGCGGAAGTTATCGGCGCTTAGGAAGGCCATCGGGTAATCCTCCGCCGCGGCGACGTGGGTCGTTATCGCCTGGCGCATTGCCGTCTCACTGGGGCGGAACGCACAGCCGGCCAGGGCCAGCAGGCACAGCGCAAGCAATAGCCCGCGCAGGGGAAGAAACAGGCGAGGCATGGCGGCTCTCCGAGTAAGGTCTGGCCCACCGTACACCGGCAGCGGCGTCGGCGACCAGCCGTCAGCCGGTCTGTTGCGTGACGTGGTTCAGCACCAGTCCGGCCAGATGGGCGTCGCCTTTTTCAATCAATTCGACGGGCGTGAACTGGAAGCCGGTCGTCACCATCGCTTCGCCCACGCACCATTCGCGCTGCTCGCGCGTCAGCGCGCGGCTGCCGGCAAGCACGGCGCGCAGCACCACGTCCGTGGGTACGTGGCTTTCCACCTCGATCGGCGCCGCGGACGCCGCGGACGCCGCGGCCATGGCCTGCGCGCGCTGCGACTGCAGCCACTCCAGCCGCGCCAGTGCGACGGCGACCGGGTCGCCACCGTCCTTGAGCTGCGGCACGGCCGTTGCCAACGCGCCGAGCAAGGCATCGCGTTGCGCAATGGTGGCGTAATGCGCGGCGAGGGTCTCGTCTTGTTTGGCCTTGGCCTCGGCCAGCGCCTGTTCCATATCGTGCAGCTCGGTCACCTGATCGACCAAGTGCTTGGCTTCGAGCTTGCTCATGACCCGCTTGCTCAGTGATTCGTACAGCGCCGGGTCGGAGAATTTCAAATCACGCGCCGCGGCTTGCCACGCCAACGCCACTTGCTGCGACGTCTCGGCTTTTCCCGGCACGGCTTGCGCCGGGAGTGCGCTGGCCGACTCGGCGGCGGTGCCTGAGGTGCTCGCGGGCAAGGCGGTGCGATTGATCGAGTGCGCCATTTCCTGAATCGCGGCGTCAAGCTGGTCGCACAGCTGTGTCTTCTGAAAATCGCGATGTGCCTTGCGCAACTCGATGCGGCAGTCAATCAGCAGGTTGCGGAGGTCTTTCATCAGCGCATTCTATGCCCTTGCTGCGCGCCCGTGCGGCCTTCACGCTCGCCGCCGTCCCGAGCCATCGGGAATGGCGACCTAGGTCACAATCCCCGCCAGCAGACGCCTTGGAGCCCCCGATGGAACTTTTTGACTTGGCCATGCCTTGGTGGCATTTCGTGATTCGCGCCGTCATCGTCTATGTCGTCTTGCTGGCCATGGTGCGCGTGTCTGGCAAACGCGCCGTCGGCCAATTCACGCCCTTCGACATGATCTTGTTGATCTTGCTCGGCAACGCCGTACAGAACGCCTTGCTCGGCAAGGACACCTCGGTGGGCGGCGGTTTGTTGCTGGCCGGCACCTTGATTGCACTGAACTATGGGGTCGGCCAACTCGCCGCGCACTTCCCCGCGTTCCACTCCTTTGTCGAGGGCAAGCCGGTGAAGGTGATCGAGGACGGGCACGTCGACGTGCCCAGTCTGCGGCGCGAGGCGGTCAGCGCCGCTGACATTGATGAAGCCTTGCGACGCAATGGTCTGGACCGCCGCGAGCAAGTGCACGTGGCGTGGCTCGAGACCGATGGCACGATCACCATCATTCCAAAGAAAGAAAAAGGGTAGGCGCAGCAGTCGCGTGCCGTTGCACGAAGGCTATGTAGGAGCGGCGTCAGCCCGCGACCGCAACACGTCACCGAGTGCGCTATCCGATTGAGACGCTTACCGGCACGTCGCAGCTGGTCGAGTGTCGACGCACAACGACCTGTCGCGGGCTGACGCCGCTCCTACCGGTCACTTTTCCCGGCACTCAACGCGACAGCAAGAAATACAGCAAGTTGTTCTGGAAGTAGGTATTGCTGGTCAGCGTGTTGTGCGATTCACACAGGAAGAAGGTTTGCATCACCGGCAGCCGATGAAACTCCAGCGGCATTGCGAGCGGATCACTGGGATCCCGGGCCACTTGCGAATCACGGGTCACCAGGCCGTCACCGGGATCGGCCAGCAGGCCTTCGTAATCCAGGCGCTCGGCCTTGTTTGGTTTTTTGCCGGGCTCGCCAATTTGCCCCGGGCCGGCCTCGTTGGGGCGAAATACCACGCGCCCGCCGTTGCCATCTTCGACCAACAGTCCGCGCGCCGCGGTCATCTTGCAGTCGCCGCCAAAGATCGCCACATCCACCGCGACCGTCGGCAGCGGGCCGGTCAAAGCCAGTTGGAAATTCTTGGCGCGGTGCAGATGGGATACAAACAGCGCCTGCAGCTGGGCGACCGCGGCGTCGCCGTCGGCGGCTGTCGCGCCAGTCGCGCGGACGCGCGCAATCACGTCCGGGGAATACACCGACCAATGCCGCGCCTGCCACACCGTGGGATCGTAGATATCGAGATTGACCGGTGTGCCGCTGCGGTCAACGATCGGGCGCACGTCGGGATGCGGCAGCGCTTGGAACGGCGTCGCTAGCGATGCCATCACTTCGACCGGGATCGTGCGCAAGCCAATGCGCATGCCGTACATCAGGCGCTCGAGACTGCGCACCGAGCCCAGCGATGGCGTCCCCAACATCACGACGCGACGGATACGCTCATGGCCCTCGCTCCACGGCTTGAACGTGGGGTCGTCGAGCACGTCGCGCGGCCCGTAACGGAGGTAATAGTTCGCGATCAAGCCGCCATTGCTATGCGCGATGATGTCCACGCGCAATTTCGGATTGTCGTAATCGAGTCGAATCTGTTCAATCAGTGCATGCAGCTTGCGCACCGAGTCGACGTTGTCCTTGCGCCAGTCATACAAGAACACGTAGTACCGACGACGCTGCTGCCCGACTTTCTCGCCCGGGACGCCAGCTTGGAAACGGCCGACCGTTTCCAAGCTTTTCAGCAGCGCAGAATAGAAATCGACACCGGCGAAGTTCGTGAACAGCGCGCCGGGCACTAAACTGTCCGGCACGGCGTCGCCATCGGCGCTGGGCGCATCGATAAGGCTGCGGTAGTCGCTGAAGGTGAGCGCAGTGTAGCCGCCCGGCCACGCCTGTTTACCGGTCTTGGCGTCGATCAGGGTAGAGCCCATCAAGCCATGGATGACGATTACCGGCGGCTGGTCGGGATTGTCGGCGTTGTGTGCGTACAGGCGCACCAGGTCGGGTTTTTC
The DNA here is from genome assembly GCA_038252715.1 of Lysobacterales bacterium. Classification (GTDB taxonomy): domain Bacteria; phylum Pseudomonadota; class Gammaproteobacteria; order Xanthomonadales; family Xanthomonadaceae; genus Arenimonas. The sequence continues at coordinate 3,044 of JBBSAA010000043.1, read as the reverse complement.
ACGCGCAAAAACGGTCGTCACCGCCAGCGCAAACCACAGCGCGAGAAGGCAGCGAGCAAACAACGGTAGGGGCGCACGCGTGGCGCTCATCGGGGGTCCTGGCAGGGCGGCTGAGGGTCGAACGGCGCCTAGCTTGCACGCACGCGTCGCGTCCGAACAATGCCGAAAGTCAGCAGAGTCTGCAGCCTAATACGAAAAATTCCGCCGTACGGGGCCGTGCGGTTACGGTGGAATGAGCGGCAGGAACCCAAGCGTGGTCACCAAGCGCGTGGGAGCGGGCATGACCGCGATGGCGACTGTGGCGGTGTAGCGATCGCGGTCATGGCCGCTCCCACGACCAACCCACGACCATTTCCCGACTACTCCCACCTCCGCTCCCACGATTGCGCTGGTAGTTATCTGCCGCGCCTAGTCACCGGCGGCAACCCGGGCGACGCAGGTTTACGCGGTGACTTCTTCGGCCAGCACGGCGTAGTCGGAATACCCAGCGGCGCCTGGCGTGTACAGCGTCGCCGGGTCGAACGCGGCAAACGGCGCGCCGGTCTTGAGCCGATAGGTCAGGTCGGGGTTGCCGATGAAGGGGCGACCAAACGCGATCACATCAGCCAGGCCCGCGGCGAGATCAGTGTCGGCGCGCGCGCGGTCATAGTCGCCGGCGAGGATCAACACACCGTCGTAAGCCACCCGGGTCTTGCGCACCACGGAGGCCGGCACCGCGCCAGGCGTGGCGATCAGGTGCACGTAACCGATGCGGCGCTTGCCCAGTTCGGCGATCAAGCCCAGGTACTCCTGCTCCTCGCCCTCGTAGTTTGCAGCCAGGTCGTTGAACGAATTGAACGGCGAGACACGGATTCCGACGCGTTCGCGCCCGATCGCAGCGATCACGGCATCGACGATTTCGAGCACGTATCGGCGGCGATTGTCGGCGGAACCGCCGTACTCATCATCACGGACGTTGCTCCGCGGATTGAGGAACTGACCCAGCAGGTAGCCGTTGGCCGCATGCAGCTCGACGCCGTCCAGGCCATTGCTGATGGCGAGCTTTGCCGCGTGCACGAAATCGTTGCGGACGCGCGCGAGGTCGGCCGCATCCATCGCCTTAGGTACGGGCTGGTCTTGCATGCCGTGAGCGTCCGTCCACATCTGGCCGGCCGCAGCGACCGCCGACGGCGCAATCATGACTTGGCCTTCAGGCAGGTTCGCTGGGTGGCTGACCCGGCCGGTATGCATGAGCTGCACGACGAACTTCGCGCCACCGGCCTGCACGGCGTCAGCAATTCGGCCCCAGGCCGCGCCCTGTTCGTCGGAGAAAAATCCGGGGATGCGGGCATAGCCCAGGCCGTCCGGCGAGGGCGAGGTGCCTTCACTGATGATCAGGCCGGCGCTGTTGCGCTGGGCGTAATAGTCGCGCATGACCGCGTTCGGCAGGTTGCCGATTGCACGCGAGCGCGTCATCGGCGCCATCGCAACGCGGTTTTGCAGCGAAAGACCCGGCTGCGTGAGCGCCTGGAATAGAACTGAGGACTGGGACATGAGGTTTCTCCTAGAGTGCAACCTAGCTGGGCCCGGCACCGGGCAGACCCAAGCCTCGTGGCTGACATGCAGCGTTGCGGTAATGGCCAATAGCATGGCTAAGGCGGTGTAGGAGCGGCGTGAGCCGCGATCATGCCTGCCGCAGCAGCGGCTACCTTGAGCTTGTCAGCGTTCCGCAATTGCGGCTTTGCGCTCTAAAATCGCGGCTTACGCCGCTCCTACATGGCAGTAGCTCACTCGTCTCAGCCTTCTGAGACGTCGCCATCCACGTAAAACCATCGCCCGCCTTCACGTACGAAGCGGCTGGTCTCGCGCATTCGTGCTGCCGAGCCACCGCCGACGCGGTAGCGGGCGATAAACGCCACAGTGGCGGTATCACCGTCCTCAGCGAAGGATTTCACGTCCAGCCCCAGCCAGCGGGTGCTGGCCAGATCGAGGCGCCCCAGCACGAGGGGCCGGGTCGATGGCGCCCACGTGGCGTGCAGATAGTCGGACAAGCCCAGCACGTAAGCGCTGTAGCGCGAACGCATCAGCGCCCGTGCATCGGCCGCCGCGGCGCCCGCATGCAAAGGTTCGCAGCAGGCGTCGTAACTCAGGCCGGTATCGCAGGGACAGGGCAGTGGCGGCGAGGGTTTTTTCATGGTGACAGCTTAGCTTGGCCGACGACTATCACCGCATAAGCTGGGCCCGCCGTGGCCCCTGATCTAGCGGCATGAGCGCGGCAGCCGCGCCAGAATGGCGCGTGTCGCGATCAGTTCATCGCAATGAGGGCGGTTGGCGCAACGCCACTGCCCTCGGCGGCGCGCGTCCTTGGCACCGCGGCCGCGACTGACGCCGCACCACCACGGCGCTAAACTTAGCGCCACGCCGCCACTGATCATTGCCCATGTCCCGCAATCGCTGGCTCATTGTTTTCATCGCCTTGATCGTGGCTTGGCAGCTGTGGAGCCACCGCGCGCCGCCGACCGCGGACATCCCGGCGGCTACGACGCGCAGCGCTACCTTACCCGGCGCAATCGCGATCGGAAGCGACACGCGCGATAGCGCAAGCACACGCGACGACAGTGCGCGCCGCCCATCCGCGTCGATGGCCGAGCGCGAACCCACGGCGACCGTGCCAGCGGACGATCACAGCGCACTGCCGCCGGAAGCCGCAGCCACCTTGCAGCGCATCATCGACGGCGGACCGTTTCCGTACGATCGAGACGGTATCGTGTTCGGCAACTTCGAGCGCCGACTGCCGAAAAAAAATCGCGGCTATTACCACGAGTACACCGTTCCCACGCCCGGGCTGTCGCATCGGGGCGTGCGTCGGATCATTGCCGGCGGCCAGCCGCCCAGCGAATTCTGGTACACCGGGGACCATTATGAGTCCTTCCAACGAATCGGGAGCGGGCAATGAGCGTGCTGTGGTTCGATGGCTTGCTCACCCAGCTCGATGACGCCGGCATTTATTTCCTGCCCGACGACGATATTGCTGAATTGCTTGAAGCCGCGTCGGTGAACCGCTT
>JBBSAA010000042.1:0-17390 GCA_038252715.1 Lysobacterales bacterium | reverse complement strand
CGCGTCCATTCCGCCGCCGACGTGACGGGTGTCGACATAGCGTCGGTACAAATCAAACACTTCATCCGTGCGCCGCGCGGGGCTGGAATTGACCGTCAAATCGGTATTGCGAGCTAGGCAACGGCGTTGGCTGCGGTTGGGTTGGAACTCATTGACCACCACCCGGACCGCCAAGCAAGCGCGGCAGGCGGCGCAATGTGGCCGGTAGACATGGCCGCCCGAGCGGCGAAAACCCAGCGCCAACGCATTCGGATACAGCGAGGGCAAGGCGTCGTCAGAGGGGTCGAGCACGAGGTCACGCGCCAAGCGATCGGGCCAGTAGCCGCAGGGATGTTCGGCGGTCTGGTAGACGCGGATGTCGTGCTGGCTGCCCATGACGCGATTCTATCGCCGACCCACGGGCTTAGGGCGAGCGACAATTTCATCGTTCAGGGGACTCACGCGTTTTACAGCGCGCGGCCCATGGCTTGGCCCAGTCGCGTCGGTGTTTCCGTCGGCAGTGCTTCGAGCGCGATGCCCTCGCGCGGGAACAGCACGATGACGGTGGAGCCGTAGTTGAAACGCGCCATCTCGGCGAAACGTTCCAACACGATGCCTTGCCCGCGGAAATCACGCTTCATCGGGCGCGACGCGTACTTAGGAATATTCACGCCATTCCAGACGGTTTCGACGCCCGATACCAGCAAGGCACCCACCATCACCATCACCATCGGCCCGTGATCGGTATCGAAATGGCAAACCAAGCGCTCGTTGCGTGCAAACAGGCGCGGAATCGCCCGCACGCCCCAGGGCGCGACGGTGAACAGCCGGCCGGGCACATGCAAGGTCTCGGTCAGGGTGCCGGTCCACGGCATATGCACGCGATGGTAGTCGCGCGGCGACAGGTAAATGTTCGCAAACCAGCCGTCGGCAAACGGGGCCGCCATGGCTTCGTCGCCGAGCAATTCGGCGGCCGTGAATGACTGGCCCTTGGCTTGGAAAATGCGGCCGGCCTCGATGCGACCGATCTGACTTATTTTTCCGTCTGCCGGCATCAGCAAGGCATGTGGATTGGGATCAGGCAGGCGCACGCCGGGTTTGAGCGCGCGGGTAAAAAACGCGTTGAACGAGGGGTAGCTAGTCGGATCGGAGTTGGCCGCCTCGCTCATGTCGACGTTGAATTTACGAATGACCAGCGCGATCAACCAGTCCTTGAAACCGCGCGACTGGCTGCGTGCAACCCACAGCGCCAAACGCGACAGCAGCCGGTGTGGCAGCACGTATTGCAAGAAGACCGCCGGGCTCATCGGGCCAATTCCGTCAGCGCGCCCAGGTCCGAGGCGATGTCGGCCGGCACCAGTGGCGGTCGGATCAGGCCCGCCTGTCGTCCCTGCGGATCGAGCACCACCAAGGTTGCCGAATGATCCATCGTGTAGTCGCTGCCCTCGACCGGCACTTTCATGTAGACCAAACCTAGGGAGTGCGCAAAGGTCTGCAGCGCCGGTTCAGCCGTCGTGGCAGCCAGCGTATCGGGGTGGAAGTAGTGGGCGTAGTCACCGAGGATTTTCGCTGTGTCGCGTTCCGGGTCTACCGATACGAACAGCACGCGCGGACGCGTATCCGCCGGCATCGTGGCCCAGGCCAGCTGCGCCTGCTTGAGTTCAGTCAGCGTGGTTGGGCACACGTCGGGGCAATGGGTGAAGCCGAGGAACACCACGGTCCAGTGGCCGCGCAATGTGGCCTGAGTCACCGCGCTGCCGTCGGAGGCCGTCAAGCTGAAGTCGGGCAGGGCGCGCGGCTGCGGGAACAAGCGCACCGACTTCATCGGCGGTAGCGCCACCGCGGCGGGCGGCGCTGCCTGCCAATATTTTTGCGCAGCCACTAGGCCGAGCCCGGCGGCGAGGGCGGCAATGAGGACAAGGCCAATGGACTTGTTGGCGAAACCGGCGTTGCGATGGGTTTTCATGGGTCAATTATAGCGGTCGGGCCGCTATACTGGCGGCCTTGCGCCTTCCGACGGTTCCTATGAGCGCCGAACTCAGCACCATCATCGATTTCATCCGCTACGGCGCCAGCCGTTTCAGCGCCGCTGGCCTGAGTTTCGGGCATAGCTACGACAATGCTCTCGACGAAGCGACCCAGCTCGTCCTGTTTGCCCTTCACCTTCCGCACGACCTCAGCCCCGCTTATGGCCAAGCGCGTTTGGTTGCGGAAGAGAAGGAAATGATCCTGGCCTTGTTCGACCGCCGCATCGACGAGCGCATTCCCGCCTGCTACCTGACCGGTGAGGCCTGGTTTGCCGGCTTGAGCTTCAAGAGCGATCCACGCGCCTTGGTGCCAAGGTCGCCGATTGCCGAACTTATCGAGGTCGGCTTCGAGCCATGGCTGGCTGGTCGGCCGGTCGAGCGCGCGCTGGACCTGTGCACAGGCTCGGGCTGCATCGCCATCGCCACCGCGCACTACAACCCGGACTGGCAGGTTGATGCGGTGGATATTTCTTCCGACGCGCTAGCGCTGGCGAAGGAAAACGTCGCGCGCCTCGAAACGACAAACGTGCGCCTGTTGACGTCGGATCTGTTCCGCGGCCTCGACGGCGAGGTTTACGACCTGATCCTGACCAATCCGCCGTACGTCACTCATGCGGAAACCGATGCCTTGCCAGCGGAGTACGCCCACGAGCCCGAACTTGGCTTGCGCGCCGGCGACGACGGCTTGGACCTTGCGCTGGAAATCCTGCGCGATGCGCCCGCGCACTTGACCGAGAATGGCCTGCTGATCTGCGAAGTCGGCGAGAGCGAGCAGCATTTGATCAAGCTGCTGCCTGAGGTCCCGTTCGCGTGGGTTGAGTTCAAGGTTGGACAGATGGGTATCTTTGCAATCGAGCGCGCGGATATCGTCGCGCATCATGCGAAGATCAAGGCCCTGGCGGACGCGCGGCGGTGAGCCGCTGCTACTCCACACAACTTTAAGATGTCGTCATCCCAGCAAACGCTGGGATCCAATGTTCTAAGCTTAGTTTCAGCCGGTGTCGCGGAGTTCCTGGATCCCAGCGTTCGCTGGGATGATGAGTGACAGGGTTCGCGACGTAATCAAACCAATTCCACTCCTTGGCAAGCCGCATACCACGTGTCCAGCAATTCGTTCGGAAAATTATTGACGGTCACCACCTTTGGCGAAAGCCACGGCCCGGCAATTGGCTGCGTGATTGATGGTTGCCCGCCCGGCATCGCGATCAGCGCCGAGGACTTTGTTGCCGACTTGGCGCGCCGGGCGACGGGTAAGACCCGGCACACCTCGCAACGCCACGAGGCCGATGCAGTGGAAGTGTTGAGCGGCGTTTACGAGGGCTTGACCACGGGTACTCCGATTGCCCTGCTGGTGCGCAATACCGACGCGCGCAGCAAGGATTACGACAAGATCGTCGAACAGTTCCGCCCCGGACACGCTGATTACAGCTACTGGCAGAAGTACGGAATTCGCGATCCGCGCGGCGGTGGTCGCAGCTCCGCACGCGAGACCACGATGCGCGTGGCCGCTGCCGTTATTGCCAAGAAGTGGCTGTCTGAAAAGTACGGCGTCGTCGTCCGCGGCTACGTCGCCCAAGTGGCGGATCGGGTTCCTGCCGCCTTTGATTGGCAGGCGGTCGAGGCCAATCCGTTCTTCTGGCCCGACGCATCCCAAGTAGATGCCCTTGAAGCGTTCATGGACGCGCTGCGCAAGTCCGGCGACTCGGTCGGCGCGCGCATCACGGTACAGGCCGATAACGTGCCGCCGGGCTGGGGCGAACCGATCTACGGCAAGCTTGATGGCGAGTTGGCGGCGGCCATGATGTCGATCAATGCAGTCAAAGGCGTTGAAATTGGCGCCGGTTTCGCCAGCATCACCCAGAAGGGCAGCGAGCACCGCGACTTGATGACGGCCGAGGGCTTCCTGAGTAATCACGCTGGCGGCATTTTGGGCGGTATTTCCAGCGGCCAGGCGATCACGTGTTCGGTCGCGTTCAAACCGACGTCCAGCCTGCGCCTGCCGGGCCAGACCGTCGATACCGAGGGCAAGGCGGTCGAGGTGGTCACCACCGGTCGCCATGACCCCTGCGTCGGGCTGCGTGCGGTGCCAATCTGTGAAGCGATGCTTGCCTTGGTGTTGATGGACCAAGCGCTGCGCCATCGCGCCCAATGTGGCGATGTCGGCGATGTCTCACCGCGCATCCCCGGCGCACACCCATGATTGCCGCCTTTACCCGCGCGTTGCGGCGGTTGCTGCGGTTTGCGCTGGCCAGTAAACCGACGGCGCGAAAACGTCGGTCGGGGCGCAGTCAGCGGCCTCTTTTTAAAAGTCGCAGCCGGCGCGCCGACTGAAACCAAGCCCTTACTGCACCGCCGTCGCGCTACTCGCGCCCCCGACATTCAAGGCAAGACATTACAAATGACCCAGACCTATACCGTAGCCGTCGTCGGCGCCACCGGCGCCGTGGGCGAAGTGATGCTCTCGATCCTCCACGAGCGCCAGTTCCCGATCAAGCAGCTGATTGCCTTGGCCAGTGAGCGTTCGGCCGGCGAAAAATTGGATTTTGGCAACCAGAAAATCGTGGTCCAAGACCTGGCGACCTTTGACCCGAAAGGCGTTGATATCGCGCTGTTTTCAGCGGGCGGGTCAGTCTCGAAGGAGTACGCACCGAAATTCGCCGCCGCCGGCGCGATCGTGATCGATAACAGCTCCGCCTTCCGCTACGACGACGATGTGCCCCTGGTGGTGTCGGAGGTCAATCCCGACGCGCTCAAGTCCATTCCGCGCGGCATCGTTGCCAACCCAAATTGCTCGACCATGCAGATGGTGGTGGCGCTGGCGCCGATCCATCGTGCGGTGGGTATTGAACGTATCAATGTCGCGACCTATCAATCGGTCTCCGGCGGCGGTCGCTCGGCGATGGAAGAGTTGGGCCGTCAGACGGCCGCGATCCTCGGCTTCCAAGCCCCCGACCCGCAGCGCTTTCCGGTCCAGATCGCGTTCAACCTGATCCCGCAGATCGACGATTTCCTGGACAACGGCTACACCAAGGAAGAGATGAAGCTCGTCTGGGAAACCCGCAAGATCCTCGGTGACGACAGCATTCAGGTCAATCCAACGGCCGTGCGGGTGCCGGTGTTCTTCGGCCATTCCGAGGCCGTCCATATCGAAACCCGTACCAAGATCACGGCTGCGGAGGCTAGGGCGCTGCTTGAGAAGGCGCCAGGCGTGGAGCTGGTTGACGAGCGCGTTCCGGGCGGTTACCCAACCCCCGTCACCCATGCCTCGGGCCAAGACCCGGTGTTCGTGGGCCGAATCCGCGAGGACATTTCACACCCCCGGGGCCTCGATATGTGGGTGGTTTCAGACAATATCCGTAAGGGCGCGGCACTCAATGCCGTGCAGGTGGCTGAGCTTGTGTTGAAATATCGCCCGTAAACGGTTCATATTGTGGGGGAAACTCCCGACCACCGGCCCCCGCTGGTGGCCGGACATTCGTTTGGGGAGATGAAAGTGAACACCCGCTACCTCGTATTGCCCCTGTCGCTGTCCATTGCATTGGCAGCCCCGAACGCTTTCGCGCTTGGCTTGGGCCAGCTGAAGGTCAAGTCCGGTCTCAACCAGCCTCTGGTCGCCGAAATCCCCATCTTGTCGGCGACGCCGGCCGAGCTCGATCAACTGGATGTGCGCCTGGCCTCGCCGGACGCTTTCACCCGAGTTGGACTAGAGCGACCCGGCCAGTTGACCGCCAACCTGCAATTTAGCGTGGGCAAGAATGACCGCGGCCAACCCGTCATTCGCATCAGCACGCCGGGCAAGTTTCAAGAGCCGCTGTTGAGCTTCTTGGTCGAGGCCAGTTGGGGTAAAGGCACGGTCACCCGCGAATACACCGCCCTGATTGATCCACCGTACATCGCTGCGGCGGTCATCCATCCGATGACCACGCCAATCGTGACTGCTGCCCCGGCCTACACGCCCGAGCCAGCGCCGCTGCCCGAACCCATGCCTGCCGCAGCACCGGCACCGGCGCCTGCAGTTGCGGCCGCGCCAGAACCGGAGCGCGTGCCCGAACCGGCGCTGGAAATGCAGCCCGTTGCCCCGGAGCCGGCGATGGCCGCGCCCGAACCGATTGCCGCTGCTCCCGAGCCGATGCCGGCCGCGCCTGAGCCCATCGCCGCGGCACCTGAGCCGATGCCGGCGCCGATGCCAGAACCCACACCTGAGCCTGCGTACCAGCCGGCGCCAGCGCCGAGCTCGAGTGAAATCACCGTCGCGCGCGGCCAGACGTTGTTCGGCATCGCTGCCAATGCGCGCGAAGACGAAAGCGTGTCGGTCAATCAAATGATGCTGGCCCTGCTTCGCGCCAACCCCGATGCCTTTGAAAACGACAACATCAACCGCCTCAAGAGTGGCTCGGTGCTGCGCATCCCCAGTCGCGAAGAAAGCGTCACCTTGACCCCCGAGCAAGCCTCGACCTTGGTTCGCGAGCAGACCAATGCCTGGCGCACGCCGCGTCAGCCGGTGCCGCAGCCGGCCGAGAGCGTCGCCGCCGAAGAGACTCCGACTGCCGACGCTCCTGCGCCTGCGATGGCTTCACAGCCGCCCACGGCAGCGACACCGCGCGTCGCCGCGAATAAGCCGCGCGCCTCGCGTCTGGAAATTGTTCCGCCCTCTGGCAAAGCCGCACGAGGCACCCAGTCGGGCGCCGCCGCCGGCGCCGGCGGCACGGAACTGCGTGCGGAACTGGTTGAAGCCAAGGAAGATCTGGCCGCGCGAAACTCCGAAGTCACTGACCTCAAGACGCAAATTGCTGAGCTTGAAAAGCTCAACGCCGATCGCCAGAGCATGATCGACGTGCAAAACAGCGACATGAAGGCGCTGCAGGAACGGCTCAAGCAGCTCGAAGAGCAAAAGGCCGGCACGCCGGTCGTTGCCGCCGCTGCGGCCCCTGCCGAAACGCCCGCGGATACCGCCGCAGCGCCCGCAGTTACCCCGACCTCCGAGGTCACTCCGCTCTATCTCAATCCGTATGTTTTGGGCGGTGGTGCAATCGTATTGATCGGCGGCTTGGTGCTGCTGCTGCGCCGCAGTAAGCGCACCGACGACGAATTGCCCGAGCCAGCGGGGCGACGTATTTCCGAGGACGCCGACCTGCGCGCCAGCTTGGCGCAGACTCGCGTTGGCAAGGCGATGCCTGCGGTGGAGCCGGTGGTCTTGCCGGTCGCAGTTGCAGAGTCGACAGTGCTAGCAGCAGCGCCGGTCGAACCGGTGGATCGCGAGCTCGACACCTTGCGCGCCGGCGTCGCATCGCGTCGACAGGATCTGGAAGCGCATCTGAGCCTGTTGCGTTTGCTTCACTCGCGCGGCAACGCCGCCGACTACGAGATCGCCGCGCAGGCGATGCGCACGCAGGTGCCGAGCACCATGGACCCGCGCTGGCGCGAGGCGGTAATCATGGGCGCGTCGCTGATGCCCGGGCATCCATTGTTTAGCCAGGCTGGCTGGAATTCAGCGCGCCTGGATCCCGAGCCGACGCGCGTGCCGGAGCCGGTGGCTCTGCCGCCCGAGGACGATGGCTTGACGTTCGACATCGTTGACGACGCGGCCGCAGAAGACAGCTTCAGCGCAGACACCCAGCCACTGTCCGCCGTGGACTTGCCAGCGATCGACGAGCCGGCGGGCGCCGATGATGCCAGTGCCACGCGCATCGAATTGGCCAAGGCCTACCTGGATATCGGCGACCTAGAGGGTGCGCGCAGCATGCTTGAGGAAGTGCTGGTCGAGGGCAGCCCCGCGGCACGCGCGACGGCCGAGCAGATCCTTCGCGAAATCGGCTAAAGACCGGCTGCCGTGACACTCGGCAGCCCGTTTGGCACCCACATCGGAACCAGAACAATGAAATCTGCAGTAGTGACCGGCATTTCCGGTCAGGACGGTGCCTACCTGGCGCAGTTGCTGCTGGAAAAAGGCTATCGCGTGTACGGCACTTATCGCCGCACCAGTTCAGTCAATTTCTGGCGCATCGAGGACTTGGGCATCCAGGATCATCCGAACCTGCACCTGATTGAGCATGACTTGCTCGACTTCGGTTCAAGCATCCGCTTGCTCGAGACCAGCGAGGCGACCGAGGTTTACAACTTGGCAGCGCAAAGCTTTGTCGGCGTGTCGTTCGACCAGCCGCTCGCGACCGCGCAGATCACCGGCCTGGGGCCTCTGAACTTGCTGGAAGCGATCCGGATCGTGAATCCGAAGATTCGCTTCTACCAAGCCTCAACCTCCGAGATGTTCGGCAAGGTGCAGTCGGTGCCGCAGGTCGAGGACACGCCATTCTATCCGCGCAGCCCGTATGGCGTGGCGAAGTTGTACGCGCACTGGATTACGGTCAACTACCGTGAGTCCTACGACATCTTTGGCAGCAGCGGCATCTTGTTCAATCACGAATCGCCCCTGCGTGGCCGCGAGTTCGTCACCCGCAAGATCACCGACGGCGTCGCCAAGATAAAATTGGGCAAGCTCGAGGTGCTCGAGCTGGGCAACCTCGATGCCAAGCGCGACTGGGGTTATGCCAAGGATTACGTGGATGGCATGTGGCGCATGTTGCAGGCCGATGTGGCCGACACCTTCGTGCTGGCGACCAATCGCACCGAATCGGTGCGAGATTTCGTCACGATGGCCTTCCGCGGCGCCGGTATCTCGCTAGATTTCTCTGGCCAAGGCGAGGGCGAAACCGCCGTCTGCCGTGACAGCGGTCGGACCCTCGTGCGCATCAACCCGAAGTTTTACCGGCCGGCAGAAGTGGAGCTGCTTATCGGCGATCCGGCCAAAGCCACGGCCAAACTGGGCTGGAAACCGACGACCACGCTGGAACAGCTGTGCAAGATGATGGTGGATGCCGACATCGTCAGGAATGAACGTGGCGCGTCCTTCTGAGACGCGACCGCGGGCGCTGGTCACCGGCATCTGCGGTTTCACCGGCGCACACGTCGCCCGTGAACTCGACGCTGCCGGTTACCAGGTTATCGGGCTAACGCACCGCAGTAATGAGCGCCCCGATTGGTTAACGGTTGATTTGACCGATCGCGCCGCCACTGCCGCGGCGATCGTCCAAGCCGATCCCGACGTGGTGGTGCACTTGGCGGCGATTTCCTTCGTCGCGCACGGGGACGCGGACGCGATCTACCGGGTCAATATCGTTGGCACCCGTAATTTGCTGGAATCGCTTGCCGAGGCAGAGCGCGCGCCGCGCGTGGTCGTGCTGGCCAGCAGTGCCAATATCTACGGCAATGCCGCGGTCGAAGTGATCGACGAGAACGTGCTGCCGCAGCCGGCCAACGACTATGCCGTCAGTAAATTGGCGATGGAGCACATGGCGCGGTTGTGGGCCGATCGCTTGCCGATCGTGGTCACGCGCCCGTTCAACTATACCGGCGTGGGGCAGGCGGCGAATTTCGTGCTGCCGAAAATCGTCGATCATTTTCGCCGCCGCGAAGCCACGATCGAACTGGGAAATATCGACGTATCGCGCGATTTCTGGGACGTGCGCTCGGTAGCGCAGGCGTATCGGCGGCTAGTCGAAGTCGCGCCGGTTGGCGGCACGTTCAACCTGTGCTCGGGCCGGGCGTATTCGCTTGGCGAGGCGATTTCCTGTCTGGAATCTCTGGCTGGTTACCGCATTGAGGTCCGCGTGAACCCCGCTTTTGTCCGCGCCAATGAAATCCGGCGCTTGTCCGGCACGAACGCTCGCCTGCTGGCCGCCGTCGGGCCGCTGGACGACTACACCCTGCCGCAAACGCTAGAGTGGATGTATCGGGCTTAGCGCCCGTGCGCTGAACCCGTGCGTGATTGCCACGCGGCTGGCAAACTGGCGCTCTTTCCCGCACGGATGGTTGCCGCGTCATGCGCTTGGCCCTTGGCATCGAATACGACGGCAGCGAGTTCTTCGGCTGGCAGCGCAATGACCCTGCGTCGACGGTGCAGGCCGCAGTGGAAGCGGCGCTGGCGTTTGTCGGGCACCACCCGGTGGAAGTCGTCTGCTCGGGCCGCACCGATGCCCGCGTGCATGCGGCCTGCCAGGTCGTGCATTTCGATTCCGATGCCGCGCGCGACGAGCGCGCTTGGGTGCTGGGCACCAATACGCGGCTGCCGGCCGGTATTCGCGTGTTGTGGTGCCAGGTGATGCCCGATGACTTCCATGCGCGCTATGGGGCGCGCGCGCGCCAGTACCGTTACCGCATCCTCAATCGTGCAATCCCACCGGCGATGCAGCGCCAGTTCCTGAGCTGGGAGCGGCTGCCGCTGGATGCCGACGCGATGCATCGCGCCGCGCAGGCCTTGGTCGGCGAGCACGATTTCAGCGCGTTCCGGACCTCGCAATGCCAGGCCAAGCACCCGAATCGGCACCTGCACTCGATCGCGGTGCGACGCGAGGGCGAGGAGGTGATCGTCGAGGTACAGGCCAACGCTTTCTTGCATCACATGGTCCGCAATATCGTCGGGACATTGATTCCGGTCGGTCATCACGAGCAGTCCGAAAGTTGGCCCGGCGCTTTGTTGGCTGGGCGCGATCGCACGGTCGCCGGGCCGACCGCGCCGGCGGAAGGGTTGGTATTCCTGGGCCCAAAATATCCGTCGGAATGGGGCCTGCGTCCGGAAGTGACGCTGTAGACAAGCGCCTCACGCCGCTGGCGCGGGCAAGCACTACAATTAGGACTGAGCTCCCCGACTGCCGGCCATGCGCACTCGAATTAAATTTTGTGGATTGACCCGACCCGGCGACGTGAGGCTCGCCGTGGAGCTGGGTGTGGACGCAATTGGTTTCGTGTTTGCTGCCAACAGCAAGCGTTGCTTGGCGCTGGAGCAGCTGCCGGGGCTGCGTGCGGCCGTGCCGCCGCTGGTGGATGCCGTGGCGCTGTTCATGGATGCCGGCGGTAGCGAAGTGGTGGCCGTCATACGCGCGCTTCGGCCCAGCCTGCTGCAGTTTCACGGCAGCGAAAACGACGCGTTCTGCCGCAGTTTCGGCCTGCCTTTCATGAAAGTGCTGCCGATGGGCGAGGGCGCCGAAGACCCGGTTTTAGCCCGGAAACGGTATCCTTCGGCAGCGGCGTTCCTGCTCGACGGCCACGGCCCGGGTCAGTCGGGCGGTAGCGGCGAGCGCTTTGACTGGGGCCTGGTGCCGGACTTGGGCAAGCCGCTGTTTTTGGCCGGCGGATTAGAGGCCGGCAACGTCGGCCAAGCCATTCGCCAAGGCCGACCATTTGCCGTTGACGTATCCAGTGGTATCGAGAGCTCGCCGGGTGTAAAGGACGGTGAGAAAATGCAGCAATTCGTGGAAGAGGTAAAACGTGCAGACCGCTAGCCCGCTTTCCGACGGCCCTGAGGCCGTCGCCATCGCCGATTACAGCCAGTATCCCGACGCGAACGGGCATTTTGGTCCGTACGGCGGCACCTTCGTATCCGAAACCCTGATCGCGCCCTTGGCCGAACTGGCCGCAGCGTACGACCGCTACAAAGGCGATCCAGCCTTCCTTGCCGAACTGCAGAAAGACTATCGCCATTATGTCGGACGGCCGAGCCCAATTTACGAAGCGGAACGGCTGAGCAAACACGTCGGCGGTGCGCGCATCTTGCTCAAGCGCGAGGACCTCAACCACACCGGCGCGCACAAGATCAACAACACCATTGGCCAGGCGATGCTCGCCAAGCGCATGGGCAAGACCCGCATCATCGCCGAGACCGGCGCTGGCCAGCACGGCGTCGCCTCTGCGACGGTCGCCGCACGCATGGGCATGAAGTGCGTGGTGTACATGGGCGCAGTCGACATCGAGCGGCAGGCGATCAATGTCTACCGAATGAAGCTGCTCGGCGCCGAGGTCGTGGCCGTGCATTCGGGCTCGAAGACGCTTAAGGACGCGCTCAATGAAGCGATGCGCGACTGGGTATCGAATGTCGCCGACACCTTCTACATCATCGGCACCGCGGCCGGTCCCAGTCCGTACCCGCGCATGGTGCGCGATTTCAACGCCGTGGTCGGTCGCGAGGCGCGTGCGCAGATGTTGGCCGATTACGGTCGTTTGCCCGACGTGGTGACTGCCTGCGTTGGCGGCGGCTCCAATGCCATTGGCATCTTCCATCCGTTCTTGAACGATGCTGGCGTGGCCTTGGTCGGTGCTGAGGCAGCGGGCGAGGGCATCGAAACCGGGCGCCATTCTGCGTCGCTATCGGCCGGTCGGCCGGGCGTACTGCATGGCAACCGCACCTACCTGATCTGCGACGACGATGGCCAGATCATCGAAACCCATTCGATTTCCGCCGGTCTGGACTATCCCGGAGTCGGCCCCGAGCATGCCTTCCTCAAGGACAGCGGCCGCGCGACCTATGCCGGCATCACCGATGAGGAATGCATGGAAGCCTTCCACCTGCTGGCCCGGACCGAGGGCATCTTGGCGGCACTGGAGTCGAGCCACGCAATTGCGCAGGCGATGAAGCTCGCGCGTGACCTACCGCCCGACGCCTTGGTGCTGGCCAACTTGTCAGGGCGCGGGGACAAGGACATCTACACCATCGCCAAGCGCGAGGGGATCAGCCTGTAGGGGTGCTTCCGGGGACTTATGACGGCGTGCCTGGGGCCGAATAGGCGCCGGGACGCCGTCACTCGGCTAGACTCTCACCCTCTCAACCCCGCCAAGCCCACGACAATGACCACTTCCGTCGCCCTGCCGCCCGAGCTGCACGCCTGCGTCAACGAATTTCTGGCCCAGGCCAACACGCTGCACAAAACCTACAAGTACGACGCCATTAGCGCATCGATTCTGTACGCAGCCGCGCGCTACAACGCGCACGGGTTCTTGCAGCAGGACGACGCGGCCTATTTCAGCCGCGAAGAATTCATCGTCTATATGACCGATCTTTACCGCCGGATGCTCAACGAGCATCTCGATACCGGCACGACCGATGGCCCCAAGGCCTGACCCGACACCAGACTTCAAGGCAAGCCCATGACTGATCCGACCCAATTCGACGCCGCACCGACCACGCCAGCACAGGAAATCTCGCCGGAGTTCTACATCCGAGTGAACGATTTCATTGAGATGGCCAATCGCATTGAGCGCCGTTTTGACACCCACCACGCGCAAATCGCGATGTTGCACGCCGTCGCCCGCTACAGTGCGCACCACTACCGCACCGTGATCAAGGTAGACAGCGAGTTGGAACGACAGCAGTACAGCAACTACGTCGCCGAGCTAATGCGCCATTTCGTCCTGCAATACACCGACGATTTGATCGGTGCCGCGCCAGAAGCAGCGCCGTCCGCGGACACCTCCGCCGAATGAGCCGCATCGCCGACACGTTCGCCCGTCTAGCGGCCGGCGAACGCAAGGCCCTCGTGCCTTTCATCACCGCCGGCGACCCCTCGCGCGAGGCGACGGTCGCGGTGATGCACGCATTGGTGGCCGCCGGTGCCGACCTGCTTGAGCTTGGCGTGCCGTTCTCCGACCCGATGGCGGACGGTCCGGTAATCCAGCGCAGCTCCGAGCGCGCGCTCGAGCGCGGCATAGACACCAGCTACGTCTTTGAATGCGTCCGTGCGTTCCGCGAAACCGATGCCATCACGCCGGTGGTGCTGATGGGCTATCTCAATCCGATCGAGATGCGCGGCATCCCGCGTTACGCCCGCGAAGCCGTGGCTGCTGGCGTCGACGGCGTCTTGCTGGTCGACTTGCCGCCGGAAGAGGCCGAGCCGGTCCGTGACGCGTTCACTGCGCAGTCCCTCGACTTAATTTCACTGGCGTCGCCCACCACTTCGGCACCGCGCCTGGCGCGCCTGGCCGCAACCTCGCAGGGCTATCTGTACTACGTCAGTTTCGCGGGCGTGACCGGCGCCAACATCGTGGATGCCGGTGACGTGGCCAGCAAGGCCAGCGCACTGCGGGCGCTGTCCCAGGTGCCGGTGCTGATTGGGTTTGGTATCAAGGATGCGGCCTCGGCAGCGGCAATGGCGCCGATTGCCGATGGCATCGTGGTCGGCAGCGCTTTGGTCGAGGCCCTGTCGGGCGCAAGCTCCCCGGAAGACGCCGCCGCGAGGGCAACTGCTTTTCTGGCCCCACTGCGTGCCGCCTTGGATGCCTTGTCCTGATCGCGCCGGGCATTCCCGCTAAACTCCCCCTTCACTCCAAGTCACGGGACGCGCAATGAGCTGGTTGACCAAATTGATGCCCGCGCGCATCCGGACCGAAGGTGGCGGCAAACGCGGCGTGCCCGAGGGCCTCTGGGAAAAGTGCGATCGCTGCGGCACGGCGCTGTACGGCCCGGAGTTGGAAAAAAACCTGCGCGTCTGTCCCAAGTGCGGGCACCACATGGCCATTGACGCGCGCGAGCGGCTGGCCGCGTTCCTTGACGAAGGCGAGGTAATGGAAATCGGCGCCGAGCTCGGCCCGGTCGACGCCCTGCATTTCAAGGATCAGAAGAAATACTCGGACCGGATCAAGGCAACGCAAAAAGCCACCGGTGAACGCGATGCGTTGGTCTCAATTCAGGGCAAGCTGCACGGCCGCGATATCTGCGCCAGCGCGTTTGAATTCCGCTTCATGGGCGGCTCCATGGGCTCGGTGGTTGGCGAGCGCTTTACGCTTGCGGCCGAACGGGCGCTGGAAATTGGCTGCCCGATGGTGTGTTTTTCCGCTTCGGGCGGCGCGCGTATGCAAGAAAGCCTGTTCTCGCTGATGCAGATGGCCAAGACCTCGGCGGCGATCGGCCGCCTGCGCCAGGCGGGCCTGCCCTTTATTTCCGTGTTGACGCATCCGACCACGGGCGGTGTCACCGCATCGCTGGCGATGCTGGGCGATTTGAATGTCGCCGAACCCGAGGCCTTGATTGGCTTTGCGGGCCCGCGCGTGATCGAGCAAACCGTGCGCGAAACCCTGCCTGAGGGGTTCCAGCGCTCAGAGTTCTTGCGTGCGCACGGCACCGTTGACTTGATCGTCGATCGCCGCGAAATGCGCGATCGCTTGGCGGCCTTGTTGGCGCTGATGATGAAGCAGCCCGCGCCCGTCTCGGCCGAGGAATAAGCATGGCCGCGCGCAAGTATTTTGGTACCGACGGTATCCGTGGCCGGGTCGGTGAGGGCGTTATTTCCGCCGACTTCATGCTGCGCTTGGGCTGGGCGGCGGGTCGCGTGCTGGGCGGGGCCGACCGACGCGCCGTGGTTGTGATCGGCAAGGACACCCGAATTTCCGGCTACATGTTTGAGTCAGCGCTGGAAGCGGGCCTATTGGCGGCCGGGGCTGACGTCATGCTGCTGGGCCCGATGCCGACGCCCGCCGTGGCACACCTCACGCGCTCCTTGCGTGCTGACGCCGGCATCGTCATTTCTGCCTCGCACAATCCGCACGAGGACAATGGCATCAAGTTCTTCTCAGCGCAGGGTGAAAAACTCGAGGATGCGGTCGAAGCCGCGATCGAGGCTGAGCTTGAGAAAGCCTTTACGACGGTCGCGTCCGAAGCCTTGGGCAAGGCCACGCGAGTGCGCGACGCGTTGACCCGCTACGGCGAGTTTTGCAAGGCCAGCGTCCCGGAGTCGCTATCGTTGCGCGGTTTGAAAATCGCAGTCGACTGCGCGCACGGCGCGACCTACCAAGTGGGTCAGACCGTATTTGCCGAACTGGGCGCGACGGTCACGGCCATCGGCGCGCATCCTGATGGCCTGAACATCAACCGCGGCGTTGGTTCGACCCATCCCGAGGCCTTGATCGCGCACGTGCTTGAAACCAAGGCCGACCTCGGCATTGCTTTCGACGGCGACGGCGACCGAGTGATGATGGTGGACGCCGACGGACGCCTGCTCGACGGTGACGCGCTGATTTACGTCCTGGCGACCGACTGGCATCAACAGGGCCGTTTGCGCGGCCCGGTTGTGGGTACGTTGATGACCAATTTCGCAATGGAACAGGCCTTGGGTGAGGCGGGCATTGCGTTCCAACGCGCCAAGGTCGGCGATCGCTTCGTGCACCAAGCCTTGGTACAAGGCGGCGGCGTGCTGGGTGGCGAAGCCTCCGGCCATTTGCTGTGCCTCGACAGTGCCAGCACGGGTGACGCCATCGTGGCGGCGCTGCAGGTGCTCGAAGTTCTGCAGCGGCGCAAACTCACCCTCAAGCAGGCGACGGCGGCTTACCAACCGCTGCCGCAAAAAACGGTCAATGTGCGTGTTTCGGCTGGTGTGAAACCGCTCGACGCACCGGCTGTGCAGGCGGCGCGCGCCGACGCCGAGGCCGCATTGTCGGGCAAAGGTCGTCTGGTGCTGCGGCCCTCGGGCACTGAACCGGTCGTGCGCGTTACCGTAGAAGCGGCCGACCCGGCGCTGATGCAGCGGGTGCTGGATCAATTGTCCGATGCGGTTCGCGCTGCGGTTTGAAATAACTAGACGAGATCACGCCATGAGCAGCCGCATACCTTCCCTCGACATCCGTCGCTTCGAAACTGACCGTGACGCCTTCGTCGCCGAGCTCGGCGCCGCCTATCGCGAGTGGGGCTTTTGCGGCATTAGTGGCCACGGCATTTCGCCGACCTTGATCGAGAACGCCTACGAGGCGTTCAAGGCGTTTTTTGCCTTGCCCGACGCCGCCAAGCGCAACTACCACGTGCCCGGCAGCGGCGGCGCGCGCGGCTACACCCCGTTCGGAATTGAAACGGCAAAGGACTCCAAGCATTTCGATCTCAAGGAGTTCTACCACGTCGGCCGCGAACTGCCGGCTGGATCGAAGTACGCGCCAGTGATGCCACCAAACCTGTGGCCTGCCGAGGTGCCGGCGTTCAAGTCCGTGGCCTACGAACTCTATGAAACCTTGGATAGTCTCGGTTCGCGGGTGCTGTCGGCGTTGGCTTTGCATATCAACCTGCCGGCGGATTTTTTTGCCGACAAGACGCAATTCGGCAACTCGATCTTGCGCCCGATTCACTACCCGCCGATCACCGCCGATAATGTTCCGAACGTGCGCGCAGGCGCGCATGAGGACATTAATTTCATTACCTTGTTGGTCGGCGCCAGCGCTGCAGGCTTGGAAGTGAAATCGCACCAGGGTGAATGGGTGCCGTTCACTGCCGACGCTGACGTGATCGTAGTGAATATTGGCGACATGCTGCAGCGCCTGACTAACCATGTTTATCCGTCGACGACGCACCGGGTGACCAATCCACCGGGCGAAGCGGCGCGCAAGCCGCGCTATTCGACGCCGTTCTTCCTGCATCCGAATCCCGATGTGGTGCTGGCGACCTTGCCCAACTGCATCAGTGCGGACAATCCGAACCGTTATCCGGTGTCGATTACCTCGCACGAGTATTTGATGGAGCGTTTGCGCGAGATCAAGCTGGCCTGAGTGCAGCGCGCCAGGCGGCCGCTTTTTCCTCACGTG
>JBBSAA010000041.1:0-17433 GCA_038252715.1 Lysobacterales bacterium | reverse complement strand
TTGGTTTTGCCGAAGAAGTTCGCATCCAACACCACCATCCTGGTCGAGGAAAGCAACATCATCGGCCCCTTGATGGAAGGCCGCGCGGTGCAGACCGACGTGGTCAACCGCGCGATCATCGCCAAGGAGGTCGCGTTCAGCCGTCGGGTAATGAACGAAATCCTCAAGACCGGTGGCTGGATGGACAGCCATCCCACCCCGGTGGCGCAGGAACGGCTGATCGAGCAAATCACCAGCCGCACCCAGATCACCAATCCGCGCGAAAACCTGATCCAGATCGAATATGTCGACACCGATCCCAAGCGCGCGTACGACGTGACCCGCCGTTTCGCCGACATGGTGATCAGTGAAAGCCTGGCTACCAAGGAGCGGGAAAGCCGCGACGCCTATGAATTCATCGACTCCCAGGTGGCGCAGTATCACCAGAAACTGACTGAAGCCGAGGGCAAGCTCGAGGCCTATCGCAGCAGCAACCCCGACGCGCGTCCCGGCATCGACACCGACGTGAATGCACGCATTGGCGAACTGCGCCGACAAATTGAAAATTCACGCATGGATATGATTGACCTGCGCTCACAAGAAGGAGCGATTCAGGGCCAGCTGTCGGGCGAGGATGAAGTGAGTTTGGTGCAAACCCGCAGTGGCCAGATTCGCGGCCGCCTAGGTGAGCTGCAAGCTGAGCGTGACCGGCTGCTGCTGACCTTCACCGACAAGCATCCCGACGTAGTTCGCGTGCAGCACCAGATTAGCGACCTCACCGATGACCTGCGCAGTGAAGAAAGTCGCGCCAGCACCAAGTCGGCCAATCCAACGAGCCTGAGCAGCGCCACCGCAACCTTCAACCCGCTGTACGGCGAGCTGAAAAGCAAGCTGGCGGAATCGCGTCGTCAAGGCGCCGCCGCCAATGCCCGCGCAGCGACGGCGCAGTCACTGCTCAACGGCGAACTCGACCGCAGCCGCCGCATTGCCGCGTCGGAAAGCACGCTCGCCGAGTTGACGCGCGACTATGAAGTCAATCGGGACCTGTACCAAGACCTGCTTAAGCGCCGAGAAAATGCCCGCGTGTCGATGAACCTCGATGCCGAGCGCCGTGGCCTGAGCTTCCGCGTGCAGGAACCAGCGGCCATGCCGCTGCGACCCAGTGGACTGCGCTTAATGCATGTCGCCGGTGCCGGCTTAGCGGCCGCGCTCATCGCCCCGCTAGTACTGCTGGTCTTGCTCATCAAATTAGACCCACGCGTCCGCTCGCCGCTGCAAATTGAACGCGAGGCCGGTTTGCCGGTGCTTGGCTCGATCCCGATGTATCGCACCGGCGCCAAGCGCAAGGCGGCCTTCCGTCGCTATGCCTTGGCGGCTTCCCTATTCCTGCTGGTGCCGATCGCCTATGGCTCGGTCCTCGCCCTCAAGTTGACGCACGCGCTATGACCGACCCTAATCTTCCCTCGACAGGTAAAGGTGACTTCTCCGAACGCGGCGCCACCAGCCGCTCGATTGCGCGGATGTCCGAGTCCACCGCGCTCACCGCGTTGCAGATGGAAGATCGCGCGATCATCCATCGCAGCGACGTAGCTCGCCCCGAAGTCGACGCCTTTCGTGAACTACGCACACGCCTGCTGGCAACGTCTGACAGCAATCTTGTCACCCTCATTGCCCCGGTCAGCCGCGGCAGCGGCGGTAGCTTCGTAGCGCGCAACCTGGCCGTCGCATTGGCGTTCGATGAGTCCAAGAGTGCCCTGCTGATCGACTGCGACCTGCGTCATCCCAGCCAGCACACGACGATGCGCATCGATCCGGTCAACGGCGGGCTGATTGACTACCTCGAGCAGAACGAAGGCGATGTCGCTGACGTCTTGTATGACACCGGCGTACCGCGCTTGCGCTTGATGCCCAGCGGAAAACCGCGGGAAACCGGCGCCGAGTATTTCTCGTCATTCCGCATGCGCCTGCTGATGGACTCGCTGCGCGTGCGTTACCCAGACCGATATATCTTCCTAGACAGCCCGCCGGTCAAGGGAGCACCCGATGCACGCATCTTGGCCGACCTCGCCGACGTGGTGATCTTGGTAGCCGGTTACGGCTGCGACACCCCGGCGGCGATTTCGCAGGCGGCAAGCAGCTTCGACCCGGCAAAATTTGCCGGCGTCGTATTCAACGAAGGCGTCTGAGCCAATGTCCAGGTCCAGGGGAAATGACATGACAGTGCATTCCAACACGTTCTCGCCGCAGCGCCTGCGCAAGCTCGCCCTGTGCACTGCGCTGCTGGCCGCCCTGCCCGGCGCCGCCAGCGCCGTCGAGCTCGACTATCAGGTAGGGGTGTCGCTGCTGCACAGCGACAACCTCAACCTAGGCCAGAACAATGAGATCGCCGAGAGTGTGCTGTCGCCTTCTATTCACGTGACCGCTGAGGAAACCAGCTCGACCGTCCAGCTAAAGGCCGTCGGCGATTTGCAGTACCTCGACTACCTCGGCAACAAGTTTGACGATGAGGTACGCGGGCAGTTCAACGGGACCCTGAACTGGAGCGTGGTGCCCGATCGCATGAGTTTTGTGATGGAAGACTACCTGAGCCGGCAACCTATCAACGTCCTCAATTCGTTTTCACCCACCAACCAGCAGCAAATCAATGTGTTCGTCGCCGGCCCGAGCTTTTACGCCCGCCTAGGCGATGCCACCCGCGCCCAGTTCGACTTGCGCTACAGCAATAGCTACGCCGAGAAGAGCAAGGAATTCAACGGTGACCGTTACAACGCCGCCATTCGCATGGTGCGCGAACTCAGCGCGCGAGATCGCCTGTCGCTGACCGTCGAAGCGACCCGGGCCGACTTCGCTCGCGGTGGCATCGGCGCAACTGATTACAAGCGCTATGACGCCTACCTCGGCTTCACGCGCAAGCTCAAGGGCGTCAACCTTGGCTTCGACCTCGGCTATTCGCAGCTAGATGTCGACAACACCTTCAACACCGCCTCGGCGCCCTTGGTGCGCGGCAACCTCGAATGGAACGTTACGCCGCGCAGCGCGTTTACCGCCGATTTTAGCTACCAGTTCGCCGACGCGGCAGAAGACCTTGTCACCCGCGCCGGCGACCTACAGGGCGCCATCATCAGCGACATCAGCACCGCGGACGTGCTGGTGGGCCCAAGCGTGTTTCGCCAGCGTCGGCTAGAACTTGGCTACCAATTTACCGGCGAGCGGGTAACGGTGCAGCTGCATCCGCAATACCAACGCATTCGCTATGAAGACCCGCTTACGCCGGACCAGCAAAGCCGCGGCGGGTATTTCGAGGTCGGCTACAAGATTCTTCCGCGCACCACGATGAGCTTCCTCGCCGCGCAAGATACCCGCGAGTTCGACGACCTGTCGCGCCGCGATCGCGACCGGACCTTCAATTTGGGCCTGCGTCATGAATTCACCCGCCACCTCTCTGCCCGACTTGACCTGCAAAACCGTCGTCGCGACAGCTCCATCGCCTTGCAGAGTTACAAAGAAAATGCGGTCATTGTCGCCCTCAGTTATCAGCGCTGACGGCGCCGCAACCACCGCGCCGGCTGGTAAACGCCTGCGCATACTATTGCTGACCGACACTTCCATTCTGTCGGCGGGCGGCAGTGAGCGTTTCCTGCGCAACTTGCTGTCGCGCCTGTCGCCGTCGCGGTTCGATGTCACTGTGCTGCAACTGGCCGAACTGGGCGAAGCCAGCGACGAACTGCCACTTTTCAACGTTGATCACGTGCACCTCGGATCGTTGCCGATCGGCGCCATCTATGGTTTACGCGGCTGGGGCGCGCTATTAAAGCTGCGCCGCATGCTACGCGACCAGAACTTTGACATCGTGCAATCCCAGCACGAGAAATCGGACTTGCTTAACGCCCTACTGCCAAAGATTCGCGGCACGGTACGAATCTCCAATCGCCGCGATATGGGCTTTAACAAGAGTCCGCGCCTGCGCTTGGTGTTTCGGTTGGTGAACCATCGCTTTGATTGCGTCATTGCGCCGGCGCAGCCCATCCTTGCCGGACTGCGACGCGAGGAAGCACTAGACCTCCGCAAGATGATGTGGATTCCCAACGGCGTCGATATCGAACTGTTTCGACCGTGGGAAGCTCCTGCTCGCCGCGCTGGCCGCGATGCGCTTGGCCTCGAACCGGGTACGATCGCAATTGGCTGCGTCGCCAGCTTTACACCGGTCAAGCGCCATGTTGATCTAATTGCGGCCTTCGCCAAAGTCGTTGCGGTGCAGCCCAAGGCACGCCTGCTGCTGGTTGGAGATGGTCCACTGCGTGCGGAAATAGGCGCTCAGATTGCCGCCCTGGGATTACAAGATAGCGTGCGCCTACTCGGCAACCGCCCTGATATCGAAAATCTATTGCCCCTGCTTGACGCGGCCGTATTGGCTTCGTCGACCGAGGGCATGTCCAATGCACTGCTGGAGGCAATGTCCTGCCGCTTGCCCCTGATCGCGACGGCGGTCGGTGGCAATTTGCAGTTGGTGACCGACGATACCAATGGTTTGTTGGTGCCAGTTAATGATCCGGCATCACTTGCCAAGGCGCTCATCTGCATCGCTGAGTCGGAGCCTTTGCGGGAACGCCTGGGTGCGGCAGGTCGCGCACGCATTGAACGCGAGTTTTCGCTTGAGGGCATGGTCCGTTCCTACGACCGGCTATATCACCGCCTGCTGGGCCGGGCATGAGTTTCGCCACCGCCCCCGCCGTGCTGCAGGTTAGATCTAGTGCCGGTCTTTACGGTGCCGACCGGATGGTGATTACGCTCAACGGTGCGCTGGCGGCGCTGGGCACCCGCAGTCGCCTGCTCAGTATCAATAACTATCGAATGGATGTGCAGCCTGTTCAACAGGCCGCATTGGCACTGGGGCAAGATGCACAACTGCTCCCCTGCGGCGGCCGAATCGACACTCGCACGGCCAGGGCGTTGGCCACGCAGATTGCGGAATTCCCGGCGAATATCGTCCATGTGCACGATTACAAAAGCGCATTTTATGCCTGGCTTGCTACGCGCCGCAGGCCAACTCGACTGGTGACCACCCTGCACGGCTGGGTCGAGAATTCGCGATCACAGCGCATGTACCACCGCCTTGAAATGAGTTTACTCAAGCGTTTCGACGCCCTAGTGGTCGTCGCCAATGAGCAGATCGAGCGCCTCGTCGCTGCTGGCCTGCCTCGCGAGCGCATTCATCAAGTCGACAACGCCATTGAAGCACCAGCGATCGACTTCGACTTCGATGCCGACAACGCCGGACTGCGGGCTGAGCTGGGGCTGCCGCCAACTGGGTTTGTGATTGCTGCGGTCGGCCGTCTGTCGCCGGAAAAGAATCTCGGTCTATTGATAGACGCGTTTGTGCCAGTCGCCGCCAATGACGCCAGCACCCAGCTCCTTATCATCGGCGCTGGGCCGGAACGCGAATCGCTGCAAGCGCACGCCGCGCAGGTCGGCCTCTCCGGCCGGGTGGTATTTGCCGGAATGCGCAGTGACATGCCGCGCATCTATGGCTTGATTAACTGCCTCGCGCTGTCCTCCTCTACCGAAGGCATGCCCTTGGTGGTTCTTGAAGCGATGGCGCGCGGCATCCCCATTGTCGCCACTGCGGTGGGCGAGGTACCTCGCCTAGTCGGGCACAGCAGTCACGGCCGCGTGGTAGCACGCGCTGACACCTCGGCCCTATCGACGGCATTGCTGGCGGCAGTTGCGTCCGGTGTAATTCAGGATCAGGCCGCACGGCGCTACATCGAAGCAAATCATTTCCCGCAAGCCATGGCTCGCGCCTACCAGGACATTTACCACTCTTTATTGGCGAACGAGCATGGCCGTAAAGCGTCCTGAATTAGATGTTGCACCGCCAGCCGAGCGCTTCCCGCTCGCGGCGCGTGCGTTGCGCATCTCGACGGTGCGCAAACCACGCGTGCTGGCTGGCAACGACGCCGCACCGGTGCGCGGCCCGGTTCGCAACAACTGGCCGCTGTACCTTTTCATCTTCCTGTTGCCGCTGCAGAACATCCAGTTCAACTACCTGCCGAATTTCGGCGGCGGCTTGAATTTCCTCAACGTGATGACCCTAACCTCGCTGCTGGGGTCATTCTACGTGCGCGGTCGGATGGCGAGCAATGAATCGGTGAACTATTGGGTGCTCGCCTACTCGATCTACATGGTGATCTCGCTGTTCATCGGCTATCAAAGCGTCACCAATACCGAGAGCCATTTCGCTGAACTCAAGGACCATCTGCTCGGCGTGTTCGTGCTGGTTCTGGTGCAGCGCTCAGCGACCGACTGGACGTCGGTGCGCCGGATCATTGCCTGCACCCTGCTGCCGCTGCCCTACATGGCCAAGGTTGTCTGGACCCAGCACGTCAGCGTCGCGACCTATCACTACTCGGACGACCTGCGCATTAACGGCACCTTCCTGGCGGTCAGCGCCAACGAGTTCGCTGCCTTCTGCGTCACGATGGCTGTGATGTTATTCGCGCTCTTGCTCGCGTCGAAGCTGTCACGGCGCTGGAAGATGGGTTTGCTGATGGGCGTGTCATGCATGGTGTTCGGCGTGCTGTATGCCTACTCACGCACCGCCTACGTCGCACTCATCCTTGGCGCACTGACCGTGGTACTGGCCTGGCGCGGACGTTGGAAAATGATGCTGCCCCTGCTGTTAACGGCCGCTATCCTGCCGGCGGTGCTGCCGTCCTCGGTGATCGAGCGTTTCGACAGCACATCGGTCAAGGAAGGCGATCGCGACGAGAGCACGGAAATGCGCATCGTGTACTGGGGCGTGGCCTGGAATAACTTCTTGCACCACCCAGTCACCGGCACCGGTTACCACACGTTCCACCATAAGGAAGTCAACCCGTACGGAAAGGACACCCATAACCTGTATATCCGCACGCTTACCGAGGGCGGACTGATCGGGGCGGTCATGCTGCTAGGTGTGCTGTTCTCGATCTTGCGCGCCGCGCGCCGAGAACTATCGCGTGCGCCAACTGGCAGCCTTCATTATGGCCTCGCACTCGGGCTGGCGGGAGCTTGGATGGGGCTGGTGATCGGCAACTTGTTTGGCGATCGATTCACGTATTACACGATGATTTCGTATTTCTGGCTGTTCGTTGCGCTGGTTATCAAGGCGCGCCACTTGCCTCCCGAAGGAAGAGTCCAATGATCGACCTGATCGCCCACTGGCCACGTTATGCACTGGCGCTTTCGGCCCACTACAGCGGGTTGGACTTACTGTATCGCCGATTCTCCGGCGCCGGACTCGTCGTACTGATGCTGCATCGGCTGCGTGACGAAGTCGATCCCTATCCACTAAGCATGTCGCGCCAAAGCCTGCGCCAACTTGTCGGCTGGTTGCGAAACCGCCAGGCGCTAGTCGGACTCGACGAGGGACTTCAGCAGCTCGGTGAAAAAGACGGCGCCAGCGTCAATTACGCAATCACCTTTGACGATGGCTATCACGATAACCTCGGCTTGATCGATCCCGAGCTCGGCGCGGTGCCGGCCGTCGTGTATGTCGCTACCGACCAGATCGGCGGCGACCAGATCTGGGTGTATCGCTTGAGCCAAGCGGTCGAGAGGCGCACGCGCGACCATCTGGACCTGGGCAACCTTGGCCTAGGGCATTTCGACCTTGCTGACCCCGCCGAGCGCAATCGCCTTTATGCCTTGTTGCCGCCACGGCTGAAGCAGTTCAAGCCTGAGGAACTGAATGCCTGCATCGACTCGTTGTTTGCGCAAACTCAGCCCGTCCCGGTGCCAGAGGAACAACGCGAGATGCTTGATTGGGAAGAAGTGCGCAAGCTCGACGCCCACGGCATTCGAATTGGCGCCCATACCCGCAACCACGTATTGCTCAGCCGCGTGGATGAAACCACCGCGCGTGACGAAATTGTCCAGTCACGCGAACGCATTGGCCGCGAGCTCGGGGTGCCGCCGCGTCATTTCGCCTATCCAAACGGCGGCGTGGGAGATTTCGGTGATCGCGACGTGCAACTAGCGCGCGACGCTGGTTTCAAGACGGCCGCCACCTCCATTGAGGGCGTCAACCGCGTCGATACTGATCCGTTCCAACTGCTGCGTTACAACGTCCACGAAGACCGCTTCCGGTCGCCATCGGGCAGCTTGTCCGAAGCGCTGTTCTTTAGCGAAACTAGCGGTTTACTAGGCTGGTTACGCGCTTGGCGTAAGCGATGAAACCAAGCTCCGAAATCCGACCATTGATGAAAGAGCTACCCACGAAGCGATGCCGATGACTCGATTGCCCATCCTGATGTACCACGGCCTGCACGCTGACGAACGCGCCAATGGTCGTTTTGACCCGATTTACAGCGTGCACCCGGACTCCTTTGCGCGACAGCTCGATTTTCTGGCGGCGCAAGGCTGGAGTACGGTGTCGCTCGACGCCGCTGGCATCGGCCACCGCTTGCCCAGTCAGGCGCGGCAACTGGTCATTACTTTCGACGATGGCGATGTTTCCAATGTCGAGGTTGCCCTGCCGCTGTTACGCGAACGCGGATTCAGCGCGCATTTTTTCATAACCTCGGGCTTTATCGACCAGCCGGGGATGCTGTCGAGCGAGGATGTGCGCAAGCTAGCCGATGCCGGGATGGAGATTGGTTCGCACGGCGCTACACATCTGTTCTTGGAAGACTTGAATCCCGACGCGCTCGACTTGGAACTGCGCGAAAGCCGTACTCAGCTACAGCAGGCCAGCGGTCGTGAAGTTAATTCGCTAGCGCTGCCCGGCGGTCGCGGTGGCGAACGTGAACGCCGCGTCGCGACAGCGATGGGCTACCAGCATTTGTTAGGCTCCGTGCCTGGCCCGAACCAGCCACCGCGGCCAGGTCAGTGGCTACAACGACTGGCCGTTACGCGCGGCATGGACGACACTCAGTTCGCGGCACTAGTAGGTTGGAAAGGTTTGCGGCCTCGACTGGCACTCGCACGTTTCCATGCACTCGCCCTGCCTAAGCGCATGCTCGGCAATGCCGCCTACGAGAAAATACGGGCGCGCCTGCTGTGATCCTTGCCGGCACCTTCTGGGTCAGTGTTGGGGTGGTCGGCTACGCTTACCTTGGCTACCCGCTGTTTACTGCCCTGATGGCGCGCGGTTACGGCGATGCGCCCGATGAGCAGCCGCTGTCCCCGCCGCTAACCGTGGTGGTCGCCGCCTACAACGAAGCCGAGCGTATCGCTGAGCGGGTGCGCGATATCCTCGCGCAGGACTATCCGGCACATGACCTGCATGTCCTGATTGTGAGCGACGGCAGCACCGATGGCACCGCTGCCGCCGCCGATATCGGCGATCCCCGCGTTACTGTGCTGGCAATGCCCGAAAATCGCGGAAAAGCGGCAGCGATAAACGCCGCACTGGCCGAAATAAGCACTCCGCTAGTGGCGTTTACCGACGTCCGCCAGCGGTTCGGTGCCGGCGCTTTGCGGGCTCTGGTCGCGCCCTTCGCTGATGCTCGCGTCGGCGCGGTTAGCGGCGAGCTCATGATTGAAGCGGCGCCCGACGGCAGCGACGCTCCGGGCGTGGGTTTGTACTGGAAAATGGAAAAGCGCTTACGCGCTGACGAAGCAGAGCTAGGCTGGCTGCATGGCGTCAGCGGCGCGGTGTACGCGCTGCGACGCGAGCTGTTCAGGCCTTTGCCGCGCGGAACTATCCTTGACGACATGTGGGTGCCCTTGCAGGTGGTGATGTCAGGCAATCGCGTGTGGATGGCGCGCGACGCGATCGCCTACGACCATGCCAGCACGCAGTCGGGCGAAGAGTTCCGACGCAAATTGCGTACCCTGGCCGGGAACTGGCAGCTGATCGGTCGTCTGCCGGTCTTGCTCGACCCCGTGCACAACCCAGTATTCTTCGCTTGGTTTTCGCACAAGTTCCTGCGCTTGCTAGTGCCGTGGGCCTTGCTTGCGGCACTGCTCGCTTCGGCACTGGCTTGGGGCTGGTTTTACAAGCTGGCCTTGGTCGCGCAGTTGCTCGCGTACACCGCCGCTGCCTTCGCCCTGCTGCAACCGAAGCTCGCACGCCAAGTTCCCCTGTTGCCCGCAGCTGGCACCTTCGTCATGCTCAATGCCGCTGCGCTGTTGTCCTTGCCCGCCGCCTTGGCTTGGGATCCGTCGCGCCTCTGGAAAAAACACTGATGTCGCGCCTACTTGTCGTTACCAGCCGTCTGCCCTATCCGCCCCGCGAAGGCCACCAGCTGCGCTCCTGGCACCTGCTGCGCGCGTTGGCGTCACAGCACGAGGTCACCTTGCTGAGTTTTCGTCGCGACGAGGACGTCGTTGCTGAAATCGAACCCATGCGCGAAATCTTGGCGAGCCTCGAGACCTTTCCGATTCCGGCCGAGCATTCGCGGCGTTCACTTGCCCGAGCCTTGATCAAGACGCTAACCACGCAAGAACCGTATGTTGCCGCGAAGTATCATTCGCAGGCGCTGCGCGAACGTGTTGCGCAGTTGTCTCGAGACAGCGATCTCGTACATTTCGATATGTTGCCACTGATGGCCTGCGCGGATGTCGTGCCGGTCGGCATACCGGTCGCTTATAACGCCCACAATGTCGAGCACCTGCTGCTCGACAAACGAATCGATATAGAAACCCGGCCTGCAATCCGCCAGTTCTTGCGCAGCCAGTCGCCGCGACTTCGAAAGTTCGAGCGCGCGGCCTGTGCGCGCGCCGATGTCGTGTTGGCCTGTTCTGATGCCGATGCCCTAGTCTTGAACGAAATGGCGGCGGGCTCGGCGGTCCACGTGGTACCCAACGGCGTCGACCTCGAATCCAACCGGCCAGCACCCGCCGGCACCACCATAAGGCAACAGCTCGTGTTCGTCGGTCAGATGGGCTGGTTTCCCAACCGCGACGGCGTGGACTGGTTCCTGCGCGAGGTATTCCCGCTGATCCTGGCGCGCAAGCCAGGCGTCGAGTTCGTATTGGTCGGCAAGACCGACGGTCTGACCGCACCGCCCGAGGTGGCACACCGGGTGCGCTTAGCCGGGTTCGTGCCCGACTTGCGCCCGCTAGTGCACGAATCGGCGGTTTACGTCGTGCCGCTTCGTGCTGGTAGCGGCACTCGATTAAAAGTGCTGGAGGCCATGGCCTTGGGCAAGGCCATCGTCACTACGCACATCGGCAGCGAGGGCATCGCGCTTGAGCACGAGCACAGCGCAGTTTATGCCGACGATGCCGAGTCATTCGCAGCCGCCACCCTCGCCCTGCTGGACGATCCAGAACGCGCGCAGGCCTTGGGCACCCATGCCCGCGCCGCCGCCGAAGCACGCTATGGCTGGGACGCTATTGGCCGCGACCTGCTCGGACACTACGATGGATTGCTTGCTCGTGCGGCGAGCGCTTGAATCACTTTTGCCGCGCACGCGCTGGCCGACATTAATCAGCGCCGCGCAATTGGTACACCAAGGCGCCGACCAGTTCATGCAAAGCCGCTTGCGATTTTGCGATGGCCGGGCCCTGCGGCAAGACGTCGCCAAGACCGGTCGGCGCGATGTAATCCGAGCCACTGGCCACCGCACACGGCGACATCCCGGCCGTTTGGAACGCCTGCACGGCGCGGGGAAGATGCAAGGCAGAGCTGACCAAGGTGAAGCGAGCCGGCAGCGCAGAGCGCAGCGCGATTGCGCTGTCGCGAGTCGTTTTCGAGCCAGTTTCAAGGTGGATTTGCGCGGGCGGCACGTGCCAATCGCGGGCCAGCCCCGCCAGCACCTGGCTTTCCTTGATTGCATGCAGGCCACCGCCGGCAATCCACAGCGCGCCGCCCTGGCGTTGCTGCAACGACGTCGCCGCGCGCAGGCGACGCCAGCTTTCTGGAGCCAGCGCAGCCACGTCGTCAGACGAACGCGGCGGCGCGGTGAAGCCACCGGCGAGCACAACAATGGGCGCGCCGGCCGGCGCTTCGCAGCGGGCGCTGTCAGGCAGGCGCGATTCTGCCCAAGCCACCAGCCAGTTGGCGCCAAGCGGCATACAGGCGAGCCAACACAATGCAGTTGCGGCCAGCAATACGCTACGTGTCCCACGCCCTGCCCGAGCCCATCGCCAGACCAAAATCCCGGCGAGAAGCAGGCCCCACAGCAGCGGCGAGAGCAAGAAACTCGACATGCTCAAAGTTTCGCACACCCCGGCGGTCCCGCGCGCCTCGCACGCCACTGCCCAACGCCTGCTGCCGTAGAATTACCGGGCGCGCTATCGGCCTGCCAGTTACAGATCCAGATTCACTGATCCGCACCGCCTGCCACGGGGAAACATCGTGTTCGAGACTCTGCGCGAAGACTTCAAGCGCTATCACCACGTAGCGAAGCAATCTGGCCCGCGCTTCGCCGGACTGCGCGCGGCGCTAGCTTACGGCTTCCTCGCTGTCGCCTTGTATCGTTACGGTCGTTGGACCCGCACGATTTCCCCGTGGTTGCTCTCATTGCCCTTCAAAGTGCTGTACCTGCTGCTAAAGGTGCCGCTGGAGTTGACGCTGGGCATCGACATCAGCAGTAACTGCGCGATCGGCCCTGGCCTGTATATCGGTCATTTTGGCGGCGTGTTCGTCCACTGCGATGCTGGCCGCAACCTCAGCCTGGGTCAGGACGTGACGCTGGGCTACAAGGGCGCCGGGCGCTCCACCGGCTGGCCGAGTGTCGGCAACGATGTTTACCTGGGCACGGGCGCGAAGATCATCGGCAAGGTGGTCATCGGCGATGGTGCGATTGTTGGCGCCAATACCGTTGTCACCAAGGACGTGCCGGCCTACACACGCGTGGTCGGCGCGGCAGTGCGAATGACGCCGCTCGATCGCAGTGAGCCACCAGTGAACAGCGGCGATGCGTGACGCTAATTTTCATTGGCCCTGTGCGCACGTTTGGATCGTGCTGCTATTTGTCCTCATCGCCGCGTCACCAGCGCTGGCGACGACGTATTACGTGCGCGTCGATGGCGGCAGCGTCAGCCAATGCACAGGTCGGGTCGATGCCCCGGTCGCCGGTGCGAAAGCACGCGCATGCGCCTGGCAGCACCCGCAGTTGGCCTTACCAGCCGGCGCCACCGCGCGCATCGCCGGCGGCGACACCCTGATCATTGGCCCGGGCAGCTACAAGATCGGTTGGGGCGCACCAGGCACGACCGGCAGCAGCAGCGGCTGCTACGCCGAGGCCTCGTATGACTGTGGTCCATCGCCTATTCCTTCCGGCCCGAGCGCCACTGAGCGCACCCGGGTACTGGGTGCCGGTCACGACAGCGGCTGCGCCAAACCGCCCCAGCTCTGGGGCAGTGAACGGGTTAACGCCGTCATCAACCTCGAGGGCAGCAGCAATATTGAGCTGGGCTGCCTGGAAATCACCGATCACAGTGATTGTGTCGAATTCCATTCCGACCCCACCGTGCGCTGCCAACGCGATAGCGCGCCCTTCGGCGACTGGGCCTCTGCCGGCATTTCGGCATCTAATTCTCACGATGCTTGGCTGCACGATCTCAACATCCATGGCCTTGCCGGTCGCGGCCTGATCGCCGGCGGCTTGCGTGACTGGACGGTCGAGCGCGTGCGCCTGATTGGCAACGGCTGGGCCGGTTGGGACGGCGACATCGGCGCGGCCAGCAGCAATAGCGGCGCGATCACGCTGCGCCAGGTGGAAATCGCCTGGAACGGCTGCGGCCAACGCTGGCAGACCGGCCGCAGCTTCGGCTGCTGGGCGCAGGAGGGCGGCGGCTACGGTGACGGCTTGGGCACGGCAAAGACCGGCGGCCGATGGCTAATCGAAGATTCGCAAGTCCACCACAACACGTCGGATGGTATCGACCTGCTTTACATGGACGGGAAGTCCGGCAGCACGGTAACCCTACGCCGCGTCTTCGCCGCCGGAAATGCCGGCAATCAAATCAAGACCCGCGGCGCGGCCGTGATCGAGAATTCGGTCGTGATCGGCAACTGCTTCTATTTCGATGGCCGCGATGCGATGAAAGATGGCGACCAATGCCGTGCGCTGGGCAACGCGATTTCCGTGGGCTTGGTGGCGGGACAGCCAGCCACGCTGCGTCATAACTCGATCACCGGCGAGGGCGATTGCCTGCTGCTAACCGAGGGCGGTGACGCACGTTCGCGGGTGCGGGTCGAGGATAACGTGCTGGTCGGGCAGCTCGACCGTCGCGCCAACCAGCAAGGTCGCGCCGGCGAATTGGCCTGCGGTCACTACGCGCAAAACAGCCTCGCTCCAGTCGAATTCGCCGGCAATGTGTTTTGGAACTTGAAAGGCCACCCCTGCCCACTCGGCAATAGCTGCCTGAGAAATCCGAGACTGACCGACATGGGCATGGCTAATTTTGACCCTCGGCCACTGCCCGGCAGCCCGCTGATCGACGCGGCGAGTCATGGCGATCGGGCCAGCCTGGACTTCCATCGGAACGCACGGGTCCAAGGTGCCGCCGCCGATATTGGTGCCATCGAGACCTCGCCCGCGGCCGCGGACTGAGCCGCTCAGGCCCGACTGCAGCCTGCAAACGTAGCGCAATAACCGGCTCGCACCACGCCTACTCGGCGCAGTGCCGCGCGTGGGCGAAATTCATTTCCTTGAAGGTTTTGTAAATATTGTGCACTTGCACATCGGAACTGTGACGCAGTTCCATCTGGCCTGCAGGAACTGTCGACTGATCGCCAGAAATGGTTGGGCGTGATCCGGAGACTTGGCTTCGCTCATCAGGGGGTGAGTGTCATCCAATAAGCCTATCAGGACCTCCCCCCATGTCCGTTTCTCCCCCCACGTTTTTGCGGTTCGCATTCCGCTCCCTGTTTTGCCTGCTGCTGTCCTTCGCAGCCATCGGTTCCGCCACGGCGGCAACCACTTACTACGTTCGTACCGACGGCGGCGACGCCAGCCAATGCACCGGCAAGGGCGACGCAGCCTATTCCGGCACCGGCACGGCTCAAGCCTGCGCTTGGAAAAACCCCAATTACGCACTGCCGCCCAATGACGTCGCGCGCATCGCCGGCGGCGATACGCTCATCATCGGCGCAGGCAGCTACCAGATTGGCTTGGGCGCACCCGGCGCCGACGTTGGCCGCTGCGGCGCCAGCTGGCCGTATGACTGCTACCTGGCCAAAGTACCGTCGGGCCTGAGCGCTTCGGCCAAAACCCGCATTCTTGGCCGCGGTTACGACACCGGCTGCTCAGCAGCCCCGAAGCTTTGGGGCACTGATCGCGTGACCATGGTCATCAATCTGCAGGGCAGCTCAAACATCGAGTTGGGCTGCGTGGAAGTGACCGACCAAAGTGACTGCATCGAGTTCCACACCGACACCACGATCCGCTGCCAACGCGACGCCGCGCCCTATGGCCAGTGGGCGTCGGTCGGCATCTCGGCGAAAGCGTCCAGCAATGTCTGGATGCATGACGTCAACATCCACGGCCTCGCCAATCGCGGCCTCGTTGCCGGTGGCCTGACCAACTGGACCGTCGAGCGCGTCAAGATCAAGGCCAATGGCTGGGCCGGCTGGGACGGCGACATCGGCACCGGCAGCTCGAACAGCGGCGCGATCGTGCTGCGCAATGTCGAGATTGCTTGGAACGGCTGCGGCGAAAAGTGGCAGACCGGCGCCATCCACGGTTGCTGGGGCCAGCAGACCGGCGGCTACGGCGACGGCTTGGGTACGGCGACCACCGGTGGCCAGTGGCTGATCGAAGATTCGTACTTCCACCACAACACCTCGGACGGCCTTGACCTGTTGTACATGGACGGCGCGTCGACCAGCTCGGTCACCATCCGTCGCGTCTACGCGGTGGGCAATGCTGGCAACCAGCTCAAGACCAAGGGTCAGACCCTGATCGAAAACTCGGTCGTCGTTGCGAACTGCGCGTACTTCAACAATCAGTTCAACATGACCGACATGGATCAATGCCGTGCGCTGGGCAATGCCATTTCGATTGGCTTGATCGCAGGCCAGTCCACCACGATTCGCAACAACACCGTGATCGGTGAAGGCGACTGCCTGATTCTTTCCGAATCTGGCGATGCCGCTTCGCAGCTGATCATCCAGAACAACGCCCTCGTCGGCCAGATCGACTGGCGCGGCAACAAGCAGGGCAACCCCGGCGAGCTGTCTTGCGGCCACTACTCCTACAACAGCCCCGGCCCGACCACCTATGCCGGCAACCTGTTCTACAACGTCAAACAGGCCCAGTGCCCGAGCGGTAGCGTGTGCGGCCAGGATCCGAAGTTCAAGAACATGACGATGG
Source organism: Lysobacterales bacterium (assembly GCA_038252715.1). Classification (GTDB taxonomy): domain Bacteria; phylum Pseudomonadota; class Gammaproteobacteria; order Xanthomonadales; family Xanthomonadaceae; genus Arenimonas. Next base: position 1,204 of record JBBSAA010000041.1, on the reverse strand, counting down.
CCGCCTTTGATGCCGAGCCGCTAGCCGGCAGCCCGGTGATCGACAAGGGCATCGCGATTGCCGCCATCAACACCGACTTCCTGTTGCAGCCACGTCCGTCGGGTGCGGGCTTCGACATCGGCGCGGTGGAATCGCAAGGTGCGAGCCCGCCACCCACGCAGACCTGCACGCGCTCGGCGCCGACGCTGTCGATGTCTGGCTCAGGTTCGAGCGTACCGGCTGGCACCGCGGTCAGCTACTCGGTCACCCTGACCAACAATGACAGTTCTGCGTGCGCTAGCACGTCATTTAGCGTGGCTCGCAGCGTCCCCACCGGTTGGACCGGTACGCTAGGCACCAGCAGCCTCACCTTGGCTCCGGGTGCTAGCAGCAGCACCACGCTTTTGGTCACCTCGCCCACCACCGCCGCCGTTGGCTCATTCGGTATCGGCACCGGCGTCAGCAGCAGTGTGGGCGCTGCCCATACCGCCAGCGCGTCGAGTACGTATGTCGTGGTCGCGGCTTCGTTCACCAGCACCGTCATTACCAACAAGAGCCGCTATATCGGTGGCGAAACAGTGACCTTGACCGCCAGCGTTCTCAAGAATGCTGCCGCCGCCAACGGTGCCGCGATCGTGTTCCGCATTACCGCTCCAAACGGCGCCGTGACGACGCTGAGCGCCACTAGTAACAGCGCCGGCAACGCCTCGGTCACGATGCCCATCGTCAAGAGCAAGGCCAGCATCGGCGGTTACAACGTCAACGTCACCGCCACCCTGACTGGCTTGACGACGAATGCCGCCAGCAAGTTCCGCGTGCGGTGAGCTGATTTAGCACCGCTTGATCGCCAGTTTCTTTAGTGTGTTATCGCCGCCCCCGTTTTTACGGGGGCGGTTTTTTTGGTCGGAGTTGGCAGGGAGCGCGTCGTTAGAATGGACCACTGGACCGCCCACTCCGCTGTGATAGCGCGCATCCACAGTGGCTGTTCTGGGTAAGCAGGAATCTACGGGCGTGCCCTACTTGGGCGACTTTGAAATAGCCGACTTACTTGGCAAGCTGGTCCGGACGACGCCGCCAATTCCATGCATTTCACCGCAGTTCATGCAAATTGCGGTTTATGTGACGCGATTCACATATATTGCTGCGTCGCTGCCTTAGCTTGATCAAGGCGCCTAGGGACCCCCGCCCTGACCTGCCGAAGGAACGTCTCACGTATGATTTTTGC
>JBBSAA010000040.1:0-17476 GCA_038252715.1 Lysobacterales bacterium | reverse complement strand
CAAGGCCGACGGCTACGGCCACGGGCTCGAGCGCGTGGCGCGTGCGCTGGAGGGGGCCGATGCCTTTGGCGTCGCCGCCTTGTCGGACGCTGAGCGCCTGCGCGCTGCCGGACTCTCGCAACGTATCGTGCTGCTCTCGGGCTTCGACGAACCCAACGACCTCGCCGCACTCCGGCGCTTGGGCGTTGATACCGTTGTCCACCATGAAAGCCAGCTCGCGATGCTGGAGGCCGACGCCGATAGCGAAACCTCCGCCGGCGCGGGGCCGATTCGAGTCTGGCTCAAGATTGACACCGGTATGCATCGCCTCGGGTTTGCGCCCGAGCGCGTGGCGGCCGCGTTTTCGCGCCTCAAGGCACTGGCGACGGTCGCCACGGACGTCACCTTGATGACGCACTTCGCCAGCTCCGATGATTTCGGTGGCGGACAAACGCGGGCGCAATTGGACGAATTTGACCGGGATACCGCCAGCTTGGTTGGCGTGGCCTCGCTATCGAATTCGGCCGCAGTGCTCGGTTGGCCGCAGGCGCATCGCGATTGGGTTCGCGCCGGTGGCGCACTGTATGGCCTGTCGGTAGTGCCGGGAAAAACCGGCGCAGACTTTGGCCTGCGTCCAGCCATGACGCTATCGACGCGCCTGATTGCGGTCAACCGAATCGCTCGCGGCGAGCGCATTGGCTATTCGGCGACGTGGGAATGCCCTGAGGACATGGACGTCGGAGTCGCCGCCATTGGCTACGGTGACGGCTACCCACGTCACGCACCGGCCGGTACGCCGGTCTTGGTCGATGGTGTACGCACGACGGTGATCGGTCGCGTTTCGATGGACCTGATGACCATTGATCTGCGTGGCTTGCCCAAGGCCGGCGTCGGTTCCCTGGTTACGCTGTGGGGCGAGGACTTGCCAGTCGAGCAGGTCGCCGATGCGTCCGGCACGATCAGCTACGAGCTGACCTGTTCCATCACCCGGCGCGTGCGCTTCGTCGAAGCCTGATTGCCGCGATCCTCACGGCGCGCTGGCGTCCTGCGTTTTAGGCTGCGGCCATGAATTCCAATTCTCAGTTGCGGCGCCTCGTGGTTGTGCTCGGCGATCAGCTTGATCGCGATAGCACCGTTTTTGCCGACTTTGACCCGGCCTGTGACGCGGTATGGATGGCGGAGGTGGCCCATGAGGCGACCCAGGTCTGGTCCGGCAAGCCGCGCATCGTGCTGTTTCTCACCGCGATGCGACATTTCCGCGACGAACTGCGCGCGCGTGGGATCGTGGTTCACTACCGGCAGCTCGATGAACATGCCGCGTCCACGCTCGAGCAGGCGCTGGCCGAAGACTTGGTCAAGCTGCGCCCAGAGCGCATCGTCGCCGTGCGTCCGGGCGAGTGGCGGCTGGCGCAGTCACTGCCCGAGGTTGCCAAGGCGGCCGGGGTCGCATGGAGTGAGCGGCCGGATAGTCATTTCTATGCCGACCACGAGCAATTCGAAGACTGGGCACGCGGTCGTAAAGAGTTTCGGCTCGAATATTTCTATCGCGAGCTTCGGAAGCGCGAAAATATCTTGATGCAGGACGGGCAGCCGGTGGGCGGCGCTTGGAACTTCGATAGCGAGAATCGTTCGGCGTTCGGCAAGCGGGGGCCGGGACGGCTGCCGGCGCCGCGACGGTTCCTGCCAGACGAAACCACTCAGGCCGTGATCGCGTTGGTCGAGCGCTATTTCGGGGACCATCCGGGCGACTTGTCGGCCTTCGACTGGCCAGCTACCCCGGCGCAGGCGGGCGAGGCGCTGGATGACTTCATCGCGCAGCGACTGCCTTTGTTCGGCCAATACCAAGACGCGATGTGGCAGGGCGAGCCTTGGCTTTATCACGCACGTTTGTCGGCGGCGATGAACCTTAAATTGCTCTCTCCGCGCCAGGTGGTGACGTCCGTGCTCGCCGCCTATGCCGAAGGCGCCGCGCCCTTGCCGGCGGTGGAGGGTTTCATCCGACAGGTGCTGGGCTGGCGCGAGTTCGTGCGCGGCATGTATTGGCTGCGGATGCCGGAGTTTCTAGAGGGCAATGCACTGGCGGCGCACGCGCCCCTGCCGGCGCTGTATTGGACCGGCGACACTGAGATGCGTTGTTTGGCTGACGCGCTCAAGCAAACCTTGGACCTAGGTTACGCGCACCACATCCAGCGCTTGATGGTGACTGGCCTGTTTGCCCAGTTGTTGGGCGTCGAGCCCAAGCAGGTGCATGCCTGGTTCCTGGCCGTGCATGTGGATGCCGTGGAGTGGGTGGAGCTGCCCAATGTGCTTGGTATGAGCCAATACGCCGACGGCGGGCGCATGGTGTCCAAGCCCTACGCCGCCAGCGGCCGCTATATCCAGCGCATGTCCAACCACTGCGAGGGCTGCCGGTTTGACCCCGGCGAAGCGACCGGGCCGCGTGCCTGTCCGTTTACCACCTTGTATTGGGACTTCCTGATGCGGCACGAGGATCGCTTTGCGCGGCATCCGCGCACGGCCCTGCAGTGGAAGAATTTGCAGCGTCTCGATCCTGAGCGTCGCGAGCAGATCCGCGCCGAGGCAAGCGCGCTGCGCGGACGGCTGGTGCCGGCGGCCGTGCCCGTGCCCTTGGTCTAATCGTGCCCTCGGCACGGGTTCACGGGGCGTGGACGTAGCGCCCCGATACCCTGTCGCTATGAAGACCGTCCTGATCACTGGCGCCTCGAGTGGTGTCGCCCAAGCCTTGGCCCGTCGCCTAAAAAAAGACGGTTGGCGGCGCCTGTTGGTCGGTCGCGATCTCGCCAAACTAGACCCATCCTTGGGTGGCGGCGTTGCCGCGGATGTGTCGACCGAAGCCGGCGCCGTCCTGGCCATCGAAGCGGCATCGCAGGCGTTCGGGCAAGTGCCCGATGCCGTGATTAATTGCGCTGGCAATACCCTGATCGCGCCGATCTCACGCACCAGTGAAGTGCAGTACCGCGGCGTGCTCTCAGCCAACCTCGACACGGCGTTTTTTACTGCCAAAGCCTACGCCAGCGCGCTAACTGCGGCGAAGCAGGGTGGCTCGTTGGTGCTGTTTTCTTCCGTCGTTGCCGCTACCGGCGCCGCCAATCATTCGGCGATTGCGGCAGCAAAAGGCGCGGTGGAGGCCTTAACAAGGTCCTTGGCTGCTGACTTCTCCACGCTTGGGCTGCGCGTCAACTGCATTGCGCCAGGGCTGATGCGCACGCCGATGACGGCGCGGCTGCTTTCGAGCGAAGTCGGCGCCAAACAGATCGCCGCGCAGTATCCGTTGGGTCGCCACGGCGAGGCTGATGATGCGGCTGCACTTGCTGCGTTCTTGGTGTCGGACGATTCGACTTGGATCACCGGCCAGATCATCGGCCTCGACGGTGGTTTCTCGGCGGTGCGCCCCTTGGTCAAGGGCGGCTGATGGCCAATGCACTCGTGTGGTTCCGGCGCGACCTGCGCTTGGCCGACAACCCGGCACTACAGGCAGCCATCGATGCTGGCTACACGCCGATTCCTGTCTACGTGTTTGCACCCGACGAGGACGCGCCGTGGGCGCCCGGCGCCGCGACGCAGGCCTGGCTGCACCATTCCTTACTCGCGCTTGCTGCCGACCTGGAGACACGCGGCTCGCGGCTGATCATCCGCCGCGGTAGCAGTCAGGCCGAGCTCGATGCCTTGGTCACGGCCACCGAGGCCGAGGCCATTTTCTGGAACCGTTTGTACGACCCAGCCAATATTGCCCGCGATGTCGCCCTCAAGGCGCATTTCAAGCAGCGCGGACTGCATGTGCAAAGCGAAAATTCTGCATTGCTGGTCGAGCCGTGGACCATCCGTACCGGCGCGGAAACGCCGTACAAGGTATTCACTCCGTTCTGGAAAAATGCCGTGCAGCGCATGGACCTTTCGAACTTGAGCGACGCGCCAACTTCCTTGCCAATGCCGCCGGCAGCAGTGACCTCGCGGGCCATTGAGGCTTTGGAGCTGTTGCCGCGCTTGGGCTGGGACGCGAGTTTCTGGACGCAGTGGATTCCAGGCGAGGCCGGTGCGAGCGAATTGCTTGACGTGTTCATCGACGGCGCTGCCAACGGTTATAAAGAGCAGCGCAATTTTCCCGACCGAACCGGCAGTTCGAAGCTGTCGCCGCACCTGCATTTTGGCGAGATTTCACCGGCGCGGATCGTGCAGCGGATTCGCGCGCAGTCGTGGCCGGCCAAGGTTGAGCCCGACATCAACCACTACATCAGCGAGTTGGGCTGGCGCGAGTTCTCGCATCACCTGCTGTTCCACTTCCCACACACCGCCGAACACAACCTCAACGAGAAGTTCGACCATTTTCGTTGGCAGGAGGCCGACCCCGACTTGCTCTCGGCGTGGCAGCACGGCCGCACCGGTATCCCGATCGTGGACGCCGGCATGCGTGAACTGTGGGCCACGGGTTGGATGCACAACCGCGTACGGATGATCGTTGCCAGTGTGCTGACCAAGAACCTGCGCTATCACTGGTCGCATGGCGCGCGCTGGTTCTGGGACACCTTGGTGGATGCCGACCTCGCCAACAACACCCAGGGCTGGCAGTGGACCGCCGGAACCGGCGCTGATGCCTCGCCGTACTTCCGAATTTTCAATCCGGTGACGCAGTCCTTGAAGTTCGATGCTGAGGGCACCTATATCCGTCGGTGGGTCCCGGAGCTGGCGAAGCTGCCGGTGCCGGCGCTGTTCGCGCCTTGGGAAGACCCGTCGCTTGCGGCCAAGCTGGCGCCCGACTACCCGGCGTCGCCGATCGTCGATCTTCGCGATTCCCGCGAGGCGGCCTTGGCAGCGCTGTCCGAAACCAAGTAGGGCGGGCACGCCGCGGAAAGATTCTTGGGGCCGTCGGCGCATCCAATTGGGCCCTCGCTGCCTCTTGAGATCGAGAGTAGGCTTAGACCGACTCGCCGGAGAGCCCGATGACTGATTCCGCCACCCGCATGACGTATCGCCACCGGCTGCCCGTGCGCCTCATGCATTGGCTCAATGTGCTTTGTTTGATCGTGCTGCTGATGAGCGGGCTGTCGATCTTCAACGCTCATCCGGCCCTGTATTGGGGCTCTATTTCGAACTTTGCCCGGCCTGCGCTGTCTTTGACCGCCAAGACGGCGCCTGACGGCTCGCTGCAGGGCCAGACGCAGATTGGACGCTTCACTTTCGACACCACCGGTGTTTTGGGGGCGTCGCGAATGGGCTCGGGTGAACTAGGACGGCGCGGGTTCCCTCGCTGGGCAACGATCCCCAGCTGGAAGTCGCTGGCGGCGGGGCGGGAATGGCATTTCTTCTTTGCCTGGCTTTTTGTCTTGAATGGTTTGGCTTATTGGTTGTGGTCTTGGCGCTCGCGGCACCTGCGCGACGACTTGGCGCCAACGCGTTCTGACTGGCGCGGCATCGGCCGATCCATCATCGAGCATCTGAAGTTCAAGCATCCCACCGGGTCTGACGCGCTGCGCTACAACATCCTGCAGAAGCTCGCCTACCTCGCGGTGATCGTGGTGTTTGGGCCCGGCATCGTGCTGATGGGCTTGGCGATGTCGCCGCACATGGATTCCGTGCTGGGCTGGCTGGTGGATCTGGTCGGTGGCCGGCAATCGGCGCGAACCTGGCATTTCATCATTGCCGTTTCTTTTGTCGGTTTTGCTGCAGTCCACGTGTTCATGGTGTTTGTCAGTGGGCCGATCAACCAGATTCGCTCGATGATCACCGGTCGCTACAAAATCCACGAGAGCCCGGCCACGCCCGAGCCACCGCTGGTCGCCAAGGAGACTGCGCCATGAGTTTCGATCGTCGCCGTTTCCTCGAACGTCTCGCCCTCGGGGGTGGCGTACTGATGCTGCCTGCCTGTGACCGACTCAGCGGCAGTGAGCACACGCGATCCGTGCTGCATTGGGCCGACAAACCGACCGAAGTCGTGATGCATGCGCTGACACCTGAAGATGCGCTAGCGCAAGAGTTCACGCCAGCGGACCTGTCTCCGGCATTTCGCGCTAATGGTTCGACGAACCCCAAGACACCGGAATACCTCGCACTGCTCAAGAACAATTTCGCCGATTACCGCCTGCAGGTTCGTGGGCTGGTGCAAACACCGCTGAGCTTTTCTTTGCCGGAACTGCGCCGTCTGCCAGCGCGCACGCAAATCACTCGCCACGACTGCGTCGAGGGCTGGAGCTGCATCGGCAAGTGGGGTGGCGCACGCCTAGGGCCGCTGCTCGATTTGGCCACACCGCTGCCCGAGGCGAAATACGTCGTGTTCCGTTGCGCTGACAGTTATGACAACAACGACGAGCGTTACTACGAAAGCATCCATCTTCGCGAGGCCTACCACCCGCAATCGATCCTAGCTTACGACATGAACGATGCCGTGCTCGGCGTTCCACACGGCGCGCCTTTGCGCCTGCGAGTCGAGCGCAAGCTGGGTTACAAACAGGCCAAGTATCTGCTGGCCATCGAGCTGGTCGCGTCGCTGGCCGGCATCGGGGCGGGGAAGGGCGGTTTCTGGGAGGACGACCAGGGCTACCAATGGCACGGCGGCATTTGAGCGCAGTGTTCCGGGACCCACTGGTTTGACCGCTTCCTCGGCGCGATGCACCATCGGACCAATACAGGGAACCGACCATGACCGATAGCGCCGACCAACCCAGCCACCGTGAAGCGATGACGCGCGTCGATACCGCTTGGCTGCGCATGGAGCGGCCGACAAACCTGATGATGATCACCGGCGTGATGATGTTTGAAACGCCGATGTCGATCGAGCAGCTGCGCAAGACCATCAAGCAGCGCTTCCTGGCCTATCCGCGCTTCAGTCAGAAGGCGGTCGATACCGGGACGGCAACGTTTTGGGAAACCGACGCGAATTTCGACCTCGAGCATCACGTTCGCCTGACGGCCCTGCCCGGCAAGGCCGGAAAGAAGGAGCTCGAGCGCTTTACCAGCCAGATGGCGTCGTCGCCGCTAGACCAAAGCAAGCCGCTGTGGCAATTCCACCTCGTGGAGAAATACGACGGCGGTTCGGCCCTGATCACGCGCATTCACCATTGCTATGCCGACGGCATTGCCCTGGTGCAGGTCTTGCTGTCGCTGACCGATACCTCGGCCCACGCGACCAAGGCCAGCCAGCTTGAGAAGGCGTGGTTGAAAAAAGACGGTGAGAAGATCAAGCACCGGTTCGGCGGCGTTGACCGTGCGGTGAAAACGGCGGAGAAATTGCTGGGCAAGGGCATGGATTTCTATCGGGATCCGTCGCTCGCGGCCGTGCTTGCGAAAGAGGGCACCGATATCGCCCGTGAACTGGCCTTGGCGCTGAGCTTGAGTGATGACCCGCAAACCGTATTCAAGGGACGCCTTGGCATCAGCAAGCGCGTTGCTTGGGCCGAGCCGCTGGAGCTTGAGGAGGTCAAGGCCGTGGGCCGCGCTTTCAACTGCACGGTCAACGACGTGCTGCTGGCGTCGGCGGCCGGGGCCTTGCGCAGCTACATGCTCGAACGCGGCGAGAACCTCGAGGGCGTCAGCCTGCGCGCTACGGTGCCGGTGAATTTGCGTCCGCTCGAACACGCGCAGAAGTTGGGCAACCATTTCGGCTTGGTCTTCCTCGACCTGCCCGTCGGCGAACCCAATCCTGCGCGTCGCTTGGAACGGGTCGCGGCGCACATGTGCCTGTTAAAGACCTCGCGCCAAGCGGCGGCGACGTTTGGCGCCTTGGCGGCGGTCGGAATGGCGCCGGCCGGTATCCAATCAATCGCGCTGGAAATGTTCAGCCGCAAGGCCAGTTTGGTCGCGACCAATGTGCCCGGCCCACAGCAGCCGCTGTACATGGCAGGTAGCAAGATCCACGAGATGATGTTCTGGGTGCCGCAGAACGGCAGCATCGGCGTTGGTATCTCGATCATGAGCTACAACGGCAAGGTGCATTTCGGGCTGATCGGCGACGCTAAGCTCATCCCAGACCCCGATGCGATCATCCAGCGCTTCCGCCCGGAGTTTGAAAAGCTGCTGTACGTGGCCTTGATGGCGCGTTGGGAAGACACCATCTATTCCGAGGATGCGGAAGCAATGATGATTGACGCGCGCTGATCCACCCGCGTCTCCTTCGCGCATCCTTCGCCCCGCTCGTTGCCTCATAGGTCAACTAGCCCCCACAAGGACGCGACATGAACATGACCTGCGACATTCCCGGCCAAGGCCTGCGCATCGCCCCGCGCGACGTGCCCGATCCGGTCCATGACCTCACGCCTGCCACCGACCGCGGTGAGGCCATCCTTGCCGGTGGCTGCTTCTGGTGCACCGAAGCGGTGTTCACGCGTTTGGACGGCGTCACGGCCGTGCAGCCTGGCTATGCCGGCGGCGCTGCCGATGCCGCGAACTACAAGGCCGTGTGCAGCGGCTCGACCGGCCACGCCGAAGTGATTCGAATCGTCTATGACCCGGCCAAGCTCAGCTATGGCCAGCTGTTGAAAGTTTTTTTCGCCGTTGCGCATGACCCGACGCAGAAAGACCGGCAGGGCAATGACGTGGGCACGCAATACCGCTCGGCGATCTTCCCGCTCGACGCCGCGCAGCGTGAGGTCGCCGAGGCGTACCGTACGCAGCTCGACGCCAGTGGCATTTATTTCGCCGCCATTGCCACCACGATTGAGCCCCTGGAGGCTTTCTTCGTCGCCGAGGCCTATCACCACGATTACGCGCGCCAGAATCCGGGCCAGTCCTATATCCGCTACGTGTCCATGCCCAAGGTCGAAAAGCTGGAGACGTATTTTGCTGATCGCTTGAAATGAGCAAGTCGTCGCGGCCAGCGTCCGCTCCCAACGGCGCAACAGCTCGTTGCGACGCTAGGACTTCCGGCTAGACACGCCGCGCCGCAAGCTGCTGCTCAAACCTTGAATCTTCCCGACGTTTTCTTTCTCTAACGGAGACCCACATGAAGCTTTATTACAAACCCGGCGCCTGTTCCCTGTCGCCGCATATCGCGATGCGCGAAGCCGGCATGGAGGTCGAGCTGGTCAAGGTCGATACCAAGGCGCTGACCACCGCCGATGGTCAGGATTACACGAAGATCAATCCCTACGGCTATGTGCCAGCGCTTGAGCTCAAAGGGGGCGAAATCTTGTTGGAAGGTGCCGCGATCGTGCAGTACATCGCCGACTTGGTGCCAGGCAACAAGCTCGCGCCAATGAACGGCACGCTCGAGCGTTCGCGCGTGCAGTCGGCGCTGTCCTTCATCAGCACGGAGCTGCATAAATCGGTGGGCGCACTGTTCAATCCGGCGCTGGACGCGGCGGCCCGTGAGAAGGCGATTGAACGCGTCGGTTTGCGCATGGGCCAACTCGCCACGCAGATGGAGGGCAAGGACTACATCGCCAACAACACGTTTAGCGTTGCCGACATCTATCTTTTCGTGGTGCTCGGCTGGCTCCGCCACGTCAAGATTGATCTTGGGCAATGGCCGCAGCTGAAAGCCTTTGCTGACCGAATCGCCGCGCGCCCGGCGGTGCAGACGGCCATGCAGGCGGAAGGTCTGGTGTAAGGGACCGTTTAGTTTGAAACAAGCAGCCGCCTTCGGGCGGCTTTTTGTTATTTGGGCGCGGACGGGAAGCGGTGCCAAACCGCCCAGTTTCGAACGATTAACTTGCCGCTGGAGGGGCGGGCACGGTTTCCAGAAATTGCGCTACTTGGTGCGGGGAGCCAAGCACCACCGCGCGTTGATCGGCGCGCAAGCGGCTCAACGCGCTGAGGATGCCGGGCCGTTTGCTTTGGCGGTAGCTCGCTATCCACCCTAAAAAGCGCCACGACAGTCGTTCATGACAGTCGTCGGGCATCTCAGCGCGAGCCCGTCCCTGGTGCGCGAAGCGACGCTTGACCACTCGCCATAGGCAAACGTAGGTAGGCATATCCAAGAAGATGACGGTATCGCAGGCCGCGATTCGCGTCGCCATCGTGCCGCCGTAGTTGCCGTCCATGATCCAGCGCGGAGCAGCAATCAGCTTTTCGATGGTGCTGATCCATTGCCCGTTGGCAGGCTCAACCCAGCCCGGCTGCCAAAACAGGGCGTCGAGGTGAATCAGTGGCAGGCCGGACTTCAGCGCTAGCGCCTGGGCAAAACGGCTTTTGCCGGCGCCGCCGGAGCCAATAACTAGGACCCGTTGCACACGGCCTTCCTCGCAGGTGGGGTTAGAGGCGCAACACGATGCTGGCGCCCGCGAGCAGCAGCCCGAGCAAGCAACCCAAGACCGAAACCGCCATGCCCGTGCTAGTGAGATAGTTTCTCGCGCGCCAAATGGGGACGAAGGGCTTGCTTGGCACGCCTGGCTTTCGGTAGATCGCCCACGCGGCGAGCATCGACAAGGCGGCAATCACGAGACCAGCAATAAAAAGTAACAAGCCTGTTCTCCAAGAAAATTTCGGCGCGCCTAGGTCATGACCCGCAGCCGCACCAGCGATTCGGCCATTTCCAGAATGGCCAAGGATTCCCGATAGTCCAGCCCGCGCATGGCGACCAGCATTCGTTCCTCGGTTTCGTCTTGGGCGAAGAACTGCAGGAGCAGGGCCGGCGCTTGGTCGACCTCATCATTGGTGCCCAACTGCATCTTCATCCGGCCGCGGCCGGTGGCTAGCCATTCGAAGTTCGTGGTGGTGGCCAGGGCGATCTTGGAGAGATTCTCGGTGGTGGGTCGCGATCCGCCTTGGCGCTCCCACTGCGCAACCGCGCTGCGTTGCACGCCGACATGGCTGGCAAGGTCGGACTGGGATTGGGCGGCCGCGCGGCGCGCCTGACGAACACGATTCGTCAGTGATTTCATGGGCTTGGAGGTGCCTGGCAGTTTTGTAGTGCCGGTTTTTGCGGGCATTTCGAATCTCCTAGCGTTATCTACTTTCACCACGTTAGCAATAATTAACAAAACTTGTTTGTTATCACTAACGGGCTGGCGGGCTTTGTTGGCCTGCGGGCCTTTGCTGGTGCGGACGGTAGCAGCCGTGTCCGGTTGGAGCGAGCTGCGCCGCAACATGCTCTTTCGCGAAGCGTAGTCTCAGTCTCGCTTACCAGCGATCCCCCACGAACGACCCCCTGGTCGTGGAGGCGCGGAGCGGGCCGGCAGCACCTAGGTCACGCTCGCACCGCTCGGATAGCGTTCGGCACTTGTTGCCAGGCAGTCGAGTGATTGACAGCCCGCCGCCACCGGTTCCCAAGACCGGTGGCGGCGAATTTTATCGCCGGCCACGCCGTGCCCGTTCCCTCTGCCTTGGCGCCTTGCCGTCTAGCGTTGATCCAGCGACCAATGTCCGCCGTCAGGGCCTCATCACATCTGCGCTTATCGCGGGCCGGTCTGGCGGTCTAAACTGTGGCCTTGAGGAGCACACGATGAGCCAGGTTTACCGACAGTTGCGAGAGGGCATGCCCGAAGCCCGCGGGGGCGGTGACGGCCGGTTCCACGCCGATGCCAAGAAGGTGCGCGCCTGGGTCGCTGCGCTGCCGCGTGCGAACGCGCAGGCCGCGCAACTGGAGCTGGCGCAAGCGCTGGACAACCTCGCCAGTCAGAAGCTAGAAGGTGGGCAGCGTTTGGCCGCCATGGAAGAGCTGCGCGATGCCGTCGTCGAATCCATCGGTTTGCTGCAGCAGCAGTACGCTGGTAGTCCCTTGCCCTTGCCGGCACCGAAAGCCCAAGCGGCCTATCAAGCAGAAGCCTTTCACCGCGGTTTGGCCGATGGTTATCGCCGTGCGGCGGTCGATATTTGCGCGCCGTCCGGCAATATCCCAATGCTGCGCGGTGGCTCGGTCGGACAAGCGCTAGCGCGCGCAGCTTGGCACTACAGTCGCGCGCTGTCGGTGGCGTGGCGCGTTTATCGCGCGCCGGCGCCGGGGGCGTGGCAGGGACTGCACCGCGTGTTTAGTTTTTCGGTCGAGCAAAAACTTGATGGCAAGACCATTGACGACAAGGCTGCCGGTCCGATTGAAATTCGCCCGCTGTATATCCAGACTTTGTTGATGGCGGTGACCAATCCGCTTGCCTTCAGTCAATCCGAACAGGACACGCTGTGGCAGATATCTAAAAGTTTTGCATCGCGCTGCGCGCTGCTGCGCCAGCCGCCAGCGGAAAACGCGCCCGTCGTACCGGAAGACGCCGACCGCGGCCCGGGCCCGGGAGCTGCGGGTGAAAGCCATGCGCAATGGCTGGACATGCGCAGCTTCATCCAGGAAGTGGATGCCGCGCAGGCCCGTCAGCGCGACGGCATGGGCGATTTGATTGTTGGCCGCGGCCCCGGCGTGTCCTTGAGCAGCGACATGCTGCTGCGCTTGAAGCGCGCGTTTGGGCTGGCCGCCGCGCGCGGTCACAAGCGTCTCAACGCCGGCCACGAGTTGCGCACGGTGATCGGCATGAGCGGCCTGCATTTTCATCTTGGCGGCCTGCTCGATTTTGATACCTTCATGCGCCAGGGCGCGCAGCAGGTGGTGCATGTGGTTGATCGCGCGTCCTGGGCCAGCGGCGGCACCGATCTGGCACGGGTACCGGTGTATACCGCGCAGGTCCAGGACCAAAGCTTGGGCGGTTATCGCCTGTCTTGGGACAACGCCAACCAAATCCGCGCCCGCGTCGGTGAAGTCGTCGGCTTGACCTTGGCAGAAGGCGATGAAACGCCTGACTGGATGGTCGGCGTGGTGCGTTGGTTGCGTTACGAAGCCGACGGTGGGCTGTCGGCGGGCATTGAATTGCTATCACGACGTGCCGGTGCGGTGGGCTTGCGGATGCATGAACGCAGCGGTTCCCATCGTCCCGCAATCCGCGCCATCGAAATCGAAGTGATCGACGGCGGCGAAGACCGCTGTTTCCTCACCACAGGCGGCCAGGAACCCGGCGCGATGCAGGTCGAAGTGGTGCGTAACGACAATCCCTTTGACCATCTTGCGCCGCCGTCTAGCGAAGAAGTCATTGCCAGCGTTGACCTATTGGTCAATGCCGGCGACTACGCCGTGTTGCGCCCGCTGCGGCGCGACTCGGTGGCAGCCGAAGGCGCCGCCGCATGAGTGACGCTAGCACCCAGGGGCGGCGACCGTCGCGACAAGTTGCAATTGGCAAGGTGAAAGTCGGTGGCAATGCGCCCATCGTGGTGCAGTCGATGACCAATACCGACACCGCCGACATTACCGGCACGACCAAGCAAGTCGCCGATTTGTGGCGCGCGGGTTCGGAGATGGTGCGGGTGACCGTCAACAATCCCGAGTCGGCGGCGGCGGTGCCGCGCATCGTCGAGCGTTTGGCCATGATGGGCATCGAGGTGCCGATCATTGGCGATTTCCATTACAACGGCCACCAACTGCTCACGGCCGAACCGGCCTGCGCCGAGGCGCTGGCGAAATATCGCATTAACCCCGGCAATGTCGGCTTTGGCAAGAAACGCGACAGCCAGTTTGGCGCCATCATCGAGCTGGCGTTGAAATACGACAAGCCGGTGCGCATCGGTGTTAATTGGGGGTCGTTGGACCAAGCCCTCGCAACGCGGCTGATGGACGAAAATGCGCTGCGCGCGGAGCCGTGGGAGGCCGGACGGGTATTGCGCGAAGCCTTGGTGCGCTCGGCAATCGATTCGGCACAGCAAGCCGTGGAAATCGGCCTTGCGCCCGAGCGCATCATCCTGTCGGCGAAAGTCAGCGGTGTGCAGGAATTGATTGCGGTTTACCGTGACCTCGCCAAGCGCTGCGATTTCCCGCTGCACCTTGGGCTGACCGAAGCTGGCATGGGTAGCAAGGGTATGGTCGCCTCGAGCGCCGCCCTGGCTGTTTTGCTGCAAGAAGGCATTGGCGACACGATCCGGATTTCACTCACACCCGAGCCGGGCGCGTCACGCACGCAAGAGGTCATCGTCGCGCAAGAGCTACTGCAGACGATGGGCCTGCGCGCGTTTACGCCCTTGGTCACAGCCTGCCCAGGCTGCGGTCGTACCACCTCGGAATTTTTCCAGGAGCTAGCCAAAACCGTGCAGGAGCATGTGCGGGCGAAAATGCCCTTGTGGAAGATCAGTAACCCCGGCGCCGAAAACCTGTCGCTGGCGGTAATGGGCTGCATCGTCAACGGCCCAGGAGAATCGCGTCACGCCGATATCGGTATTTCCCTGCCGGGTACGGGCGAATCGCCGGCAGCGCCGGTCTTCATCGATGGCGAGAAAGCCATGACCTTGCGCGGTGACAATATTGCTCAGGAATTTGTCGCGGTGATCGACAACTACGTCGCCACCCGATACCTCGCGCCGCGTGATTGAGCCTGGCGGTTCGATGGCTGAGCGGCTGGCGACCGGCACCGCGCAGGCGGTGAGTTTCGTTCGTCGCCATTGGCCCACCCTGCTGCTGGTGTTTATCTGCGTCCTGCTGCCCCTGTGGGGTTTCGCGGCCATCGCCGATGAAGTGCACGAGCAGGAGCGCTTCGTCTTCGATGATCCCCTGCTGTTGTGGATGCATGCCCACAGTTCAAGCAGATGGGACCATTTCTTCGTGTTCATGTCGGCGATCGGTTATGCATCGGGCGTGGTGCTGATTGATGTCGGACTGATGGCCTGGCTGGTCAGCCGTCGCTACTGGCGTGACGCGCTTTTTTTTGGCCTCGCGGTGGGTGGCTCAGCCTTGCTCAACGTGTTGATCAAACACGTCTTCGCCCGCGAACGGCCCAGTCTATGGCTCTCGATCACTCCCGAGGCGACTTATAGCTTCCCCAGCGGCCATGCGATGGGTTCGATGACGCTCGGCTTGGCCGTCGTGGTCCTGTCTTGGCGCACGCGCTGGCGCTGGTGCGCGCTCGCGGTGGCGGCGCCGCTTGTGTTCCTGGTCGGTGCCTCACGCGTCTACCTCGGCGTGCATTATCCGTCCGACATCTTGGGCGGATGGCTAGCTGCCTGCGGCTGGGTGCTTGGCATAGCGATGCTGGTGTATCGCATTTGGAGGAATGAGACGCCAGAAATTGGCGATGTGCCCGTGGCGGCGATAAATCAGCCGGAATAAGGCAGCGCCGCGGCCTCAGCTTTCGACACAGACGCGATTGCGGCCCTCGGCCTTGGCTCGATACAAAGCGACATCGGCGGCCTGCATCAGCGCACTGCGTTCAGCGCGGGACGGCGACAGGGCGGCCAGGCCGATGCTAACGGTCAATGGGTGCGACTGACCGGCAATCAGGAACGGCGCCACGGCGACGGCTTCCCGCAGGCGTTCGGCGAACGATTGCGCGGCATCGATGGCGGACTCGGGCAGCAGCACCGCGAATTCTTCGCCGCCGATTCGCGCCGCGACGTCCTCGCCGCGCACGAAGCCACGCAGCAGCGCCGCCAACTGCCGCAGGACGCCGTCGCCGGCGATGTGGCCGTGCTGGTCATTGATCGGCTTGAACAAATCGACGTCGATGATGCACATCACCAGCGGCCGCCCGTGGCGGATCGAGCGCGCAATTTCCTTGTCCACCAACTCGACAAAATGCCGGCGGTTGTAAAGCTCGGTCAAGGCATCGTGGGTCGCCAGTTGGTAAACCTCCTCGTGGTAGCGGGCCTCCACGCTGCAGTGGCTGATGAACTTGAGGATGGTCTCGCCCAAGGTGATGTGGTCACCATCCTCGAGCTCGGACTCGGTGACCGGATTGTCGTTGACCAAGGTGCGGTTGGTCGCTTCGAGATCGCGCAGGCGATAGCGTTCGCCATCGCGCCAGATCTCGCAATGCCGGCGTGACACCGACTTGTGTGGAATGTGCAGGTCGGCGTCCTGCGAGCGTCCCACCGTGATGGCCTCGCCTTCGATGTCAGCGCGTTTGCCCAAGCCCTCGCCATGGATCACCACCACGCAGGCCGAACGCGGCCCGCTGTGAGGCGCTCCGACGCTGACTGCGGTCATCTGGGTGGTGACAGGATCGAAGTCGCGCTGGCTCATCGGCAACGAACGAGGGTGGGAGATTTTAGAGTTTAGCGGGTCTGGCCTGTCCGGGGCGGGTCAACAGCCAGCGCCAAGACGCGGCGATCGAGATGCCCAGCCAGTGCGACGTCCGGCGGGTGACCCCCGGCCCGCCCGGTCATAGCCCGCCGGAGCCAGAGGCCTCAGGACAGCCCGACTGGGATACCGGCGAGACCGCGGCCGTTCATCGGGCCTTGCTGGCGACGGCTTGTGCGAGGGTATGAGTGTGTTCCTAGCTTGCGTAGGTGTCACGTCGCAGGGTCGAACGCCAACGCGCGCCCATCCTCTCCCGGGCCCTCTGCTTGAAGGGAAGGGGCGTTCGCGCGTTCTTCCCTCATGCTCCACTCTGGACTTCACCCCTCCAGGCCAACTCATAACTCGCAGCTCTCGACTCCCTAACGTGGGCAGGCCAGGCCGATACAGGTCAGGGTGTTGTAGTCGTACACCTGCGAGTGCCCGCCGTTACCGGTCGGGCTGGGGATGCCTTTCGGGACGATCACGGTAATGGCGTTGGCGCCATACAAGCCGGCCGGAAACTCGAACGCCCGGCGCGCGACATAGGCATTGCGAATCAACTGCGGCGCACCCGGCAGGCTATGACCGGTCACCGGCGGTCGTGCCTGGGCTGCGGCCAGTGCGTCGGTCCAGGCCTGCAAGTCGACCGTGGTCGCTTCGCGCAACACGCCCTTGCGCAGCGCTTCGTTGATGCCGGCCTCGCCGGCAAGCGGCGCATTGCGGTCGCGGAAGGCGTCTATCGATGAGCCCTTGGCAGTGACGAGCCCGGCGCTGTTGGTAAGGTCATCACCGATCAGTACCTGGCCGTCGGCCGCCGAATAAACCCGGTCGATGGGCCGGCTGAACACACGCTTCGCCATCGGATTCAGCGACGAACTGTTCTCGTCGCGGACATAAAAATAGCCGCAGGGGCCCTTGTTATCGTAGCTGCTGATCAGTACCGGAACGTCGGCGTTCAAACCAGTGATCGCCTGCCGGTGATAGCCGCTAACCAGTACCGCCAGAATCTTGCTGCCCCGTGACCAGCCGACACTCCACACCGTCGGTTCGTAAGCGCCCAACAGCAGCACCACGGGCGCGGAGGGTGAATTAACCGCGACATCAATGCGCGTGGCGGAATGTCCGCTCTGATCGATCTGGTAGTCCAGGGTGCGACCTGAATACGCACCAGCGGCATAGACGCGGGTATTGGCCGGTAGCTGCAGGCCAGGAAAACTGCACGTATCACCGAAGCGGGTCGCGCCGGCGTTCGCGGGCGCGAATTCGAACGCTTGGGTGGCTTGGGGCGCGCTGACGGCAGGCTGTGTCGCCTCGGCCGTTGCCGCGAGCGGCGCGGTCGTGGACGGGGGCAACGGCGTAGGTGCGGTCGCCGGCGATTGTGTCGAGGCTCTCGCCGGGGCTGCTGAGGGAGGCGGGCTAACGTGCGTGGACTTTCCCTTCTCGCCAAAAAGCTTGTTCCAAGTGCGTAGCGCCGCGTCATCGCAGCCTGACAACAGCAAGCTAGCTAGCAAGAGTGCAGCGATCCGATTT
>JBBSAA010000039.1:0-17526 GCA_038252715.1 Lysobacterales bacterium | reverse complement strand
GCTGGCGCGGGAGTGCTGACGGGTTCGACGGCTTTGGCTCGAGCCGCAGGCCACATTCGTACCAGGGTCAGATCGTGCAGTCGATAATGATGGAAGAGGGCAGCCGCTGCATGAACCAACAGCAACGCCGCGAGCGCGTAAAAAATAGTTTCGTGCGATTGCAGCGCAAACGCCTTGATGTCCGGGTCGATGCCCGACAATTTCGGAACTAGGAACAAGCCAAACCATCGCAAGGGCCGCAGCCCGCTGGCCGAGTCGTACAGCCAGCCGCTGAGCGGCATCGCCAGCAGCAGCGCATACAGCGCGCCATGGGTGAGCTTGGCGATGCCGTCCTGCCAACGCGGCGTGCCCGCCACCGGCGCCGGTGCCGGGCTCACTAGGCGCCAGCCCAGCCGCAGCAGCGTGAGTGCGAGCACGGTCAAGCCGGTGGATTTATGCAGGTTGAACACCCAGATGTACTTCGGGCTCTTGGGCAATTCGTCGAGCAGCAGGCCGATGATCATCAGACCGATGATCAGGACGAAGGTCAGCCAGTGCAGGCCAATGCTGACCCAGCCCCACTGCGCAGAATTATTCCGGATCGGCATGGTCACTCTCCTTGGTCTCACTGCGCTGGCGCGTGGCTTCAAGCTCGATTATCACCCGCACTTCATCGCCAACCAAATTCTTCCACGCAGCCATGCCAAATGCTGCGCGGCTGAGCGTGGCGGTGGCGGAAAAGCCGACGGTACGACGCAGCGTCAGTGGGTGGCGCTTGAGGGCATTGAAGGTGGCATTCAAAATCACCGGATGTACTTGGCCAAGCAAGGTCAATTCGCCGGTGATGCGCGCGGTGGTCTCACCGGTTTTTTCGACCTGTGTGGAAACAAAGCGCGCCTCTGGGAATTTCTTGGCGTTGAAGAAAGTTGGATCGAGGATCTTCTTGTCCCAGTTGGCATCACCGAGGTCCAGCGTGGTGATCGGAACAATCACATCGACCTTGGCCGTGGTCCAGTCGTCGGCGTCAAAGTCCAGTTGCCCGTGTGACCCGGAAAAGCTGCCCAGGGGATTCGAAAAACCTGCGTGGCTGACTTGGAACCCGACCCGCGTATGCACCGGGTCGATCGCGTAAGTCTCGGTTGCAGCGCGCAATTGCGGCGCTGCGGCAAACAAAGTTAGCAATAGTGACCAGGAAAGCGGTGCGGACGGAAAAGCGCGCATGGACTGGGCCGGCGAGGGTTGCTGGAAGGATAGTCATACCTTATGCCATCGGTGCGCTTGTGAAGGCAACGCAAGCTTGCGAGGATCGACTTGGGACGGTGCGCCGCGTGGCGCATCGGGGACGAGGCACTGGCCATAGAGCTGGGCGTCGCCCGGGCCGGTCGCGGCATGCCGGTCCACGCGCTGGTGGCGTTTCCCGCAGGTGGATGTTGCGTCGACTTACTTGGCCGATCGCTGTGTTCCGGGGAAGGACATGCGTTTTCTGCTCGCTTTGCTGTGCTTTTTGCACGGCACGCTTTGTTTGGCCGCCGATGCCGCCACCGGCTCGCCAAATTTCCGGCGATTGGGTATTGCCGACGGGCTACCGTCGACGCACATCAATGCGGTGTCGCTGGATCGCGACGGCTATGTGTGGATTGCCACTCGCGATGGCCTCGCGCGCTATGACGGCGTCGGCTACCGCGTGTATCGCCATGTGCCGCGGGACCTGCATTCGCTGCCGGGGAATTTCGTGCAGTCGTTGTACGTCGACGCCGGCAATCGCGTCTGGGTCGGCGTCGAAGGCCACGGGCTGAGCGTGCTGGACCTGGAGCGACGGAAATTTCGTCATTTCGACCGTGCCGATTTCCCGATGATCCATAGCGATGACGTTTGGGCTATCACCGGCACCGGCGATGGCGCGTTGTGGTTTGGCATGTATGCCGGTGGCCTGTATCGGCTCACGGCGCCCGATGCCGCAACGCCGACTATCCAGCGTTTCGATGCCAAGCCCGATGATCCGCACCGCCTACCATCGCCTGACGTCATCGCGCTGGCGGTCGATTCCGCCGATACCTTATGGGTGGGCACGGCCGCGGGCTTAGTGCGGCGCACGCCGTCTGGGTTTGACGCGGTGGATTCCAAACAGCTGAGCGATCCGACCATCTTCAGCCTCTCGGCGGACGACAAGGGCGGCCTTTGGATCGGGACAATGGCGGGCCTCGATTTTAGAGGTGTCGACGGCAAGGTCAGCCAACCGTCGTGGCGAAATCAGTTGCCGCATCCGGTAGTTAGCTCGGTGCTGACGGATGCCGAAGGCACGCGTTGGGTAGCGACGCGGCGCGGGCTGGCGCGGGTGATGGATGGCAAGATCGAGCCGCTGGATGCTTCCGTGGCGACGCTGCCATTTTTCCAAGTGATGGCCGACAACGAGCATGGCCTATGGTTTGCCAGCGTGCACGATGGTTTGTTTCGTTTGCCGGCGGACTGGCGAAACTTTCGTGTCTATAGCCATGAAGCGGCGCCAAACGGCGTGCGCAGCTTGCCGGTGGTTAGTCTCGCGCCCGCGCGCGGCGGTCGTGCGTGGTTGGTCGGTGCCAATCAGATGCTGGATCGCTTGAATCCTAATAGCGGTCGCATTGAAGCCATGACACCGACGTCGGCTTGGCCCGATTCGGTGCTGCTTTCGGTGGCAGAACGGCGCGATGGCAGCGTCTGGGTTGGCCACGCAAAGGGCCTGAGCCGCTTCAATCCAGCCACCGGCGTGCTGCGACACTGGCAAATCGAAGCGGGGCAACAGCCGCTATTGAAAGGTCCGGTGCGGCGCCTGTTTGAAAGTGATGACGGCCTGCTCTGGGTGTCCTCGTACGGCAATGGCATCCAAGCGCGCGATGCCGATGGCACAGTGATTTTCAGCCTCAAGCCGGGCGACGGGCAGGGCTTGGCGGCGCCGGAAGTGCAACAGTTTGGCACCGGGCCCGATGGTGCGCTGTGGCTGGCGGGAACCTCCGGGCTTCAGCGCTGGGACGCGGTGTTAAAAAAAATGCAGTTCGTGCCGGGTTCACCACGCGAGCCGGTATTTGGATTTGTCGCGGTGCCGCCCGACACTGTTTGGCTGCATCGAATGGCCGCGTTGGAAGCCTATCGCTGGGATGGAACCGGTTTACGTCGATTCCGTCAGATCGGCGCAGCGCAGGGCTTGCCTGCCGTATCTTCGGGCGGTTTGGCCGCCGACCGCAGCGGTGCGGTCTGGGTCACCACGCCGCGCGGCTTGCTTCGCTACGACGCTGTCGGTGAGCGCCTGCGCTTGTTCAGCGTGCGCGATGGCTTGCCTGGGCAGGAATTCGAAGCGCAGGCGCCGCTGCTGACGCCCGGCGGTTTGGGCCTGGCCAGCAGCAATAATGGCTTGGTGCAGTTCGACCCGACGCGCTTGCGCGCTAATCCAGCCGCATCGCGCTTGGTCGTTGACGCCGTGGACGTGCGCCGCGATGGCGTCAGCGTGTCCTTTCCTGCGAAGGCCTCACGCATCGAGCTGCAACCTGGCGATCGCGATCTGCATATCAGTGCGCGTTTGCTGGTCTTTGCCGACCCGGCCTCGCATCGCTACCGATTTTTCTTGCACGGGGTGGATACCGGATGGATCGCGTCCGACGCGCGCGGCGAACGCCTGTTCCCGCGTCTGGATCCAGGCGAGTATCAATTGGAAATTGCCGCCGCCGATGCTGACGGCCGCTGGTCGAAGCCGCGCGTGTTGGCAATAGTTGTTTCGCCGCCGTGGTGGCAAAGCGGCCCTGCGCTGGCCGCGTGGACTGTACTGGCCGTGTTAGCAATCGGCGTGAGTTTTCGAGCCTATCGCAGTTGGTTGCGCGAACGGCAGGCGGCACTGCTGCGCGAGCAACGTCAGCGCATCGCCGAGCAAGGTTCCGAGGCCAAAACACGCTTTCTCGCCACGCTGGGTCATGAAATCCGCACGCCGATGACCGGCGTCTTGGGCATGTCCGAACTGTTGCTGAGCGAGTCGCTGGCGCCTAGTCAGCGTCGTCGCGTGGAGTCCATCCAGCGTGCTGGCCTGCATCTATTGCGCCTGGTCAACGATGCCCTGGATTTGGCGCGGATTGAATCGAACCGACTGACCCTGCACTGCGAGCCCTTTGACCTGCATGCCTTGCTCGACGAGGTCGCGGCAATGCTGCGCGCACAAGCCGAGGCGAAAGGCCTGCTTTTCTCGCTGCAGCGCGGCCCTGGCACGCCGCGCGTGCTGCGCGGCGATGTGGATCGCGTTCGGCAGATCCTGTTCAACCTCGGCAGCAATGCGATTAAATTCACCGAGGAGGGGGAAGTGGCGGTGCGCAGCCTGCCGATTGCGCCAATCGGCGTGTCATTGGAGGTAAGCGATACCGGGCCGGGCATGAATTCCGAACAGCTGGCGAGACTCTTCCAACGATTTGAGCAAGCCGATGGCGAGCGCACGGCGCGTCGGTACGGCGGCAGCGGTCTTGGCTTGGCGATCAGCCAAGAACTCGCCGGTGCCATGGGCGGGCGCATTGACGTGCAAAGCCTGCCCGGCTTGGGCGCCACGTTCCGGGTCAGCCTGCCGCTGGCATCGGCGCCGATCGATGATGTCGTCGTGCGCGGTCCGGCCGTTGCTGCCGTTGCCGCCACGTCGCGCCAAGTGCTGGTGATCGAGGATGACGACACGGTTGCGGAGGTGATCGTGGGACTGTTGCGGGCATTGGGCCACAGCGTCGCGCACGCGCCACAGGCGCTGGCGGCGCTGACGCTATCGCGCGAGAAAAAATATGACTTGGCTTTCGTCGATTTGGACCTGCCCGGGCTCGACGGCTTCGAGCTGGCGCGGCTACTGCAGGCGCAGTCGCCGCAGCTGCCTTTGATCGCGCTGACCGCGCGCGCTGATACGCAAGCCGAGCCGATGGCGCGAGTGGCCGGGATGTGCGGCTTTTTACGCAAGCCGGTGACGGGCGAGATGTTGTCGGGCGTGATCGAGACGGTTGTGCCCCTACCAAAACGGTAGGAGCGGCGTAAGCCGCGATCTTTCCGATAACGAGCAAGAGCGGCCACCGGCCACCTATCTCGGCAAGCAGTTGACCTAGAGGTTGTTGCTGCCGAGGTAGGCTTGGTCGCGGGCTTACGCCGCTCCTGCACGGATAAGCAATCAGCGGCGGCTGAATTCGTGCACGGCGTCGACCAGCACTTTCACGTGTTCTGGGTTCATGTCTGGCGACATGCCGTGGCCCAAGTTGAAGACATGGCCCGGGTGCGGTCCGAAGCTGTCGATGGTGCGTTTGACTTCAGCGCGGATCGCCTCAGGCGACGCGTACAGCGTCACTGGATCGAGGTTGCCTTGGATCGCGACCTTGTCGCCGATTCGGCGGCGCGCATCATCAAGCGATACCAGCCAATCGACGCCAACGCCCTCGGCACCCGTGGCCGCCAGCTCTTCCAAGTACGGCGCATTGCCCTTGCCGAACAGGATTAACGGCGTGCGCTCAGCGCCTTCTCCGCGCGCGAATTCTTGGGCAATGCGAGTCAAGTAACGCAGCGAAAATTCGCGGTAATGGTGCGGAGCCAGTACGCCGCCCCAGGTGTCGAACACCATCAGCGCCTGCGCGCCGGCCGCACGCTGCGCCGATAAATAGGCGATCACCGAATCGGTGACGACCTCGAGCAACTGATGCATCAGTTTGGGCTCGCTGAAGGCCAGCGCCTTGACCTTGGAAAAATTATCGCTGCCGCCGCCTTCGACCATGTAGCAGGCCAAGGTCCAGGGGCTGCCGGAAAAACCAATCAAGGGCACCCGGTCGTGCAGTTCCCTGCGAATGGTCCGGATGGCATCCATCACATAGCGCAGCCCGCCGTCCATGTCGGGCACACTCAACTTGGAGATATCTGCTGCGCTGCGCACGGGGCGTGCAAATTTCGGGCCTTCACCCTCGGCAAAACTCAGGCCCAAGCCCATCGCGTCGGGAATGGTAAGGATGTCGGAGAACAGGATCGCGGCGTCCAAGTCGAAACGCGCCAGCGGCTGCAGCGTGACCTCGCAGGCTAACTCCGGGTTTGTCGCCAGCCCCATGAAGCTGCCGGCTTTTGCGCGGGTGGCGCGGTATTCGGGCAAGTAGCGACCGGCCTGGCGCATCAGCCACACCGGGGTTGCGTCGACGGGCTCGCGGCGGAGCGCGCGCAGGAAACGGTCGTTGGTCGTGGTCACATAAATCCTTGGGATGGGGTGGCCGGTCAGGGCCGCGGTGCGTCCGCGCCTTGCGCGAACATCACCAGGAAACCGCGCCGCAGCTGCGCATCACGCGCTTTTTCAAAGGCGGCGAGGGCGGCATCGTGCTCGAGGAACTGCTCGCGCTTGAGTTGCGCCTTGCCGCCGGTGTGGCCGGTTTCGCGCAGCAAGGACCAGCCGCCAAACATGTCCTGTTGCAGGACCAGTTGGACGTACTTCGGCGCTTCGCCGGCGAGGGGTTTTTGTTGGAGCAACAGGCGCATGGGCGACATTGTAGCTGTGGGCACGGTCTTGTAGGAGCGGCGTAAGCCGCGATCATGACTGCCTTGGTAGCAACTACCTTCGGCTCAACTGCTTGAAATTCTTGGCGCTGGCTTGGGCTTTAACCGAGAAATATCGCGGCTAGCGCCGCTCCTACATCGCTCCCTCAACGCTCTGAGAGGGCTACAAGGGCGCCGAAAGCACAGCGCGGATGTCGGCCTCGGCCACGTCGCGGACCACGTCGGCTTGGCCCAGGCCTCGCCACAGGATCAGCCGCAGCGCGCCCGAGACCGCTTTCTTATCCAGTCGCATTCGTGCGAGCAGCGCGTCCGGCGCTAGTCCGGGTGGCAGGTCGACCGGCAGGCCGAAGCTGTGCAGCAGGGCTTGAAGCCGGTCGGCATCCGCGGCCGGTGCGCGGCCGAGGCGGGTGGACAGACGCGCAGCCAAGACCATGCCGATACTGATGGCCTCGCCGTGCAGCAGGCCGCCATACCCTTGCTCGGTCTCAATGGCGTGGCCAAAGGTGTGGCCGAAGTTGAGCAGCATTCGCTCGCCTTGTTCGGTTTCATCGCGAGCCACCACGCCCGCTTTCTGCCGGCAGCTGGTCGCGATGGCGTCCGATAGCGCCACCGGATCGCGCGCAAGCAGGGCCTCGGCCTTGGTTTCCAGTTGAGAAAAAAATTCGGCATCGGCAATCGCGCCGTACTTCACCACTTCGGCCAGCCCCGCGCGCAATTCGCGCAGCGGCAAGGTATCTAGGGTGCTGGTATCGGCGATTACCGCCGACGGCTGATGGAAGGCGCCTACTAAATTTTTCCCCGCCGGCAGATCGACCGCGGTCTTTCCGCCCACCGACGAATCCACCATCGCCAGTAGAGTCGTTGGCAGCTGCACGAAGCGCACGCCGCGCATCCAGCTGGCGGCTGCGAATCCAGCCAGATCGCCGACCACGCCGCCGCCCAGCGCGATAACGGTCACATCGCGACTCGCACCTAGCTCGGCCAAGGCGGCAATGACGTCCCCGAACCGAGCCAAGGTTTTTTCCTGCTCGCCCGGTGGCAGGATCACGCTGCGCACGGTTTTGCCTGCCAGCGCCGATAACACGCGGGCCAGGTACAGCGGCGCCACATTGCCATCAGTGACAATCAGCGCGTGCCGTCCCGGTACTTGCGCGGACAAGGCCGCCGCATCGTGCAGCAGGCCGGTGCCGATGCGAATCTGGTAGCGGCGCGCGCCGAGTTCAACAGCAACCTCATGCATCACGCGGCCTCCGCGCGCTGCCAGCGCGCCTGTAGTAAGCCAGCGATGCGCTCGACTGCTACTGCGACCGACAGTCCATTCGAATCAAATTCCAGGTCGGCGGTGTCGGCATACAAGGGCTCACGAATCTCGGCGAGCGCCAGCAGTTTCTCGCGGCGGTCGCCGGTGGCCAGTAGCGGCCGGGTGCTGTCGCGCGCGAGCCGCTGCAGTTGGTGCTCGATTCCCACGCTTAAATACACGACAAATCCGCGCTCACGCAGGTGCCGACGGTTATCAGCCGACAGCACGGCGCCGCCACCGGTGGCGATTAGCTGGTGACTGCCGACCATCAATTCTGAAATCAATTGCATTTCTCGCTGGCGAAAACCCGCCTCGCCTTCGTGTTCAAAGATCAGCGGTACAGTCGCGCCAGTAACTTGTTCCAAGCGCTGGTCGGCGTCGACAAACTGCAGGCCCAGGCGTAAGGCAAGCCGGCGACCGATCGAGGTTTTGCCGGCGCCCATGGGGCCGATTAGCACGAGGTTGGGTGCGGATTTCATGAAGTGGGATGCTAGCATTCCCGCTTACGGTTCCGGAGCATCCCATGGCCCTGCGCAGCGTTCCGAGCGTTCTTATCGCAGGTTTCGGTGATGTTGGTAGCCGGCTTGCCGCCTTGCGCGTTGCGCGTGGCCATGAGGTGCTGGGCCTGCGTCGGCGCGACGTGGCCGCCAGTCAGGGCGTGCGCACGATTCGCGGCGACCTAGCCACGGGCGAAGGTCTGTCGCGGCTGCCACGGCAGGTAGAAGCGATCGTCTTCTGTGCTGCGCCCGACCAACGCGATGAGCCGTCCTATCGCCGCCTGTATGTCGATGGCCTACGTCGGCTATTGGATGTCGTCGAGGCACCGCGCTGCATTTTTGTGTCGTCGACGGCCGTGTATGGCGAAGACGCGGGCGAGTGGGTCGACGAAGCGACGCCGGCCATGCCGCCGAAATTCAATGGGCAAGTGCTGCTTGCGGCTGAACACCTAATTGCGCCGCTGGCGGGCGGCTGTGTGCTGCGTTTGTCCGGACTGTATGGTCCGGGCCGCGAGGCGCTACTGCGGCGCGCGCGCAGCGGAGAGCCCGCGGCACGACGCTGGACCAATCGTATCCATGTTGACGACGCTGCTTTGGCGCTGTCGCATCTGCTTGAATTGCCCGAGCCGGGTCTTCTATACCTCGGCAACGACGACCGGCCGGCACTAGAAGCCGAGGTCATCGCGTGGGTCCGCGAGCAGGAAGGATTGCCAGCGGTTTCTGCTCTTGAAGGCAATGAATCTGGGCGCCGAATATCGAACGGGCACCTGAGCGCCAGCGGCTGGGCGCCAACCCTGCCCGATTTCCGCGCCGGCTATCGGGGTCTGTTAATGCCGGCGGGGGTATAGTCCCTTGACCCGCGACGAGTAACGTTGCGGGACCACTTACCCACGGGAGTCCAGCATGAGCACCGTAGTGAAAGTTATTGAGGTCAATTCGGCGTCCAAGAAAGGCTTTGAAGACGCCGTCCAAGGCGGTTTGAAGAAAGTGTCCAAAAGCGTCAAGAACATCAAAGGCGCCTGGGTCAACGAAATCAAGGTCATCACCGATGACGACGGCACGATCAGCGAGTGGCGCGTGGATATGAAGGTCAGTTTCCTCGTCTCCTGATAGCTAGTCTCAGCGACGCAGACGGCGGCCATGTGCCGCCGTTTTCGCTGCTGACGTTCAGTCGATGGGTTGGCGTCGTTCGTCCAGACGCAGCACGTGATCGGCCAGCCGCGGCAGCGTTACCAGCGCGTGCCGACTGATGCGTTCGAAGAACAGAACGAAGCGCGCAACTTCTTCCTCGCGCATGGACGTGTTTTTACCGTCAGCCAGCGCCTGTTCCTGCTGCCATCGCCAAGTGGGCACCACATCGAAGCTCGGCGCCTGCAAAAACAGCAGGCGGTCGATTCGGCACCACAGGGGCGCGTACCGCGCCAGCGCTTCGTTGCAGTAGCGCCGCCAGCGCGCGTCAGCATCGTCATTGCGTTCCAGTGAATTAATAGGCGCCGCCAAGGCGTCTTCTGCTTGCGGCGGCACGCCTAGGAACCAGCCTTCGAAAACGATCAGGTCCGGTCGCTGCTTGACGGCCGGCCAGCGCGACGGCGGCAGTCGCCGATCACCCAGCTTGTCGAAGACGGGCAGGCGCACGGGCTCTGGTCCGAGGTCTGCGGGCGTGACGATGCTGCCAGCCGGCAATCGCCGCAGCGCGTCGAGCGTTTGGCAGGCGAGGGCGAGATCGTGGCTGCCCGGTGGCCCGCGCGTGGCGAGCAGGGGGTGGACCTGCTTGCCGAGTGCGAGGCGTTCACGCGCCGTCAGGTAAAAATCGTCCAGCGACAGCGCCACCACGTACAGGCCTCTGAGTTTGCCTGCCGCGACCAGCTGTTTGGCGAGGGTAGATTTGCCGCTGCCCTGTAGCCCGACGATGCCAAATATTGGCGGGGACGCGGAGACCGACAGCGCCTGATCCAAAACCCGCGTGACGATGTCGGGGGCGAACCCAGTCGGCAGGTTCGTTCGCGGGATCGAAGCCAGGTGTATTGGCGGGGCCATGGGGTGACAATATGACATTGAACGAGGACCACCAATGAGCAATCTGCACGCCGAGGCACTGGCCACCTTTACCGACCTGCTGGCCGAGGCGAAAGCCGCCGGCGACGCCGAGCCCACCGGCATGACCGTGGCTACCGTGGGGCGCGACGGCCGCCCATCGGCACGCGTCGTGCTGCTCAAGGGCTATGACGAACGGGGTTTCGTCTTCTACACCAACTTCGACAGCCGCAAGGGCCATCAGCTGGCGATCAATCCACAGGCGGCCCTGCTGTTCTTGTGGAAAGGGCTGCGGGGTCGTGAGCACGTGCAAGTGCGCATTGAAGGCACGGTCGAGCCGGTCTCTGCGGCAGAAGCCGATGCGTATTTCGCGTCCCGTCCCCGCCCCAGCCAAGTGGGCGCCTGGGCCTCATTGCAATCGCAGACGCTGGATTCGCGCGAGACCTTTGAAACCCGCTGCGCCGAGTTCGACAAGAAGTTTGAGGGCGTCGACGTGCCACGGCCGCCGAATTGGTCTGGCTTTCGGGTAGTCGCGGAGTTGATCGAGTTTTGGTACGGCGCCGCCTTCCGGCTGCATGAGCGGCAGCAATACGAGCGCATCGACGGCCAGTGGACCAAGCGGATGCTGTACCCGTGATTGTTTGGGTTCGTGGTAGCGATGGGTGTCGCGAAAACCGCCTGGAGTCGCTAAAGCAGCTATCGCGGCTTTCGCCGCTTCCACGAGTCCGCCGGTGATCGGCCCGCGTCGCATCGTGTGCCTGACGGAAGAACCGACCGAAGTGCTTTATGCGCTGGGCGAGCAGGACCGCATCGTTGGCATTTCTGGTTTCACGGTGCGGCCGGCGATAGCGCGCAAGGAAAAACCCAAGGTGAGCGCGTTCACCAGTGCCAAGATCGGCGAAATTCTCAAGCTGGAGCCGGATTTCGTCATTGGATTTTCCGACATCCAAGCCGATATCGCCGCGGCGCTGATCAAGCAGGGTGTGGAAGTTTGGATCAGCAATCACCGCAGCGTTGCCGGCATCGTCGACTACGTCCGTCGCTTGGGTGCGATTGTCGGTGTGCCAGAAAAAGCCAACGCGTATGCCGATGAGTTGCAGCGCGGGCTCGACGCTATCGCGTCCAAAGCAGCCACGTTGCCCCGGCGACCCCGAGTGTATTTCGAAGAATGGGACGAGCCGCTAATCAGCGGCATCCAATGGGTTGCCGAATTGGTGCGCTTGGCCGGCGGCGATGACATCCTGCCCGAGCGCGCCGCGAAATCGCTGGCGAAGGATCGGATCATGGCCGACGGCAGCGAGGTTATCGCGCGTGCGCCGGACATCATCCTTGGCTCGTGGTGCGGAAAAAAATTCCAGCCCGGTAAAGTTCGGGCGCGCGCCGGATGGCAAGACATTCCCGCCGTGCGTGACGGCGAGCTGCACGAGATCAAGTCGCCCCTCATCTTGCAGCCGGGCCCGGCGGCCTTGACCGACGGCGTGCGCGAAATCGAACGTATCATCCAAGCGTGGAGCGCCCGCACGAGCGCCATATAGGACCGGCCCAAGCCTGCCGCCGCGTCATGCAGGAGCGGCGTAAGCCTGCCGCGGCGTGAGGTAGGAGCGGCGTAAGCCCGCGACAACTCTCCCCGACGCAGACGGACCTCAACTGCGCATCGGTTCGGCGTAAGGCGGGAAGCAGTGTTTTCCTTGTCTTTCTTGGTCGCTGAACCCCGCACCGGGCACACGCTGAATCAGTCGCGGGCTTACGCCGCTCCTACAACGCACCGCCGAACGCCTGAGCAACCACCGTACTGCTGCGCCGCAACTTGCGTGACCATACGCCGGGGTATACAAGGGTTCGGTCGCCCGGAATCCGGGGCGGCGGTTGGATACGACGCCATCCTGGGAGGGAGACATGTCGCGATTCCTGTTCAAGCGCCTGTGCGGCGCTTTGTTGTGCCTGTGCGCGGTGTTTCCGGTCATGGCCCAGTCCGGCTACACCCAAACCAAGGCGCCGATCGTGCTGGTGCATGGCCTGCTTGGTTTTAACTCGTTGTTTGGCGTCTACGACTATTGGTATGGCATCCCCGCCGAGCTGCAATCCGGTGGCGCCAAGGTCTATGTGCCGAACGTGTCCTCGGCTAATTCCAGCGAACTTCGCGGCGAACAGCTAATCGCCTACCTCGATCACCTCAAGGCAATCACCGGCCAGAGTAAGTTCAACCTTGTCGGTCATAGCCACGGCGGACCGACCATTCGTTACGTCGCGTCGGTGCGCCCCGACCTCGTGGCCTCGATTACCAGCCTAGGCGCGCCGCATACCGGCAGCAAGGTGGCCGATGGCTTAGCGACGACCTTGCCGCCTGGTTCGCCGCTGCGACCTTTCGTCGCCGGCTTCATCAACGCGCTGGGTACCTTCATCGAACGCGCCTCAGGCGACAACGATCCGCAGGACTCACTGGCCGCGCTGGAGTCGCTCAATTCCGCCGGTGCCGCGCGCTTCAATGCGAAATACCCGCAGGGCATGCCAGCGACGTCGTGTGGTCAAGGCGCGGCCTCGGTCAATGGCATCCGCTATTACTCGATGGGCGGCACGTCGGTACTCACCAATATCTTTGATGTGTCCGATGGCCTGCTTGGCGCTGGCGCCTTGTTCTTCGGTTTCGAACAAAATGATGGCCTCGTGGGTCGCTGTTCAAGCCACTTGGGCACCGTGCTGCGCGATAACTACCCGTGGAACCACCTCGACGAAGTTAACCAAGCCTTTGGTTTGCGCCAGCTGTTTTCGCCGAGTCCGGCGAGCGTGTTGCGTAGCCAAGCGAACCGCCTGAAGAACGCCGGTCTGTGAAGCGTTCATTGGCGATGCCAGCGCTGGTCGCCGGCATCGCCCTCATCGCGGTGATCGTGCTCTGGCGAGGTGGTGCTCGTGAGCGCGATCAACCCGGGCCGGCCCAGCAGGTTGTCGCGCCAGCTGCGCGCGATGACGCTGATGGAAACGGTAATTCGCAACTTACGGCTGCGCGTCCGAGTGACTCCTTGCGCGGCACCGAGGTTGACGGTGAAATTACCCTTGATGCCGACGGACGCCCGATGGCCGATCGCGGCATGCGGCGACTATTTGACTATTTCCTCGCGCGAATCGGCGAGCAAACGCTGCCGGCAATTCGGGCCTCGCTTTCAGCGCATCTCTTGACCCAGTTCCACGCGCCGGTGGTGGTTGCGGTGCTTGAACGCTACGACGCCTACGTCGCCTTGACCCAAGACATGGCGATGCTGTCGCCTACTGGTGACGATCTGAAAGATGCCGCGCGTCTGCACGATCTACGCCGTGCCCGCTTGGGTGAGGCGGTCGCCGAAGCGTGGTACGGCGACGAGGAGCGCTATTTGCAGGCGACGCTGGCCCGCCGCGCGATTTTGGCGGACGCCTCGCTCGACGAGGGTGACAAAGCCAGCGCACTCGCCGCCCTCGATGCGGCGCTTGACCCAGCGCAGCGCGCCGGTCGGCAACAAACAGACTTGATGAATGACGCCGTTGCGCAGACCGAACGTTTTGACGCCAGCTCGGCTTCGGCCGCTGAACGCTTTGCCGGGCGCGAGAAAGCGGTCGGGCCAGAAGCCGCAGCAAGGCTGGCGACGCTGGACGCTGAACATGCCGCTTGGAATTCGCGACTCGCTGAGTTTGCTGCCCAGCGCGAGCGTGTGATGGCAAATTCCTCGCTGAGCGCGCAAGCGCGAGAGCTTGCGGTGCAGTCGATGCTGGCCTCACGGTTTGATGCGCGCGAGCGCTTGCGCGTCGATGCGTTGATGAGGGCGGGCGCCTTACCGGCTATCTCTTCGCCAGTGTCGACCCCGCCTAGTGCGCGTCCGGAGCGTCGGGCGGGCGGCTAAGCCCAGCGTCAGCCCAAGGTCTGCAGGCCCATCTGCGCCAGCATCACCGTCATCTGCCCCGCTTTTTCTGCTTTTTCGTTCGAGGCATTGCCCTGCTGCGCACGCTTGGCAACACCTTGGGCAATCGCGGCGAGCCGGAAAAAACTAAAGGCAATGATGAACGGCCAGTCGGCCGGAATGGGCCGGCCGGTCAGTGCCGAATACCGCGCCAAAATGTGTGCTTCATCCGGGATGCCCAGCGCCGCGCGGTCCAGCCCGCCAAGGCCGGGCAAGGACGGATTGCGCGGCAAGCGCAGCGCCATGCAGAAATACCCGAGGTCGGCCAGCGGGTGGCCGAGTGTCGACAGTTCCCAATCAACGATGGCGATCACACGTGCTTCGGTGGGATCGAACATCAGGTTATCAATGCGAAAATCGCCGTGCGCTAGCGCGACTACGCCGTCGTCCGCGGGGCAGCGCGCCGGCAGCTTCTCCAGCAAGGCATCCATCGCCGGAATTGACTGGGTTTCGCTGGCGCGATATTGCTCGGTCCAACGGGCAATCTGGCGCGAAAAATAATTGCCAGGCTTGCCGTAGTCGCCGAGACCGACCGCAGCCACGTCCACCGTGTGCAGGGCGGCGAGGGCGCTGATGATTGCGTCGTAGTAGTCACCGCGTTGAGCCGAGTCCAGTTCGGGCATTGACGGGTCCCAGAAGATGCGGCCATCAACGAAGTCCATGACATAAAACATCGACCCAATCACCGCTTCGTCGCGACACAGGTGTAGAGCGCGTACCACCGGCGCCGCGCTGCCATGGAGCGCCTGCATCACCCGAAACTCGCGGTCGACCGCATGCGCCGAGGCCAACAGCTGGCCCGGGGGTTTGCGCCGCAGTACGTACTTACCGCTGGCCGCCTCAATTAGGTAGGTCGGATTGGACTGCCCACCCTTGAATTTCGTCGACTGCAGCGGCCCGCGAAAGCCGTCAATGTGCCGTTCGAGATAGGCGGCGAGGCTGGCTTCGGGAAGGTCGAGCGGGTGGCTACTCATGAGATTTCCAGAAAATATTTTGTAGGAGCGGCGTACGGCCGCGACCAAAGCTTGCCTATGCCGGCGATTTTCGACGGCCAGCTATTGTTGTGATCGACCCACGCCGTGAGCACGAAACGGATCAATAGTAGGTCCACAACTCGCGCGCATCGTGCAGGTGCGGCAGCGCGTTCCAGCCGTCCAAGGCCAAGCCATACGGACGACGATGGAAGGTGCAGATGCCGCTGTTGCGCAGCGACAGGTTCAAGTCGACTGCCGTACGTTCGCTCGCTCCCAAGGTCTGCTGCGCGAGGCGTGAGATCACTCCGCCAGAGCTGAGCACCAGCACCTCGCTGCGCGCCGGCTGCGCCTGCAGGCGTGCGCTGGCCTCAGCAACGCGGTCGCCGAAGACGCGCCAGGTTTCCGGTACGTCGGCAATTCGGTCCTCGGACCACGCGCCGAGCGCGGCGTGCACCAGCGCGCCTAACGCGGGCAGGCCCCCGGTTCGGCTGGAGACGACCGCCGGGTGATCGGAATGAGCTGTGGCGAAATTCTCAAAGACCGCGCGGTGGTCGAATTCGGCGAAACCGAGATCCGTATCAGGCGCGGGCAGAGGCAAGTTGCGGGCCGCGAATGCCGCGGCAATGCCGTCATAGGTTTGTCGGTGTCGGCGCATGCCGCCGACGATGACCGAGTCAAAACGGTGGCCGGTGTCGGCCAGCCAGTCGCCCAAGCGGCGCGCCTGCACGGCGCCGCGCTCGGACAGGCGGTCATAGTCGTCGGTGCCGGCGCTGGCCTGCCCGTGTCGTACCAGGAACAGGCTCAACGGACAAAAAACTCCTGCCGGAAGGTGGCGCGGATCGGCGTCTTGCTGCCGGTGGGCCGCACCTCGATTTCGAAATCCAGGGCCTCGTTGTCGTTGATGCGCGTCTCACCGAGGTAATAGACCGCCTCGCCTTCCTTGATTTCACGCATCGTCAGCGCTTGACGCTGGCCATTGAGGTTGGTGACCCAGACCGTGACGGTCGACGGTACCGCGACGTCCGTTCCTGGCTTGCCCTTTCGCACCGCGACGTTGACCAATGCGCGGCCAGCAGACCGCGTGATGCCGTATTGGCTGGCAACGGCCGGGGTCAGGGTCGTGGTGGGGATCGCACTGTAGTGCACCGTGATATCGCCCGATTGCACCGACTGCGCAGCGGCGAATGAAGACAAAGTGAAGGCAAGCAGGGACAGGGCAACTACAAAGCAAGTACGAAACGCGCGCATGGTCAACTCCAAGGGTCGGGTGCTTTCCGACTTGCGAGCATCATCGCGCTGTCAGCGTCGTCTGTCATCCCCCAGTGTTGGCGCGACTTATTCGTAGTGCAGGGCGTCGATCGGGTTCAGGCGCGATGCCTTGATTGCCGGGATCATGCCGAAGACAACGCCGATCAGACTGCAAAACACCACGCCGAAGATTGCCCAACCAATTGGGATCCGCGCCTCGAAGCCGGTAAAGAACGCAAACAGATTGCCAAGCACGAAGCCCAGGGCAATACCAATCACGCCACCGACGTTGCACAGCACCACCGCCTCGAGCAGGAACTGCGCCAAGATATTCTTGCGCTTGGCACCCAAGGATTTTCGGATGCCAATTTCCTTGGTGCGTTCGGTGACTGAGACCAACATGATGTTCAGATGCCGATGCCAGCAACCACCAGCGCCACGGCGCCCATCAAAAACGCGCCGATCTTGACGCCGAGCGTGGTGCGATTGAAATTATCGATCTGGCTTTGGCTGGTGAAGTAATAAAAATTATCTTTCGCGTCATGCTTGAGGTGGCGGCTGCTGCGGATTACCTGCCGCGCCTGTTCGATCGCATCATTGAGCAGTTCCGGCGTTTTGGCGTGCAAGGTGATATTCACTGATCGCGGATAGCCTTCGCGATCGACCATGCCGTAAATCTGCGTGTACGCGCCACTCGGGATCAGGGCCATGGTTTCGTAGGGGCCGCCAAATGCCGCCACCTTCTTGATGAAGACGCCGATGACCTCGAATTTCCGGCCATCGAGCAAGATCGTCTTGCCGATCGGGTCAGTGAATGGAAACAGCTGCTCGGCAAGCGCATGGCCCAGTACCACCACCTTGCGCGCCGCCAACATATCCATGCGCGATAAATTGCGGCCTTCTTCGATGAATTGCGTATTGTTTTCTGGGTATTCGGGTGAGCCGCCGCAAATAGAAATCACCGGCTCGGTGGTCACGCCCTTGTAGGTTGCGACTTTGCCACCGTCCCAAATTTCCGTGCCCACCAAGTCGATGGCAGGCGCACCTTCACGGATCGCCTG
>JBBSAA010000038.1:0-17782 GCA_038252715.1 Lysobacterales bacterium | reverse complement strand
GGCGACGCGTTCTCGGTGACCAGCTCGCTTGGCGAACTGGGCAACTACACCGCGCGCGTGCAGACCGATGCCGACGGGGTGTTTCATTTCAGAGGTCTGAAACCCGGCCGCTACCTCGTGTCAACGAGCGTGCCACTCCAAGTGGCCGTTACCGTCCGTTCCGACTCCGGCATGACGCGCACCGACACCACCGTCCAGACGGAGGGTTTCGCCATCACCGGCGCCACCTCGGTGACCTCGAAGATCTACAACTACCGCGACGCGGTCTCCAATCGGGAGCAGCGCGTGTTCAAACTCGTTGAAGTAAAGGCTGACTCGCCGATCACGGAACTGGGAGAGCTGGAATGAGCCGCGTCTTGGGTTTAATCGCGGCGATCTTCCTAGCGGCTCTCGCCAGCCCCGCGGCGCGCGCGCAGTCCACCGGCCTTGATCGCGCCATGATGGATATGGAAGCGCATTCTGACCATGCCCGCGAGTGCCGGGCGGCCTCCATGGCGCGTTGCTGGTACCTATTCCTAGCCATCAACAAAGCCCCGGTGCGCCAGCTGTGGATGATGGATATGCAAATGCGCAATCCCGAGCCGGCGAATGCCAACTTGATCGAAGTGACGGTCGCCGAAATGCACGAGAGCGACGATCCCGCCGTGCCCGGCGCCAACGAATTTATCGTCCATACGCTGCAATTCAAGTGTAAAGAGAAGAAATTCCGCATCGCCGACGGCTACGCGCAACGCTTCGACGGCACCACCGAGCGCGCGAAGCAACCGACGGCCTGGCGGGGTGACTTCGACAACAGTTGGGCAGGCCTCGCCGGCAAAGCCGCCTGTAACCTGGAGATCCAGCGTCAGCCAACGGCGTTTAACATGCTATTCCTGGGCGACTACTACCGCCCGATAGACGTTCTGGACGTGACGCGACGCGCGCTGTGGACGAAGTGAGTTCAAACAGGGGCTCGCTGAACTTGGTTGGCTCTTTCACGCCCTGTCACGATGGGATCAATTAGCGTTCACCCCACGTGTCGGGGCAAGACGGGCTGGATGATGCCGGACTCCTTAAGTCTGCTTTGCCGATCCACGGCGTTTCGTGGGCAAGGACTGGGCGCGTGATCCATTGACCTTGATGAGACTTAACATTGGAGAGCACGGGTGAAAGCAATCTGGAACGGGGCTGTACTGGCGGACTCTGACGACACCGTTGTCGTTGAGAACAATCACTATTTCCCAATAGAATCAATCAACAAAGAATACTTCTCGCCAAGCACGCTGACTTCACGTTGCCCTTGGAAGGGGACGGCTAATTACTATTCGATAGACGTTGGCGGGACGCGAAACGAAAACGCCGCGTGGTACTACGCGGAGCCATTGCCCGCTGCCGCTGAAATTCGAGGTCGCGTTGCATTTTGGAAGGGCGTTGAGGTTGGCAAGTAGGAAAGGCCTAAGAATTGGGACACAGTCCTTAATCACCAAAGGTCCAAATCTCCGTCACACTCGCCACTTAGCGGAAGCGGGCACCCGCGGACTTTTCAGACGGCCGCTCGCGGCGAGAACGAACCGGTCTTCATCAGGTTGGCAAGTTCGCCCCGGCGCTGCATTCGCCTTAGTTGTAACCTGAGCACATGAGCAACTTGGCCGTCACTACGCTCGCTGTCATTACCCTTGCCGCATGGGTGATGGCTACGATTGAATTGGTGCTTGGCAGCACGCGCTTGCGGCGCTTGGCCGATACCGACCCCGGTGCGCTGCCCAATCCGGCGCCGCGCGTCAGCGTGGTCGTTGCCGCACGCGATGAAGAACGCCACCTTGCCAGCGCCATGCGCGCGCTGTTGGCCGTGGACTACCCCGCGCTCGAGATCATCGCGGTGAATGATCGCTCGACGGACCGCACCGGCGCGATTCTCGATGAAATCGCTGTGGCCGATTCACGCCTTCGCGTGATCCACGTGCACGAGCTTCCCGTTGGCTGGTTGGGAAAGAACCACGCCATGCACGTCGCGGCCCAAGCCGCCACGGGCGAATGGATATTGTTCACCGATGCCGATGTCTACTTCGCGCCAGACACGCTGCGCCGCGCGCTGGCATTGGCCGTAAGCACGCCACTTGACCACCTCGTGCTGAGCCCGCGCACCACGGGAGGCACCGTCTTGATGCGCGCTTTCCTTGGAATTTTTGCCTTGGCTTTTGCCCTCAACATGCGGCCATGGCGTGCCCGCGAAGCCGGTCGCAGCGAGCACATCGGCGTGGGTGCATTCAACCTGGTACGCAAAGACACGCTGGCCGCAATGGGTTTCCTCAAACGGATTCGACTGCGGCCCGACGATGACATGAAGCTGGGCAAGATCATCAAGCAAGCGGGCGGGCGACAGGAGTTCGTCGATGCCGGTGATGCGATTCAACTCGAGTGGTACCGAACCACGGGCGAAATGGTGCACGGTCTTGAGAAAAACTCCTTTCCATTTCTCGACTATTCCGTGCCACGGACCCTTGCCGCGGTGGCCGCCGTTGTGTTGCTGATGCTCTGGCCTTTGTTCGCACTCGCGGTTGTCAGCGGTATTGCGTTTTGGTGCAATCTCGCCAGCGTGCTGCTGACCCTATTGTTGGTTGCCGCCAGCATGGCGCGCGGGCTGGCGTTATCGCCGCTGTATGCGTTGGGCTACCCGCTGGGCGCACTGCTGATGATGGTCACGATAACCAACTCCATGCTGCGGACCTTGGTTCAAGGCGGCGTGCGCTGGCGCGGTACGCTCTATCCTCTGGCCGAGCTGAAGGCCAACCGCGTCCAAGACTAAAATCGGGGATACAGGAAATTGAGGCCACGCAGGCAGCTCAGTCTCTATACTTGTACACCCCATGGCTCGTTACGTTATGACGAGACCGCAGCGCCACACGCCAAGGCCGCCCTTGCACAGCCATTCCCCGTTCTCTGCCATCGATCACAAGGCTTTCGCCGCCGATATCGATGCCCTGCATGCAACCCTGAAAGCCGATCTCGGCCCGCCCGACTACGCGCACTTGGTCAAGATGATCTGGTGGTCGCGTGCGTGCACCCTGCTGGGCTACTCCATCGCGTGGATCATTCCCAACCCGATTTCGGCGCTGCTGATCGGCATTGGTAACATGGGTCGCTGGGCCACCGTCACGCATCCGGTGATGCATCGCGGTTATGACCACGTACCGGGCGTGCCTGCGCGCTACACCAGCAAGCGCTTTGCTTTGGGCTGGCGCCGCTATCTGGATTGGTTGGACTGGCTGCACCCGGACGCTTGGGCGCATGAGCACAACCAGCTGCATCATTACTACACGGGTCAGTCAGAAGACCCCGACATCGTTGAGCGCAACGCGTGGTTTATTCGCCATCCCTCGATGCCGCGCATGCTCAAGCGCGTGTTGATCGTCGGGCTGATGATGACTTGGAAGGTCACCTACTACGCGCCAAACACGTTCTTCGCGCTCAAGCAGCACCGCAAGATTCGCGCGCAGACGCCGGCGCAGGCCAAATCGAACCCATTGCCAAGCATGGGCGCGATCAAACGCTGGATTATTCCCGGCGAGAAGCTGTGGCTGCCGCTCACTGCCTGGGGCTTGGAGTACTGGCTGCGCTGCGTGTTTCCGTACGCCATCTTCCGGTTTGGCCTAGTCCCGGCGCTGTTCCTGCCCTTGGGCACGAGTGCGTGGCTGGCCGTGCTGATCAATTCGTTGTTGGCCGAGGTCGTTGCCAACGTCATCACCTTTATTACCATCGCGCCGAACCACAGCGGCGACGATATCTATCGCTTCGACACCGGCTGCAAGAGTCGCGCCGAGTTCTACCTGCAGCAATGCGCCGGTTCGGTGAACTATCCGGGCGGCAGCGACCTTCCAGACTTCCTGCAGGGTTACCTCAACTACCAAATCGAACACCACGTTTGGCCCGATCTGCCCTTGCTGAAATACCGGCAGGCGGCGCCGCAGCTCAAGGCAATCTGCCGCAAGCATGGCGTGCCCTACATCGAGGAAAACGTGTTTAAGCGCTTCGGCCGACTGTGGTCGATATTGATGGGCGATACGGACATGCTCAGGGCGCGCGAGGTAGTTTCCAGTCGGAAAGCCACGGTCTAGGCTGGGGCTCAAGACGGGGGAGTCGTGTCGTGCTCGGAGCTGACCGATTTGGTAGGTCTGAATTACCTTCCGCCTGCAGTGGAAAACCGCTTGCAAATTCATTGTGTCCGCCGCAAATTAGCCGCCCCAGCCCTCGAAATTCGCCGCAATGACTGCTGATCGCCTGCCCGATTACAAGGCCTTGCTGCCCATCGGAACCGAGGTGGTCTATACCCCACCCGGCGGCTTGGGCTGTTCGCAGGGGCGAGTGGTGTCCGAACCGTGCCTGTTTAAACCCGGCTTCGATACCTGCGTGGTCACGCTGGACAATGGCATGACGGTGCCTTGCAAGGATGTCGTCGTTGTGGGTCAGGCTAAGTAGCCGCGCGACGAAACGTTCGGAAGCAAGGCGGCTTCCCGCCTCGAGCGTTCGGGCGCAATGTGTAGTTGACCTTGGTCCAAGATCACTGACGGTCCCGGCATCACCAAACGATATCCGCCCCATCCCAGGCAATAAATCGACCGCTATCGGCAGGTGTGCTGTGCGCAATGAGCGCCAACAGTTGTTGCGCCGCAC
This sequence comes from Lysobacterales bacterium, assembly GCA_038252715.1. Classification (GTDB taxonomy): domain Bacteria; phylum Pseudomonadota; class Gammaproteobacteria; order Xanthomonadales; family Xanthomonadaceae; genus Arenimonas. Next base: position 13,132 of record JBBSAA010000038.1, on the reverse strand, counting down.
GTTGGCTGTCAAAGAGTTTTTTCGACGGCACGTTGGCTTGAAACGGTGACGATAGCGGAGTGTCCACCGTGCCCGGGTGCAGCATCAGGCAGACACCCAGTGGATTGCGCCGCTTGAATTCAATCGCGAACGTTTTTAATAGCTGGTTCTGCGCTGCCTTGGAGCCGCGGTAGGCATACCAACCGCCGGCTCGATTGTCGCCAATGGACCCCACCCGAGCCGAGAGCGACGCGAAGATCGCCGGTTGCCCGCGACACAGTTGCGGCAGCAGCGCCTTGGCGAGCAGCACCGGTGCGAACGCATTGAGCGCGAACACGCGTTGCAAGGACGCTAGGCTGAGCTGCTCAATCGACTTCTCTGGTGACAGTCCCGGGCCATGCAGCACGCCGGCGGCGTTGATCACCAAGTGCAGCGCACCCAGCCCCTGAAGTTGGGAGGCGAGGTGGGCGAGATCTGGTTCACTGGTGAGGTCGGCATCAATCCGCAGCAAACGCTGTTCCGATCCAAGCTGCAGGCGCGCCAGGGCGTCATTGCTAGTCGCCGAGCGGGAGACGCCCATTACGCGGCCCACCAGCTTGTTTCCAAGCAATTGCTCGACCAACGCCAAGCCAATGCCGCTGCTGGCGCCGGTGACTAGCACGTTTGCTGGCCCGTCTAGACCGAGGACAGGAGAGGCATCAACGTCGAAGGGCATGGCTCAAGGTCCGGTGTCTGAAGGGCAGGGTTGCAGGCAAGGCTACCGTAGTGGCGCAATCCAGGCAGATCAGTCGAGCAGAAGTGAGCACGGCGTCAGCGACTCATTCTCGCGTGTTGGATCCCGGCCCAAGCTACAGAATCGTCGGGATCCGTTCTGTCCTTACCGCACGCCGGGTTATTACGTGACGCGAGACTCTGCGGAAAATGACTTCGCGCCTGTCTGGCCCGACGGGCGCGCAAGCGCCGGGGGGCCGTCTTCTAGCCGCCGTCAAAGGGATCCGCCTTCCGGCTAGGCCGCCATTCGGTGTTCGTAATAAGGCCGTTCCCGATCATCGAGGATCGCGTACAGCGCAGCGAGATTGTTTGGATCCGGATTCAACCACGCGTCGATATGTTCGGCTTTGATCGGGATGATGACGCGGTCGTGCCCGGCAGCAGAAATCTCAGGCGGGGGTTCATCGGTTATGGCCGCGAACGACCACAGGTCTGGTTGTCCGGCGCCTTGCCAGTGCGACCACAGGCAGGCCACCAGCATTGGCTGCGGTGGGTTGGGGCGGAACTCCAGCACTTGGTTCTTTCCGTCTCGTTCAACGTTTTCGTAGAACGCATTGACCTGCATCAGTCCGTGCGTCACACCAAACTGGTGACGCCAGAACCGTTCCAGGTTGTCGCGCCGGGCGTTGTAACAGCCCGGGCGGGTGATGTCGAACTCCGCAGGCAGGCCTGCCGGTCGGCATTGGTAGCGCATCGGTTTAACGACACGCTGCCCGTTTTCCCAGATCATCACCGGCGCATACCAGCCCGGGAAAATGCGCGAGTCTTCCGGCAGCAGGGCGGTACGTCGCAGTGCGGCTAGCTTGCGCAGCGCCCAGTCGATCTTGTTGCCGGCGATTCGCCGGCTCTCGGTCGCGGCCTTGGTCGTTTTGGATTGCAAGCTGCGCTCGGCATCGGCAAGGCGCTTTTTTTGCTTGAATAGTTCCTGCTCAATAATTGCCGCCTCGGCAGAATCGTAGTCAGCTATCAGCGTGCGGATAGACGCTTCCTCTTCCGATACTGGTGCCGAAAACCAGGCATCCACGGCGCGAGGAATCTTCATCTTGGTGACGTCGCCACGTTCTTCGTACATGCGCTTGAATGCGTGGATATCCAAGATCGCGCCGTGCTCTTTGACGAATCGGTGAAAAGCGGCATCAAGTTGGGCCGAATAGCACATGGCAGACTCCGGGCAGGCAACGCGGTCAGGGTGTCACGGAGGGGTCTATCGAAGAAAGGCTACACCTTTTGCCCGGAGCGCTGGCATCGCCTAGTTTGCGCAATCGCCAGACGCCATGCTGGCTCTAGCGGCGCCGCCTCGGTGCTTCTTGCACCGCAGTTTCTGCGCGCGCCGGGGTTTGTGCGAGGATTAGCCAGCCCAAACCATGAATTTGGAGTAGCTCATGACCCCTGCGTCCATGCCCGGCATCCCCGTGTCCAGCGTTATTTTGTTAGTCAATTCCGCTTCACTGTTTGTCGCGGTTCTCGCTATTGGATTTTCACTGGTCGGTGCTATCGCGGTCTGGCGCGCGGGAAAGAACGGCGGCCAACAATTTTTTCGAATGTTTGAGCGCTTGCAAGTGCTGCAGCTGTTGACCGTGATGCTGGTCATCGCCTCGGCGACCGTGCTGGCAATGCTCGGTATCCTCAGTTCGAATGGCGTCACCGGAATACTCAGCGGCGTCGCCGGTTATGTTCTCGGCGGCTTGAACCGGTCACCCTCGCCCGCACCGCCAACTCCTGCTGCCCCAGCCAACGCAGGCACACACGCCGATGCGCTACCGACGGCGCAGGCAGCGATACCGGCAGTCAGGGATAAGTAGGAACTGTTCGAGGCACTCTAAGTGCGAGCGATGTGGGCGTCCTTGAACGCTTATGGCAAAGCACGGATTTCCCTGCACGGCCAGAAATTGCCTGCCGCGCATTGGCTGGCCGATGGTTGCCGCGCTCGGTATCTACAGGAAAGCGTGATTGCGGGAAATTCGACCTAACGCAGGCAGATTGGGCCGATGTCGGTATGCTTCGGTCATTGGCCCATCGATGTTTCGGAGCAGCCCCATGCGTGAATATTTGACGGCATTCGGCCTGACGCTAACTCTTGCGGTTCCACTTTCGGCAAACGCCACGCAGGCGACGCCGCCCACCGACCCGGTCAAGGCGCTGGTCTCCGAGCTTGACCTGGATAGGTACAAGGCCACCATCGCCGGCCTGGCCGCATTCGGGGACCGTCGCCAAGGCACGCAACGTAATGCTCGCGCCCTGGACTGGATCGAAGCGCAGCTGAAAAGCTACGGCTGTAGCGACATTCAGCGTCTACGCTACAACTACACGGCCCCGCCGTCCAAAGCGAGAGCGCCGACGGCACCGCTGCCTGCGGTGCTGGCGTCGGGCGAAGTGCGCGCTGGCGTGGGCGGTTCGCGGTATCGCGGCGTGGTGGCGCCGACCGGTGTGAACACCGACGCTGAACAGCAGCCAGATCTGCGCCTGCGTGAACTCAATCGCGAGCCTTCGGTGGACGGGCCGCGCGAGGAAATCTGGTGCACGAAAATAGGCGTGACGCATCCCAATGAGATGTACCTGGTCAGCGCGCACATGGACGGGCACGGCTGGGGCGAAGCAGTCAATGACAACGCCTCCGGCACCGCGCTCGTGATGGAGCTGGCGCGCGTGTTTAGCCAGCCCGACGTGCGTACCGGGCGTTCAATCCGTTTCGCGCTGTGGAATAACGAGGAAACTGGCCTTGACGGCGCCAAGGCCTACATCGAACAGCGGCAGGCGCTGCAGGGCGTGGAGTCGCCGAAAGGCTCGGGTCGCTATCCTGAGCCGACCTGGCTGGCGGTGTTCCAGCACGACATGATGCTGTGGGACCACGGCATGCCGCGCGCCGACGGCAGTTGGAATCCTCAGCAGCGCCCTGAGGCGGATATCAATATCGAATTCCAGTCGCGGTCAAAATATGCCGACGCTGCGATGAAGCTGGGTTTCTTTTTCCGCAGTGCCAACGAAACGTATGCAACCGACTATCCGGCCGCCGTCGGCCCGCATATGACCAATACCGATTCGGTGCCGTTCATGGATTTAATCCCCGCGCTCAGCCTGCGTGAGAACGAGCGAGGCATGCAAACCGGCGCCGGTTGGAGCCCGACCTGGCATCAACCGATCGACGTCATGGCGACATTTTCCGATGCCGACTTTCGGCTGGGCTTGAACGCGGCACAGACCACGCTGGCTGCGGTTGCCTTGCTGGCGGCAGCTACTCGGGGTTCGGAGGACCGGGGCGCGACGAAAGAGTGAGGCCAAGTTGGTTTCCAGGCAATGGAAACGACCTTGGCCTCACGGTTAACGCACTAGAAAATCCAGCGCTTCAATCGCCAAGATCAGCCCCATCGGTTTCTCGCAGTTTGTTGGTGGGAGTGAACGCCTGCTCTACCGGAAGCCAACGAGCTGAGCGCAGTTCGATGGTCTCCGACGCCGCGTTCGCCTCGATTCGATATCGCGCCGGCATGGCCGCGCCGGTGAGCCAATCAAGTTCGATACGGTGCTTCTGCGCATCCATTCCGCGGTACTTGCGCACCACCTCACCGAGCGCGTGTCCGTCGCGGCTCGCGCCCAACTGATCACGCAGCGCGGGATCCACGATGCTGGCGATGTGGTCCCAGGCCGGCTCGATTCCCCGGGCGCGTAAATCGCCCGGGGCGTACGTGACGCGTTCACCGTGTTCCGGGTGCAGCTCCTGCAGTTCAACGCCATCACTGACTTGGCGCCATACCCGAACCGGCAATCCCTGTACGCGATATTCAACCCGCGTGGCGTCCTTGATGAGGGTCATCGCGCGCTCGCCCTGCGCATTACGCACCCGGTATTCGCCCACCCAGGCCATCGGTGCGGCGACCGCGGCATTTTCCGACGCCGTGGCAGCTGCACAAGGGGAGGCGAATGGGATCAGGCACAAGATCGCGACGACCTGCATCAGGTTTTTCATGGCTCAGCGCGTCCCGAGGCCGGCTTTCAGATCGGCTTCGTACAGCGGTGCCGACAGTTCGGTCGGCTCGTTGCCAATCTTGCTGCCACGGCGACGGTCGTCGTCCGAACGGGCGCCGCAGTTGCCGAACAGCAGGCAGTAGAACACCGAGGTGTCTTTCTGCGACTGCGCCATCACGTGGAAGATCACGTTCTGTTCCACCGTGCCTTGGAACGCCTGTGCGCCCGGGCCGCGAGCATAGATCGCCACGTCTTCGGCAGCGTGGGTTTCTGACGACAGCGGCACCGCGGCTTCTTGCAGGAAGTTGGCGTTGGCGGTATCCACATTGGTGAGGTCTGGACGGGCAGCCGGGCCGCGGTAACCGGGGCCATTGGTGTAACCGAGCGTGGTGTAGGGCTTGCCGTCGGCGTCGAGCGCGAGCACGCCGTCGGTGACCGATTTGCCGAGAATGTCGTTGCCGCGATCGGCGTAACCGGCGATGGTGAAGGTGTGGCTGTGGTCAGCGGTGACGATAACCAAGGTGTCGTCACCGGCTTTCTTAAGCGCGGTGCGCACAGCGTTCGACAGCTCGATGGCGTCGGTCAGCGCGCGGCTGGCGTTGCCGGCGTGATGGGCGTGGTCAACGCGGCCGGCTTCCACCATCAGAAAGTAGCCTTTGCCCTTGCGGTTGTTCTGCAGGATATCGATGGCCTTCGAGGTCATGTCCGACAGGCTCGGCTCTTTACCGGTGTCGTTGGCGCGGTCCTGCTCGTATTCCATGTGTGAGCGTTCGAACAGGCCGAGCAAGTGGCGGGTGTTCTTCGGATCGATGGCGTCGAACTGCGCCTTGTTCCAGACATAGGCCGAACGCGGCGTCTTGCCGGCCCACTCGGTAGCTAGGTTGCGACCGTCGAGGCGACGACCTTTCGAAGTGGTGTCTTCCGGGTCGGCGGTGGTGATCGGCAGGAAATAGCTGCGCCCGCCGCCGAGGGCAACTTCCAAGCCGTCACCGTACGGGAACTCCACCAACTGGCGCGCGATGTCCTTGCAGCCGTTCGCCTTCGCTTCCAGGCTGAGTTCGGCGTCGCTTTCCCAATCGCGGTTCGGCGTATGGGCATACGTGGCCGCAGGCGTGGCATGGGTGATGCGGGCGGTGCTAACGATACCAGTCGCCATGCCAATGGCCTCGGCCACTTCTAGGTAGGTTGCAACACCCTTGCCCTTCGCGGACGCGCAGTTGTTGTAGGTCGCGCGCTGGTCAACGCTGAGCATGCCCTGGCGGGTCTTGATGCCGGTGACCATCGCGGTCATCGTCGGCGCCGAGTCCGGTGTCTGGCCATCCACGGAATACGTTTTGGAAAGGCTGACGTACGGAAACTTCTCAAAGCTCAGCGCATTTTCTTCGCCTGTGTTGCCCTTGAGCTGGCCTTCGCGGATGCGCGCGGCGGCAATCGTCGACAAGCCCATGCCGTCACCGACAAAAAGAATGACGTTGCGGGCTTTGCCCGGTATCGGCCGCTGCTCGGCGCCGGCGCGCGCGGCGCGGGCGCCATCGCGGTACCACTTCTGCGCGCTTTCGGTGCTTGCGGCGGTGGCGTCGGTTTTCAACGTGCTTTTGGTCGACGCGGATTTTCCGCGGATATGCTCGGGCTGGGCCGCGGAGGCCGGGATCGCAATGAGTGTAGTAACGAGGGCACAGCTCAACACCAAGGGCAGACGGTGCATGGGACGACTCCAGGGGTCGGGGGGAGCCCTGAAGCTAACTGGGCAACATTGCTGATCCATGACGCGCAGCGCAACTTTTCCCGCGTGCGCGATGAATTGGCCCGGGAAGATTTTGACGCAGGACCCTATGGGTCGGACAAAGGAATCGATTAGCTCAAAGACTGGAGAAAGCCAGGCAGTGCCCTAGCGGCCCCAACTTAGCCTGCGAGCGCCGGGCTCGGCGCCGGTTGCGAGTCACTGACAGAGGATCCAGGCGCGAGCCTTGCGCTGCGGCCGTCAGCGCACGGGCACTTTCCTCGCGCGAGCGTATCGGCTTGGGTGACTTCCACGAGTCCTGTTGACTAGTCAGCCACGCGAAAACGTTGGATTCGAACGCGCGCATCACCGCGCCGGCGGCGGTGCGGGACGTTGCCGCCGCGGCGCCAGTCCCTGGCGGATCGTTTGCTGGGTGCCGGGCAATACGGTGCCGGTAAAGCAAGCAAGAATGTAGGGGTATTCTGCGGTCAACCGATAGGCGTAATCGTAGTTGCGTCCGTCCACGGTGACCGTGTCCGCACGGCCGTGGCAGGCGTCGAGATCGGCATTGCTCAGCGTTTTGCCTGCGCCGTCGCGCATGCCGAGGATGGGGTAGCCATCCAACGCCCAGCCGACGACGGTGTTGTCGTTTGCGCCTGGCAAACAGGGCGAGGCGCTGTGGTAGTGGTACTGGCCCCGTCCTTGCGGATGGCCATCGCACAGGTCCTGCACTTCATGCGCGGCGGCATCGCGACCGGCGTCGTCGAGCGCGTTGTATAGCGCCACGCCGGTGGTGGTGAAGCCGATCATGCCCATCGGGAGGCAGGTCGGGCTAGCTGCGCGTGTCGGCATGCGTGGAATGGTGAAGGACAGCGACTGCTCGGCAATTGCGTTGGGGTTGGTGTCGTATTGATAGACCGGATCGTCGGTCGCAATAGGGAAGGTGCCGGTGGGCTGCCCCACGGGCAAGCCGTTTCCAGAGACCGCCACGGCGTCCCCACGGGACGTAATCGAAACGCGGGCCTGCGGCCGCATCACCCTGCCGGCGACGTGGGGTTTCTCGAGTGGGTTCCAGGTCTCGCCATGAAACCAGCTGCCAACATGACGTGCACCGCCGCCACGAAACGACGTTTCGCAGGCAAAGACGTCGCCGCGGTTAGGGTGGTCGCTGACGTGGCCATCGCCGACTGGCAATTCATGCGCTTGGGCACTGATTGCCAACAGGGCCGTAAATACCGCGGTCAGCAGGCTTGCTGCGAGGCCGCGAACGTAGCGTGTTCTGGCTGGCATTTTCATAGGATGCTCAAAACGGACGGGCGTAAGGAGGCCGGTTAGATTGGAAACGTGCGTTGGCACCCAAGGTTGACACGGTTCATTATCGACCTGTGGTCGATTCACAATCGTCCATTCGCGCGGCGACATAGCAATGCGCTTGCTGCGCGACGCCGGCCACACGTAAGGAATGCCTGCCCATGTCCAAACGCTTCGTCTTCCTAGCCTGCTTGCTCGCCGCCCCTTGGGTTCATGCCGAGGTGGTCTCGGTAGAAGTGACGGATAAACAGCCATGGGTGGGCGGCCAATCGTTCGGGGCGGTGGGTCCGTACGAGGTGCTGCGAGGTACGGTCCGTTACGCCATCGATCCGCGCAGCGCGTCGGCGGGTGATGTCACCGACATACAGTACGCGCCGACCAATGCGCGCGGGCTGGTGGAGTATTCCGGACCATTCGTGCTGATCCGGCCGGTGGATCCAACACGCGGCAACCACATGACCTTGGTCGAAGTGGCTAACCGCGGAAGAACGCAAATGGACGGCGTGTTCTTCAAAGCCGAAGGCGGTCTCGACTTGATGGCGCCCAACAAGATCGAGGCGCTGTCGGACCCGACCTTCTTCACCCTCGGCTATTCACTGGCGTGGGTCAGTTGGCAGGGGCGCATGAAGGCCGACGAATTTGGCTTGAAGGTGCCTGTCGCGCAGGTTCACGGGCCGGTGCGCGCCACGTTCGCGGCGTCGGATATGGATGCAGAACGAAAGGCTTATGACCTGACCGAGGGTGGTTTTTACTGCGCTCGGGATGCCAAGCAGCGCAAGGCGGTGCTGCGCCTGCAGACGAGGTTCGACGACCCCGGCACGGTGGTGTCGCGCAAGTATTGGCGTTTCGCCGCGGCGCCCGTCGATAAGACCGCCAACGCGCGCTGCGGCATTGCCCTGAAGCACGCGGCGGCTAGTGGCTCGCACTTCAGCCTCGTTTATGAAGGCGAGGATGCCGCTGTCATGGGCCTTGGCCAGGCGGCCTTTCGCGATTTTGCCAACCATCTCAAGAGCCGCGCGGTGCTATCAGAGATCAACAACCGTCTAGGCGATGGCGCAGCCGTCTTTGCTTACGGGTATTCGCAAGGCGGGCGCTTCTTGCGTGATTTTCTGTACCGAGGGTTCAATACCGCCCCAGATGGCAAGCGCGTTTTTGACGGTATGCTGGTGACTACCGCCGGCGCCGGTCGCGGTTCGTTCAACCATCGCTATGCGCTGCCGGGCGAGGCGGGCAACTCGGTGATGAGCAATCTTCGCGCCGTCGACATCTATCCATTTTCAGACTTGCCAACCCCGGATGTCGACGGCCATGGCAACGCGGGGCAGCTGGATCGCGCCTTGCACGACGGCACCGCGCCGAAAATAATGTACATCACTGGCAGTAGCGAATACTGGTCGCGCATCAACTCGCTGCTGCAGACAAGCACGGATGGCAAACAGGCTGTCGAACTTGCGCCCAATAGCCGCTTGTATTTCTATTCTGGATCGCCCCATGCGCCACGTCGATTCAGCAAGTTCACTGAGAAAGCCACCGAAGCCAGCTATCCCTACAATTCCAACAACGACTTGGCGGATGGCTTAAACGCACAACTTGAAAATCTGCGCGAATGGGCGGTGGACGATGTTGCGCCACCAGAGACGATGGCGCCGGTGGTGGGCTCCACGCTGGTGCCTGTCTCCGAGCTGGCATTCCCGCTGATCCCGGGCATCCGAGTGCCCTCCAATCCGCCGTCCTTGTGGCAGCTCGATCTGGGCCGCGACTACCTGAGCAAAGGCATACTCACCGAACCTCCACGCATTGGCGCGCGGTATTTGCTACTTGTGCCGCAGGTCGATAGCGATGGCAATGAACTCGGCGGCTGGCGCGGCGCAGTGTCCTCGGTGCCGCTAGGCACGATGACCGGCTGGAACTGGCGGAATCCAGAGAACGCCAGCTTCGGTTTCATCTCGGCCAACAATGGTGCATTCATTCCCTTCGCCCGAACGCGCGCCGAGCGACTCGCCGCCAAAGATCCACGTCCCTCCATCGAAGAACGCTACGGCAATCGCGAGGGCTTCATTGCAGCGGCGGCCGTTTCAATCGATCGAGCGATCGCAAGGCGCTTCCTACTGCCAATTCAGCGCGAGAAGATCCTTGCCGATATGAGTAGCTACTGGGATAACGTGCAAAAACTTGAGTGGTACCTAGGTGCTCGCGCGCCGACGGCTAAGCCTGTGGACTGATGCCAATGACGGAAAAGCGCTATCAAGGTTGCATATCGAATTGGAAAGACGAAAAAGGTTTCTGCTTCGTATCGCCGGTGGGGGGGCGGGCACCGCGCCTTGTTGCACCATCGCGACTACGCGGCGGCCCACTTTTTCGCGGACTAGATTCAGCGCTAATGTCTGTTCAACAATCGCTAGTGTGGCAACTAAGTCACGCAACCAACTCAACCGCGCCGGCTCCCATGCTGGCTATCTCGAAACTCAGTGCCCGGCAAACTCCCCAAACCCGCAGCTGTTGCCTTTGAACTTGAAGTCGATCATCTGGTCGTTGAGCAGTTCCATCGTCAGCTCGCAGACATAGCTTTGCTCTTCAATGCCCACCACTTGGCCGGACATGACATTCGTGGTGGTGAATCGCTGCGTCCAGCCGTTGAAATAGGTCAGGAAGCGCGAGTTACCTGCGACGTAGAGGCCATCGGGCACGCCTAGGTTTTGCACGATGTACTGCTCGTCCTTGCGCAACCAGCCCTCAAGGAAGGGGTTGAGTTTAGATTTCGGCCGATGTTTGCGACGCTCCGCCTGATCTTTCCAAAACGCGCTTTCAGCATTGGATTTGTCGATCTGCCCAAGCGCCATCGCCTCACTACTGCCCAAGATCGCCTTGGTCTTGGCCAGGGTTGCTTGAAACTCGGCTTCCCGCGCGTCCCGCGTGGCTTGGCTGACCTTGGCATACGCCGGGCGCTTTCCGTCCAACCAAAGTACCTTCCAGGGATGGTCGGAAGGGAAAGCGTCGACCGCGTCTTCGCCGGCAACCGGCTTGAATCCGCCGGTGGCGAAGGTGGCTTCAGTATCTCCGCAGGTCAGGTTGAAAACCTTGTCCAGCAACGCCTTGCGGTCTGGCAATACGACGGCGGATTCTTCCTTGCTGCTGCTGTCGTTACGGTAATAAGTGAACGGATGATAGATATCGTTGATTTTTTGATCGCAGAAATTGCGAACGGTGAAGCTTGAAAAATCCGCTTGGTCTGCCGATTCATAGACCACCATCATCGGGATCGACATAAATGGGCCAGTTCTGTTGCCAAGCACAGCGGCTAGGGCAGACTCGGCGGCGTCGATGCTTTCATTGATTGATTCCTTCTTCGGACCAGGCGAGTAGGGCTGTCCACCGGGACCCAACTCGCCGCGAATGTCATCAACCTTGACGTTGCCCAAGTCAATCATCACGACGACGCGGGCCGGCTTTTGGCCGTAGTCCCCGGCGATAATCCAGCTATAATCCGCGCGCGAAGGAGATGCCCACGCGCCTAGCAAGGCGGCGGAGAAGAGAAGCGATTTTTTGATAGGCATGGCGAGTTGGGCTCTGTTGCGCAGGTGCGGGAGCCCTGATGTGGCTGACTCTATCCGATTGCTGTGTTTTCGTGAATAGGAAATGTCACTGCTCGAGGTCATCCCGTTGGATGACCAAGGCCGTTGCCAGACTTGCTACCAACCTTCAGGCGCAAGAAGAACGTGGCGAGCTGCGAACAGAACTACCTGCGCCTGCGCACACGGCGGCCATGTTGCTGGTCACGCCAAAGCGACCATTCATCCCGCGCTCCTTGACCGCGGGAACAGACCTGCCAAAGAATCAAGCGCGTGTGCTGATGGCGCTGCTCGTATTGAGTTTGGCCCTTTCGTCAGCGACACTCCCGTATCCGCTGCCTGTGAGAGTTCAATGATTGTTCGTGTCCTGTCTGCCCTCGTCCTCGCCAGCTTTGCTGCCAGCGCCCATGCCGGTGACTGCGAGGACAACTTCAAGAAGTCCGGCAGCATTTTTTCGGGCGTTGATTTTTCCAGCAGCGTGTCGGTGTCACAGCTGACGGTCAACGATGCGATGGGACAGATGCGCGGCATTATGATTGCCGAAAAGATGGACGTGATTACCGAAGATCGCGACAGCGGGACAATGTTGGTGGAGCAGCGCTCGTCCAACAGCACGCGGGCGATTCCGACCTTGATCAACATCAGTGCCGAGGGTGGTGCGGCGACGGTGGAAATGACGGTCAAGACCGAAAAAGGCCAGATTGCCAAGCAAGACGCCATGCGCACCTACCTATGCCAGCTGTTGACGAAGGTTAAGGGCGGTAGCGCGGGCAAGCAGGCGGCGACGATCGGGGCGAAGACACAAAACACAGACGACGTAACCGTGCAGGATGTCTTTATTTTCTCCCGCGAGATTGCCCGGGAAGCCAAGGGCAATGCGGTGGCGGTGTCAGCGCGGCACAAGGGCCGCAAGTACGCGCTCAAAGGCAAGGTCGACTACATCCAGGAGGATGGCGCGGACTACAACGTCTCCTTCAACATCCCCGAGCAATCCGAGCTGGCAATTCAGGTCCCCGGTGACCGCGAGCCGCGCGTCGGCGTCGCCTGCCTATTTCGCCCCAATCAATTGGCCAATGTGCTGACGTTCCGCAAAGGCGACAAGGCCACCTTCACCGGCACCTTTACTCGCTACGATGATTTCAAGCGCATGGTTTGGCTAGAAAATTGCACGCAGACGAAAGCTAAAAAATAGTCGTTCCCGGCGTATTTTTGCAAATTGCGGTATGCCGAGCACGGCGGCTGCGATAAGCGGCGCGTATTTGGCCTGCGACAGGGCTAGCCAGGGCTATCGCACTCGGATCGGAGTGGGGCGCTGTGCACGGTTGTGTTGCGCAACAACCGGCCGAAACGTCACTGATCGTGGCTCCGATAGTCCAGCGGTAATCAGCGTTTTATCTCGGAGTGGTGCATGCGCCTTGCCAGCCAACTGTTTCGAACTGCCAGTCTCGTCGCTTTGGCGGGGTGGTCGGTCCTGATCTTCCTGCCCGGCTGGTCGCTCGCAGAAGAGGCCGCGCTGGGTGTTGGCGTGGTCTTGCTCGCGGTGATCTACCTGGTGCTGCTGGCGATGGCGCTGCGCCAAAAGCGAGTGCCTGGCGCCCCGCGACCTGGGTTTTTCACCCTTAAGGGTGTGCTGGCGCTGCTGGCCAATCCGCTGGCCGCCGTTGCCGCCTGGGTGCATCTACTTGCGTTTGACCTGATGGTCGGCGTGATGATCCATCACGAAGGCAGCGCGGCCGGAATGAGCCACATGGCCTTAGTACCTTGTTACCTGCTGACGATGCTGTTCGGGCCGCTCGGGCTGCTGCTGTTCCTGGTGATCCGC
>JBBSAA010000037.1:0-18282 GCA_038252715.1 Lysobacterales bacterium | reverse complement strand
TTCAGGAGGTAGGCGCCATATTCGGCGCTCACCGTCGCGGCGGGGGCAATGCGAACCCGTGGCGCGTGGTCGATCCGTTCGGCCGAGGTCAGTTCGATCTGTCCAAACAAGGCCATGGTCCGTCCGAGCGGCGTGAGAGTGGTGGTGCCCGGCGCATGGTCAGAATTGGGTAGCGCCTGCAGATAGGCGACGAGGTCGGCGGTATCGGCGTCGGACAGATGGGTGAAATCGCCGGATGGCATGAAGCGCAGCGGCGTGCCGTCGGCGCGCACGCCGTGGCGAATGGCGGCGGCTAACCCGTCCGCGTCGTAGCGTTGACCGATGGCGCGCGGCGTCAGATTGGGTGCGATGGCTTTCCCGAGCGGACCGGCGTCGATGGCCAGTTTTCCTATGGCGCCGGCGCCGTGACAGTCGCTGCAGCCGAGCACGGTATACAGGTGCGCGCCGCGTTGGATCGTGTCGGCGTCGCGCGCGAGGGCCAAGGGTGGGTCGGCCACCTCGTAACGGTGGGCCAGCCTTCGTTCGGTTGAGACCCAGGCGGTGGCTAGAATGCCCCCGATCAGCAGGGCCAGCACCGCAAAGGTGACAAGTAGGCCTTTGAACCGTTTTCGCATGGGGAAACTCTCCTGCTGCCGGCGGTTTCAGCGACGTCGCCGGCGACGTGTTGGGTGGATTCAAGGCGCCGCAATCGGGATTTATCGTGGCAAATAGTGTGATTAGGATCACAAAACAGTCGTTCCGGCGCCTCTTGCATTAGTCACAATGACCGACGGCCTAGGCAGATGGCCGAACCGTCCGCGCCCCGGCAACGTCCTCTAACGCTGTCTCTGTACGTAACAGGACGGGTCAGCGGGAGATTCGCTCCGGCTGGCCGACCGCTTCCCGCGCGCTCAGCGCCGGGTCTACCATGCGGCGAACGACAGGGGTGTTGCCATGAAAACGCGCGTTGGGCACTACGAGATCGTCTCCGAGCTGGGCCGGGGCGGCATGGGCGTGGTCTACAAGGGCTACGAGCCGGCACTGACGCGCTACGTCGCAATTAAGGAGCTGGCGCCCTCGCTGGCGCACGACGCGATGCTGGTCGAGCGCTTCCTGCGCGAGGCGCGGTCGATGGCGGCGCTCAACGACCCGCACATCATCCAGATCTATTTTATCGGCCAGGAAAACGAGCAGCCCTTCTTCGTGATGGAATTCGTCGACGGCGAATCGCTGTCGGGTCTACTCAAGCGCGAAGGTCGTTTGACCGTCGGCGACTCGCTGAAAATCCTGCATCAGTGCGCGAAGGGATTGTCGGTGGCGCATGACCGCGGCGTAATCCACCGCGATATCAAGCCGGCCAACCTGATGTTGAGCCAGCGCGGCCAAGTCAAGATCGCCGACTTCGGCATCGCGCTGGCCAACCACGACTTCAACAGCAAGCTCACCGGCACCGGCGAGTTCGTCGGCACGCCGGGCTATTTGTCGCCCGAAGTGTGCCTCGGCAAGGCGGTCGATCAGCGCTCGGATATTTTTGCGCTTGGGATCGTGCTGTTCGAGATGCTGACTGGACGTACGCCGTTCTCCGACGAAAGCCCGCTCAAGCTGATGCTGGACGTCGTGCAGTCTGAGATCCCCGACGTGCGCGAACTCAATGCCACCGTGGACAGCGAGGTGGCGGCCATCCTTGGCAAGATGCTGGCCAAGGATCCGGCCGATCGCTACCAGAGTACGCACGAACTAATCGCCGAACTCGAAAAGCAGCCCAATGTTGCGATGGGCGGTCCGCTGAGCATCAAGACCGCCGCCCCGAGTGGACCGGCGGCGACCTTGATTGGCTTGGCCACGCCGATCACACCGGGCGTCGGTATGCGCGCGCCCACGCCGCCGCCGGCGGTGAGTTCCAGCGCACCTATCTCTGCCGTGGCGACACCCGTCGCGGCGGCCGCGACGCTGACCCCCGGCACGCCGACCCTGCCCGGCGCAACGCAAGTTTCGGTGGCGCCGGCAAAGAAATCGCGTGCTCCTTTGCTTGCTGCGCTCGCTGTGATTGCCTTGCTGCTGGTTGGCGGCGTTGGCTATGGCGCGTATTCGATTTACAAGAAGGTGTCCTCGACCGTCATTGCCGCGACGGATGCGGCAGGAGCGGATTTGGTCACGGAGCCCGGTGCCGATGCCACGATCGCACCGCCCGCGACAGACGCCGGGGCGAATTCCGCGGTGGCTGCTATTCCCGATGCGGCGGATGGCGCCGCGACGTCTGAGTCAGGCGCAGCCGTGCCGCCGGAGCCGCCGATCGTGGCCACGGACGATACCAATACCGCGGCCACTGCACCGAGCCCGGTCACCGCATCGACAGCCACGACGACAGCTGCCGTTCGCCCGGTGCGTGATGCCAATGGCATGCGCGGCGGCGAACGCGCGGCCGCTGCCGCAGCCGATCCGGTCGTTGCCGGTCCGGCACGCACCTTCGCCGTTGAAGCCTCGGGTGATCCGGCGCTGATGATTCCCGCCGAGCAGCTGGTCACCGACCAGTTTGAAAGTGCCGGCCTGCGCATGGTCGAGAATGCGCGTCGCGCCGACGTGGTCATTCGCCTGCGCGCGGAAATGGTGGGCACCCAAGAGCTGCAGTTCTACGGTCAAAGCGCGAGCGTGACTACCGCCTATTTGACGGTACGTTCGTACCGCGGTGGCCAGCCGGTGGGGTCGGGCGTGCGCCAGAAAATTGACTACACCACGCTCAACGCCGAGGACAAGGTGCAGCAGGCGATGGATGGCAAGTTGAGCGGGATGGTGCAGAACGTCACTGGGAAATAAGCGTGTCGCCAGCAAGCTGGCTCCTACAGCGGCATATTGTAGGAGCCAGCTTGCTGGCGAACAGCCCCCTCAAGCCGGCGACAAATTCGCATACGCCAACACCAGCCACTTCGGACCGGCCTCTTCAAAATTCACCTGCACGCGCGCATGAGTGCCGCTGCCTTCGCTGTCCATCACAATGCCGCTGCCGAAACTTGCGTGGTTGACGCGCTGGCCTAGGCGCAGTCCGCCGGTGTCGGCGGCTTCAGTGAAACGGGGCGAGCCTGAATACTGCGGGCGAGAGGCCTGAACCTTGGGCCGCACGTCGTTGATCAAGTCGGCGGGAATTTCGCGCAGGAACCGCGACGGCGCGCCAAAGGTTTCCATGCCGTGCAGTCGGCGTGACTCGGCATAGCTCAGAGTCAGTTTTTCGCGTGCACGCGTCAGGCCGACGTAAGCAAGGCGGCGTTCCTCTTCGAGCCGACCGCTTTCTTCGGTCGAGCGGTTGCTCGGGAACAGCCCTTCTTCCATGCCCACTAGAAAGACCAGCGGGAATTCCAAGCCTTTGGCGCTGTGCAAGGTCATCAGTTGCACACCGTCCTCGCCGGCTTCGGCCTGGCCTTCGCCCGCTTCGAGCGAGGCATAAGCCAAGAACGCAACCAGCTCCGTCATCGTCTCGCTGGCCTCGTCATCGCGGCGCTCAAAGCGGCTGGCGACGGAAACGAGCTCGTCGAGGTTGTCGGTGCGTGAGTCGAGCTGGCCCTTGGACTCATTGGTGTAGTGAACGCGCAGGCCAGAGCGTTCCAGCACGTGGTCGAATTGTTCGTGCAGGGGCATCTCGGGCGTCGCCGCTGCTAGCGACTCAATCAAGTCTTCAAACCCCTTCAGGGCGTTGCGCGCGCGGCCGGCCAGCCCGGTGCCGCTGGACAGCATGGCCGCCGCCGACCACAACGACACCGCCGAGCCGCGCGCAAGCTTGCGCACTTCGTCCAGCGTGCGGTCGCCAATGCCGCGCGGCGGCGTGTTTACCGCGCGCTCGAAGGCCGCGTCATCGTTGCGGTTTGCCACTAGGCGCAAGTAGGCCAGTGAATCCTTGATTTCCATGCGCTCGAAGAAGCGCTGGCCGCCGTAGACGCGGTACGGCAATTTTGGCGACTGGTTAAGCTGCTCTTCCATCGCGCGCGATTGGGCATTGCTGCGGTACAGGATCGCGCATTCGCCGGCTGAGCCACCGCCATCGATATGCGCGCGGATTCGTTCAATGACAAACCGCGCTTCATCGACTTCGTTGTACGCCGCGTACAGGTCAATCAGTTCGCCTTCGCCGTCCGCGGTCCACAGCTGTTTACCCAGGCGCTCAGGGTTGTGCGCAATCACCGAATTCGCGGCAGCGAGGATATTGCCGGTCGAGCGGTAATTTTGCTCCAGCTTGATGGTATTGGCATTCGGATAGTCGCGAAGGAAGCGCTGCATGTTCTCGACTTTCGCGCCGCGCCAACCGTAGATCGATTGGTCATCGTCGCCAACCACGAAGACCTGCCCGGTTTCGCCCGCCAGTACGCGAATAAACGCGTATTGGATCGTGTTGGTGTCTTGGAATTCATCCACCAAGATCTGGCCGAACCGCCGCTGGTAGTGCTCAAGCAGGGCCGGGTGCTCAAGCCAAAGCTCATGCGCGCGCAGCAGGATTTCGCCAAAGTCCACCAAGCCCGCGCGCTGGCAGCGAATCTCGTATTCCTCGTACACGCGCAGCATGGATTTGGTGAAAAAGTCGCCGCCCGGCACCTGGATATGTTTTGGGCGCCGACCTTCGTCTTTCTGTGCGTTGATCCACCACACCAGTTGGCGCGGCGGGAAACGACCGTCGTCAAGCTCGAGATCATTGGCGATGCGTTTGACCAAGCGCAGTTGGTCGTCGGCATCGAGCACCTGGAACGATTCGGGCAAGCCCGCCTCCTGCCAGTGCAGCCGCAGCAATCGGTGTGCGAGCCCGTGGAAGGTGCCCACCCACATGCCGCGCGTGCCGCCGCGCAGCAGCGCGTCGACGCGCAGGCGCATTTCCGCCGCCGCTTTGTTGGTGAACGTGACCGACAGGATGCCGTGTGCCGGCACGCCGACGACTTCGTGCAGCCAACCGATGCGATGCGTCAGTACGCGTGTTTTTCCAGAACCGGCGCCGGCCAGTACGAGGTAGTGGCCGGGCGCCGCCGACACCGCGTCACGCTGGGCGGTGTTGAGATCATCGAGCAGGTGGGAAACATCCATGCCGCTATTTTAGCCTGCAAGGACTCGTGGGAGCGGGCACGACCGCGATTGCTTCAGCCTGCGGCACCCGTTATCGCGGCCAAGTCCGCTCCCAGGAGGCAGGTCCAGTCAGTGTGCGGCCTTCGGCGCCTGCGGGTTCTGCATCAGCTTGTCGGTCCAGGCGATACCAATGGCCGACAGGATGAAGATGGTGTGGATGATCGTCTGCCACATCACGCCCTCGCTGGTCACGGTGGAGCACGCCTTGTACGACAGGGCGGCCTGCTTCATTGCGAGTACGGCCTCAATGCCGGCGGCGCTGTTGCACAGCGGTAGGCCGCCGAGGGTGCCGGCCTCAATGAAGGTCTTGAGCAAGTGGATCGAGCTGATGCCGATGATCGCCATCGCCAGCTTGACCTTCAATACCGACGCATTCACGTGGCTCAGCCATTCGGGCTGATCCGGGTGACCTTGCAAGTTCAGCCGCGATACAAAGGTTTCATAGCCGCCGACGATGACCATCATCAGCAGGTTTGAAATCATCACGACGTCGATCAAGCCGAGCACAATCAGCATGATTTCCTGCTCGTTGAGGCTGGTGGCACCTTCGATCAGGTGCCACAGCTCCTTCAAGAACAAGATCACGTAAACGGCCTGGGCGACAATCAGCCCTAGGTACAGCGGCAGCTGCGACCAGCGCGAACCGAAGATCAGCGCAGGCAGTGGGCCCATCTTGCGGTGACCCGGGATGGGTGTCGGTGCGGTCATCGAGAGTCCTTGTGATTATTTTTTGCTAACCGCGCCAACCACGACGACGATAGCGCCGAGGCCGAGCAGCAGGTAGCCGAGGTTGAGCGAGGGCTTGGTGGTCTCGGTCTTGTTGATTTCAATTGGGCCGATGTCGGCCACTTTCTTGGTGCTTTGGAAGGAAAACAGGCCGGCGGATACCAGCGCACCAGCGATGAGCAACAAGACGCCAATAATCAGGGCAGGTTTGCGCATAGTTGCAGTTCCTTGAGATCCCACGGCTGCGGGGCGCGCCTAGAGTAGGGTCTGGCGTGGGTCGATGCCAAGTTCGGCGGATCTGCCTGCGCTCAGACTCGCCATACGCCCGGCAAAGACAAGACGTAATCGGCGCCCATCAACTGTGATGGCGTGTAGTACCCACCGGGTGGGCGTTCGTCGGGCAGCAGCAGGCGCTGCACGATGCCGATCGCGGCGGTGACGGTGAGGTCGTAGCCATTGGGCGTGCGCAACATCGCGCTGACTTGGTCACCGGCGTTATTGCGTGCTTCGCCCCAAACCGAGGTATCGCTACCGGCGCGTTGTTCCTGCGAGGGACCAGCCGCGCCTTTGGCTACTTTTGATTTCAGCCAGGCTTGTACCGGCATCAGGCCGAACACCGGTGCCAGCCAGCGCAGTCGCCGCAGGCGCGTGGCAGTTGCCGGGGCAATGCCCATGTAAACCTCGATATTCGGGATGCCGGTCGATACGAAGGCGGTGTACACGTCACCCCACGGGATCGTCATCGCGAACCGGCGCTGGCCGTCGCGCTCAAACGTGCGGGTTTTCCAGGCCAGCGGCACCGTGCGCAGCTCACCGTTGATGCGCGCTCGGCCGCCTTTGGCCAAGCCTTCGATGCTGGTTTTCGCCGTGCCGCGGCTGGGTCCGCCGCCGGCATCGAAGGCCAGCACCAAAGCGGTCGCGTCGGGCAGCTCGCGTTTGAGCATGGCGGCAAGACAATCGGTGGGCACCACGTCGAAGCCGGTGCCCGGCATCACCACGATGCCGGCTTTCTTTGCCGCTGCGTGCTGGGCATGGCAGGCGGCAAAGACGTCGATCTCGCCAGTGATGTCGAGATAGTTGGCTTTGATGTCGAGGCAGGCGGCGAGCATCGGCGCGCTGGTGGCGGAAAACGGACCGGCGCAATGCAGCACGGTGCCGATATTATTGAGCCCAGCGCGTACGGCGGTGGCGTTGTCGAGCGCGAACGCGCGCACGGGCAGCTTCAGCTTCTTCGCCAATGGCTCGATCGCGCCGGCATTACGCCCGGCGAGGATAGGGCGCAGGCCGCGCTTGACCGCTTCCTCGGCCATCATCCGGCCGGTGTAGCCGTTGGCCCCATAGATCAACCAATCGCGCCCGGCCACGTCAGAGGCCCCGGGTGCGGGCACGCACCATCTTGAGCAGCTGGCGGAAATACAGTTCCGGCAGCCAGCGCTTGAGCCGCCAGCGCATCGGCTCGTGGCGCGTGGGCAAGATCATGAACTGACCGCGTTCGGCGGCGGCGAATACATGGTCGGCGACCGAATCGGTCGTGTCCGGCGCGGTGTCCATCAGATGCAGCGCAATTTTCTTGGTCTTTTCGCTGCCTATCGCGGTGTCAATCAAGTTCGTGCGGAAAAATGCCGGGCAGATGACGCCGACGCGAATGCCGTACTCGTGCACCTCGCCGCGCAATTGCTCTGACAACGCGACGACGCCGGCCTTCGCCACGCCGTAAGTCATGATTCCCGGTGCGCCTGCTAGCCCGGCGAAACTCGCCGTGCTGAGCACTTGTCCAGACCGGGCGGCAATCATTCCCGGCAAGAACAGCCGGCAGCCGCGCACGACGCTGAGCAAGTCGATCTCCAGCATTTGCCGCCATTCGGACATCGTGGTTTCAACCATCGGGCCGCCCGAGGCAATGCCGGCGTTGTTGACCAGCACATCCAAGCCGCGCCAATCGCGCAGGATGGTTTCGTGCAGCTGCTCCATCGCGTCGTCGTTGCCGACGTTCGCGGCCAGGGCCAAATGCCCGCTGCCAGCGAGTTGGGCGCGGGTGGTTTCGGCGCGTTCAACCGACAGGTCGACGCAGGCAACGCGCGCGCCGCTGCGCGCGTAGCGAATGGCCAGCGCCTGGCCCAGCCCGCTGCCCGCCCCCGTGATCAACACTCGCCGCTGGTTCGACATTCTGGCCTCACAACCGGGCATGTTAGGCTCTCGAGCATAGCAAGCCTGCGCGCTTGCGCCTTATCCCGGAGAACACATGGCGGACTCGCATTTCGACCTGACGGGCAAGGTTGCCCTGATCAGCGGCGCCTCCCGCGGCATTGGTGAAAGCATCGCCCTGCTGTTGGCCGCGCACGGCGCCCACGTGGTCTGCACCAGCCGAAAGATCGAGGGCTGTGAGGCCGTGGCGGCGGCAATTCGGGCGGCGGGCGGTTCCGCCGAGGCCCACGCGATGCACGTCGGCGACCCGGCGGCGATTGAAGCGGTGTTTGCGGCGCTCGATAGCAGCGGCCGCGTCCCCGATATCCTGGTCAACAATGCCGCGGCCAACCCGTACTTCGGGCCGCTGCTGGACATGGACCTGGGCAGCTATGAAAAGACCGTCGAGGTAAACCTGCGCGGCTATTTTTGGGCGACGGTGCAGGCGGGCAAACGCATGAAGGCCAAGGGCGGCGGCGCCATCGTCAACATCGCCTCGGTCAACGCCAAGCGGCCGGCCCCGGGCCAAGGTATCTATTCGGTCACCAAGGCCGGCATCGTCAACATGACCGAAGCCTTTGCCAAGGAGCTTGCCTCCGACGGTATCCGCGTCAATGCCGTCTTGCCGGGGCTAACCGAAACCAAGTTCGCGTCGGCCGTGACCAGCAATCCCAAGCTCATGGGCTTGATGACGCAGTTGATTCCTATGGGTCGCTCGGCGCAGCCGGACGAGATCGCGCCGGCGGTGCTGTTCCTCGCCAGTCCGGCCGCAAGCTATATCACCGGTACGACCTTGGTCGTCGACGGCGGCTTCCTCGCCTGACCCGCTACCGGTATCGCCACGTGCCAGTGTTGTACTGGCCCTCGCTGTCTTTAAGCCAATAACCAAGCGACGAGATCAATGAAAATCCTTCTTCTGCTGGCCGCCATGACCCTTGCTCCGATTGCCCACGCCGACAAACTGACGCTCGAAGCCCTGGCCGGCGGCGTCAGCCTGTCCGGTCCCAGCCTGACCAAGCCGGCGATGTCGCCCGACGGCAAGCGCGTTACTTTCTTGCGCGGCAAGACCGACAACCGTTTCCAGCTCGATTTGTGGGAACTCGATATCGCGAGCGGGCAAACACGAATGCTGGTGGATTCGAAAGTGGTGCTGCCCGGTGAGGAAGTGCTGTCGGACGAAGAAAAAGCGCGCCGCGAGCGCCAGCGCACTGCCGCGCTGTCGGGCATCGTCGCTTACCAGTGGTCGGCCGATAGCCAACACCTTCTGTTTCCGCTCGGCGGTGAGCTGTACTTGTACGAATTGGCGAAAA
Organism: Lysobacterales bacterium; assembly: GCA_038252715.1. Lineage (GTDB taxonomy): Bacteria > Pseudomonadota > Gammaproteobacteria > Xanthomonadales > Xanthomonadaceae > Arenimonas. The sequence goes on along the minus strand of JBBSAA010000037.1, from coordinate 8,986 downwards.
CCGGGTCGGCTGCCGTGCGCCAGCTGACCCATGGCGGCGGTTTCGCCACGGATCCGAAGATCTCGCCGAAAGGTCGTTACGTCAGTTTCATCCGTGAGCGCGAGCTGTGGGTGATCGACCTCGACAGTGGCAAGGAATCACGCCTGACCACGGATGCCTCGGCGACCATTGCCAACGGCATCGCGGAATTTGTCGCCGATGAAGAAATGGATCGCCACACCGGCTACTGGTGGGCGCCTGACGATTCGGCGATTGCCTATGCCCGCATTGATGAAAGCCCGGTGCCGGTGCAGAAGCGTTTCGAGATTTACGCCGACCGCACCGACGTGGTGGAGCAGCGCTATCCCGCCGCCGGTGACCCGAACGTGTTGATCACCCTGGGCGTGATCGCGCCCGGTGGCGGCAAGACGCGCTGGCTGGACCTGGGCGCCAACACGGATATCTATCTTGCGCGAGTCGATTGGATCGATGGCAAGCACGTGACGTTTCAGCGCCAGAGCCGCGACCAGCGCCGCTTGGACTTGATTGAAGCCGACCTCGCCTCGGGCCAACAGCGCACGCTTGTAAGCGAAACCAGCACCAGCTGGGTGCCGCTGCACTCGAATCTGACCTTCCTCGACAACGGCGACTTTATTTGGAGCTCGGCCAGCAGCGGCTTTGAACATCTGTCGCTGCATGATCGTGATGGCAAGCTCAAGAGGACCTTGACGTCTGGCGACTGGATGGTCGAGGACGTGCTGGCGGTAGACGAAGGCAAGGGCTTGGTGTATTTCAGCGGCACGAAGGACTCGCCGCTGGAGCGGCAGGCGTATTCGGTGCCGCTGGCGGGCGGTGAGGTTCGCAAGATTACCGACGCGCAGGGCATGCACACGGTGGTGTTCAGCAAGAATACCGCGGTTTACATCGACAACTGGTCAAACCCGACCACGCCGCCGCAGGTGGAGCTGCATTCGGCCGATGGCAAGAAACTCGCGAACTTGGTCGAGAACACCATCACGGCAGAGCATCCGTATGCCAAATATCTTGGCGAGCATCGGCCGATTGAATATGGCGAAATTAAGGCGGTAGACGGCCAGACGCTTCACTACAGCCTGATCAAGCCGAGCAATTTCGACCCCAAGAAGAAATATCCGGTGATCGTTACCGTCTACGGCGGTCCCGCGTCGCAAACGGTCACGCGCGCGTGGGCGCCTGACCTGAACCAATACTTTGCTCAGCAGGGCTATTTAATTTTTTCGATCGACAATCGCGGTACGCCGCGTCGGGGCGTGAAGTTTGGTACGTCTTTGTTCCGCAACCAGGGCACGGTGGAAGTCGAGGACCAAGTTCGCGGTATCGATTTCCTTAAGACCCAAGCCTTCGTCGACGGCAAGCGCATCGGCGTGTATGGCTGGTCCAATGGTGGCTATATGACCTTGATGCTGCTGGCTAAACACAGCGAGACCTATGCCTGCGGCGTCGCCGGTGCACCGGTGACGGACTGGGCTTTGTACGACACCCACTACACCGAGCAATACATGGACCTGCCGAAATCCAATCCGGCCGGTTACGAGGAAGCCCGGGTGTTTTCGCATCTGGACGGTCTCAAGTCCAAGCTGCTGCTGATCCACGGCATGGCCGATGACAACGTCTTGTTCATCAACTCGACCAAGCTGATGTCGGCGTTGCAGGCCAAAGGCGTTCCGTTTGAACTAATGACGTATCCGGGCGCCAAGCATGGTTTGCGCGGTACCGATGCGCTGCATCGAATGAAAACTACCGAGGTGTTTTTCAAGCGCTGTCTCTCGCCCTGATTCAATGCTGTTGTGAGAGCGGCGCGCGAGTCGCGATGGCTCGTAATGACCTGCGAGCTATCGCAGCTGGCCCCGCTTCCCTATCAGCAGGCATGACCTGTGGCCGATGCATCGTTTGCGTTCGGCGGGCAGGATCGAACCACCTTCCGGAGCACTCTCATGTCCCCACGCCTGATCCTCGGCACTGCCGCGCTGCTGCTCGCCTGCTCCGTCCAAGCTGCGGCGCCTGCAGAGAAACCATGGGTGACGGCAAGCAATGCCAATACCCGCTTGGTCCTTGAGGCGCAGGCGGCCTTCGGTCCCGAGGGCGCGTCGCAGACTGGACTGGCCCAGTACGACGGCCTCGCGATGGACCTCGGCCCCGACCTGAGCAAGCGTTACATCGCGGCGATGCAGAACGTGTTGGGCGAGCTAAATGCCCGCCTCGCTACGGAAACCGAGGCCAACGTGCGCCAGGACCTGCAAATCCTGATCGCATCCGTGCAAGACGACATCACCGGCACCAAGCTCGGCGACAAGTACAACCTCGACTGGAACGACGTGCCGGGCATGGTGTTCGGCAACCTGCAGCGCATGCTGGACGACCAGACGCCGGCCGCGCGGCGCGCCAAGACGCTCGAACTGCTGCAGCGCTATGTTGGCCTGTTTCCCGGCACCACGCCGATGACGGAGTTGGCCAAGCGGCGCTTTGTCGAGAGCCGGGGCCCCGGCCGCACTGGTCCTTTCAAGGCGCGTGTGCAGCAGTCCATAGACAATGCGCCGACCTACATCACCGGCATTCGCGAGTTGTTTGCTGAGTACAAAATTGCCGGCGCGGAACCGGCACTTGCTGCGCTTGAAAAGCAGTTCGCTGACTATTCGGCTTGGCAGAAAGCCAACGTGTTGCCGGTCGCGCGTACCGATTTCCGCCTGCCGCCGGAGATGTATGCGTTCCGCCTCAAGCAAGTCGGCATTGATATCGACCCGCTGCTGTTGATGCAGCGTGCGCAGGTGGAGTTCATGGAAACGCGCGCCGCGATGCAGGCGTTGGCGCCGCTGGTGGCGAAACAAAAAGGCCTAGAGGCGACCAACTACCGCGACGTCATCCGTGCGCTGAAAAAGGACACGATCCCGAACGATCAGCTTGAATCGCTTTATGCCGGCGTGAACAAGCAGTTGGAAGCGGCGATCGTGCGCGAGCAGATCGTCGACCTGCCGTCGCGCCCGATGGTGATGCGCCTGGCCTCGCCCGCTGAATCGGCGGCGCAGCCGGCGCCGCACATGCAGCCGCCGGCGTTGGTTGACAATACCGGCGAGCAAGGTCAATTCGTCTTGCCGGTCAGCAACCCCACCGCCGGCAAAGGTGAAGCGTATGACGACTTCAACTTTCCTTCTGCCGCATGGACGCTAAGTGCACATGAGGGTCGGCCCGGCCATGAGCTGCAGTTCTCGGCGATGATCGAGCGCGGCGTTTCGCAGGCGCGGGTGTTGTATGCATTCAACAGCGTCAACGTCGAAGGTTGGGCGCTGTATGCCGAGGCCGAATCGCTGCCGTATGAGCCACTCGACGGCCAGATGATCGCGCTGCAGCACCGTTTATTGCGCGCGTCGCGCGCGATGCTGGACCCGATGTTGAACTTGGGCATGATCAGCCGCGAGGACGCCGGCAAGGTGCTGAGCGACCAGGTCATGCTATCGCCGGCAATGACCCGTCAGGAATTGGACCGCTACACCTTCCGCGCACCGGGCCAAGCCGGCAGCTATTTCTACGGCTATTCGCGAATCTTGCAGCTGCGTGCGGAAACCGAAGTGGCGCTCGGGACAAAGTTTGATCGCTTGAAGTTCAACAACTTCCTGCTCGATCAAGGGCTGCTGCCGCCGGACCTGCTGGTAAAAGCGGTGCGCGAGCAGTTTGTACCGGCGCAGCGTGCCGCTAAGTAATCGCTGCGGCTTGAAAGGGTCGGAGTAGTCGACGCCTGACGTTTACGGAGCGGCGTGATCGCCGCTCTCGCCGCTTCCAAGGCGGCGACGAAGACGCGACTTTTATAGCGTTCGCGTCTGGCCGCCATCGATATCAATGATGGAACCTTGCAGATAACCCGCGCGCGGGGACAGCAAGAACGCCACGGCGGTCGCAATGTCGGCCGGGTCACCGAAGCGCGAGACGCCCATTTTAGTTGCCAGTTGCTGCGTCGCCGCCGCGAGGTCCAAGCCTTCGACCGTCGCTAAGGCTTGCACGCGCGCCTGTAGGCGCTCAGTGGCGATTGTGCCGGGGTTAATCGCATTGACGCGCACGCCCTCGCGTTGACCGCGATCGGCGAGAGCCTTGGTGAGGTTGAGAACGGCAGCATTGACCGCGCCGCCAATGGTGAACTCTGCGCTGCCGGTGCGTCCGCCGATGCCGGCGAGGTTGACGATTGCGCCACGGCTGGCCGCCAAGGCCGGCCATGCCGCGCGGCACAGGCGCATCGCCCCGAACAGCTTGAGCGCGAAGCCATCGTCCCAATCGGCATCAGTGAGCGTTAGGAAGTCGCCGCGCACCGTTGCACCGGCGTTGTTGACTACCGCATCAATGGCGCCGAACCGTGACAGGGTTGCGGCGACTAGGGGCGCTGGCGACTCGTGTTTACGCAGATCGCAAGCGACCAAGATTGTTTCGGTCGCGAGGCTTGCCGCCGTTTCTTCCAAACCCGCCTGTGATCGCGCGGCCAAGACCAGCTGCATGCCCTCGCTCGCGAGCACCTGCGCCACGGCGCGGCCTATGCCGCGGCTGGCGCCAGTGACGATGGCGGTCTTACCCGCAAGCTGCAAATCCATGGTCAGGCTCCTCAGCTACTTCAGCGTGGACTGGAACAATTCGTCGATGCGTCGGTATTCGTCGTACCAGCTTTCCGGCTGGACGAAGCCATGGCGTTCCATCGGATAGGGCGCCAGCGTCCACTTGTCCTTGCGCAGTTCAATCAGTCGCTGCGATAGACGGACGGAATCTTGGAAGAACACGTTGTCGTCGATCATGCCGTGCGCGATTAGTAAATTGCCGCGCAGTCCTTCGGCGAATTCAATCGGCGACGAGGCCTTGTATGCATCCGGATCGACATCGGGCGTGTTGAGGATATTGGCGGTGTATTCGTGGTTGTAGGTAGTCCAGTCCGAAACCGGACGCAGCGCCGCGCCGGACTTGAATCGGGTCGGTTCGCGGAATAGCGCCATCAGGCTCATGAAGCCGCCATAGCTGCCGCCGTAAATGCCGACGTTGGCCGCGTCGCCCTGTTGCTTGGCCACCATCCAGTTCAGGCCGTCCACATAGTCATCCAATTCGGGATGACCCATCTGTCGGTAAATTGCGGTGCGCCAGTCGCGGCCATAGCCTTCTGAGCCGCGGTAGTCCATGTCGAGCACGACATAGCCTTGCTCGACCAGCAGGTTGTGGAACATCTGCTCGCGGAAATAGTTCGGATAGCGCGCAGACACGTTCTGAAGGTAGCCGGCGCCATGCACGAACATCACGATCGGATATTTCTTGCCAGCTTTAAGCTGCGCCGGTCGGTAAAGCTTGGCCCAGACCGCCGCGGCGCCGTGCGTGGATGGCACTTGCACATACTGTGGTTCAATCCACGTGCGCGCCTTGAACGCCGCGGTGCGGGTGTCGGTGAGTTTCACCGCGGTACCGCCGGCGACCGGCACCACGGCCAGTTGCGGCGGCAGGTAGCTTGCCGAGTAGGTCACCAGCAGCTGGCTGCCGTCGGGCGATACGCTGAAACTCTCCACGCCATCGAGCGCAGTGATCTCGCGGACCTTGCCGCCGCGCGTTGCCGCGCATACTTCATAGTCGCCGGGCCAGCGTTGGTTGCAAATAAAATACGCGGTCGCGCCATCGGCCGACCAGCGCACGCCCGACGCCTCCCACTGGCCCGTGGTCCACGCGCTGGCTTTGCCGCCGCTGCGGGTGACCAGATGCGAATAGCCGCCCTCCTCGGACAGGTACCACAGCGTGTTGTCGGGCAACCAGCCGAAGTCGTTGAAGTTCCAGTTGATCCACGCCGCATCGGTAAGCCTTTGTGCCGGCAACAACCGCGAGTTGGCAAAATCCACGGTCGCTAGCCAGCGATCTTTGTTGTCGATGGCGCGCAATTGCACCGCCACTTGGCTGCCGTCCAAGGTCCACTGGAAACCGCCGCCGTCGGTGTCAGCATTGACCCGTATGCCGCGGTTGCCTTTGAGAGCATCAAGTTTCTGCGCCGCGCGCAGCGTCGCGAGCGGATCCGTGGCGATGCCGGGCAGCGTGTCCAGCGATAGCTCGGACACCTTGCCGGTCGATAGGTCCACTAACTTCAGCGATTGCGCGATGGGCAGGTTGCGGCCAACGCGCGTGTGCACGTCCTCGACTTCCTCATAGCCCGATTCGGTGACGTACTTGGGCATCTTGCCGACGCGCCCGGTATCAGCATCCTTGGCTGAGGTGACAACCAGCAACCAACGCTGGTTCGGAGACAGGGCGGTGGCGTCGATCTGCACGTCGCTGCCCAAATACACCGGCGTCGCGGCGCGGGTGGGGTCGGCCTTGCGCAGCAATTGCGATTGCGCGCGCAGCGCCTCGCGGTCGTCCTTCTGGCGCTTGAGGGTGGTGATCAAGCGCAGCTGAAGATCGCGCAGCGAGTCTTTTGCCGCTGCCGTCGCAGGATCTTTCTCAGCGCGCGGCAGCGCGACCGGCGCGATCAAGCGGTCGTCAGGGCTCCACGCAAACCAGTCATGGTCGACGCGAAATAGAATGCTGCGGCCATCGGCGGAATACTGCGGGCGTTCTTCGTCCTCGCTGCTGCGGGTGATCTGGACCAGCGCGCCGCTGCGCAGGTCGCGCTCGAACACGTCGCCGTTGCGCACAAACAGCATGCGCGTGTGGTCGCGGTTGAACACCGGGGCGTCTGAATCAAGATTGGCGCGTTCGCCGTCGCTGATTCGACGTGCAGCGCTGCCATCGATGGCCTGCCGGTAGGTATCGCGAATCGGCGAGGCGTCACGCTTGAGCGTGTAGTTCACCTGCGTGCCATCCCAAGCCCACCACGCGGACTCGACCGGTGGCCCAATCCAGTCCGGATTGGCCATCGCCTGCGTCAGCGTGATGGGCGTCTGGGCCCAAGCCGGGGCGGTGATCAGCAGGGCGAGGGCGGTCAGGCCGAAACGCATGGGCAGCTCCATGTTCAGGAAACGGCAAGCCTAGCAAACGCACCGCTCAAGGCCGCCTCCGGAAAGTCATGGCTGTCCTAGTTAGCGCTGCTTTCCCCGTCAGTCATTGTCAGCGACAATCCCATCACCCCCTGCGCGCGGCCTCATGCAAGCTTTCGTCTACAAATCCCTCCGCAAACCCGACACTTACCTCTATCTGCGCGAGAAGGACGCGTTTGGCCTCGTGCCGGACGCGGTCCGGCTGCCGTTGGAGCCGCTGGCCTTCGTGCTGAGCGTGGACCTGGTCGAAGGCCGCAAGCTGGCCAGCGCCGACCCCGCGATCGTGCGGGCCAATCTGGTTGACCGAGGGTTTCATCTGCAGGCGCCGCCCACCGTGCTCGATCCCCTGGTAGCAGGCGGCGTCGGCGATGGCTGAGCGCGGTCGCGGCTGGCGGCCCTGGGCGGGGCTGATTTTCGGCTTCCTATTGGCCGGCCTGGCTTTGTTGCCTAGCTTGGCGCCGGTTGTCGTAGCGGGTCTGCTGCTGCTCGTACAGCCGGTGCTGGTGCTGGGCTGGAGCGCGCTGCGCGGCAGTCGTGACTTGGTCCGGCCGACGTTTCCACTGCTGCCCGACGCGGTCTCGGTCGGCTTGCTGTGGGTGCTGGCCGGCGTTTTGCTAGCGGCCGTGGTGGCTTGGCCCTTGGAAAGCCTGCGCGAGAGCGGCGCCTTGTGGCCGGCCATTGGCCTGAGCTTGTGCGGTGGCTTCGTGCTGCTGGGAATCTGGCGGGTCTGGCCCTCCTTCGCCCAAGCGGCGCGCAAGCCGCAGTCATTTGGCGCCCTGCTGTCGGCGGCCTGGCGCGACGGCGACGTCGAAGCGACCGAAGGCTTGGCGATCGCACTGCCCGTGTTCGGATTATTGGCCGCGTGGCTGTGCGTGTCCTGGCCCGGCATCTTGCCGCCCGCGGCGAGGTTGCCGGCGCTGCTGGCCTTCCCCTGGCTCGCGCTCGCAGTGCATGCGCACCTGCATCACTGGGGCGCGGCGCGGCCGACGGCGGCCAAGCGTTTGCCGGTAATCAGCGACAACACGCCGGTCGTCATCGCGCCGGTCGTTGAAGAGCAGTCCGACCTACCGGCCGATACTCGGCTGTACACCGCCTTGCGCAGCGGCCGCTGCGACAGCGCGTTCGCCGCGCTCGCCGCCGGCGCCAATGCCCATGCCCTGCCCGGCGAGGGCGATCGCGACCAACGCACACTGCCCATGCTGGCGTCCTTGCAGGGCGAGTTGAGCCTGCTGCGGGAGCTGATCCGTCGCGGCGTGGACCTCAACCTCGTCCATGGCGGCCTGACGCCCTTACTCGCCGCCACGCGTGACAGTTGGCACGGGCGGCCAGAAGCGGTGATGACCTTGTTGGCCAACGGCGCCGATCCCCGCGCGGCCGATTCGGAGGGCAATACGCCGCTGCACCACGCCGCACGCAGTACCGATCCGGCGGTGGCGGCTCTGCTGCTGGACGCCGGGGCGCAAGTCGACACGCTAAACCAAGAAGGTATCAGCGCGCTCGGCATCGCCTGCGCTGCCGGTAATTGGCGTTTAGCGCGCTATTTGATTGAACACGGCGCCAAACCTGAGCCCGCCGCTGGCCAGCCGGTGCTGCTAGCGGCCGTGTCCGGTGAAGACGATCCCGCCGGCGTGCAGCTGCTGCTGCGGCATAAGGCGCGCGTGGATGCCCGCGGCCACGACCAGCGTACGGCGTTGATGCAGGCCAGCGCCTCGGGCAATGCCGACATTGTGGGCGTCCTTCTCGACGCCGGCGCCGACCGTAATGCACACGATGCGCACGGCATCACGCCCTTGCTCGACGCGGCCCGGCACAGCCAGACCGATGTCGTGGTGCGCTTGGCGAAAGCCAAGCCGGACGTCAACGCCGTCGACAGCCAGCAGCGCAACGCGCTGGCCTTGGCGGCGCTCGGCGGCGCGTCGGCCGACCTGCTGCGGCAATTGATGATGCTCGGCGTCGATGCCACGCATCCCGATGCCGAGGGACGACGCCCG
>JBBSAA010000036.1:0-18435 GCA_038252715.1 Lysobacterales bacterium | reverse complement strand
CCCCGATTCAGGAAAGATCATGGCGCGAGCCCCATTTCTACTTGCCTGTGTTTTCGCCACGATCCTGGTGGGCGCGTGCTCCATGCCCTCGAAACCGGCCGATTCCGTGCCGGCAGCGTCGGAGGTGCCGCCTTCCTCGATCCCGGCCACGTCGCCGGCTGAGGCTCTGGCCTGCGATTCGGCCAAGGCGCAATGGACGCTGGGGAAACCCGCAGATGCCGCCTTGCTTGAAAAAGCGCGCGCGAATGCTGGGGCAGAGCTGGCGCGAATCCTGACCCCGGGGCAGGCGGTGACAATGGAGTACCGTGCCGAGCGCCTGAACTTACGCGTCAATGAGGCAGGCGTCGTGCAAAGCGTCAATTGCGGCTGACGTGGCCATCCATTCCCGTTACGACATCGTCATCATCGGGGCCGGCAGCGCCGGAATTGCCGCGCACGCCGTGGCCAGGCGCCTGACCCGTTCGCTATTGCTAATTGAAGGCGGCTTGGGTGGCACGGTTTGCGCCCGCGTTGGCTGCATGCCGAGCAAGTTGCTAATTGCCGCGGCCGAGGCCAAGCACGCGGTGGATGCCGCGCCGATTTTTGGCATCAGCGCAGGCGCGATCGATATTGATGGTGCGGCAGTGATGCAGCGAGTGCGTGCCTTGCGCGACGATTTCGTCGGCGGCGTGCTGGCCGGCATCGAAAAAATCCCGGCCGAGCAGAAACGTTCGGGAATGGCGCGCTTCATCGATCCGCACACGCTGAAGGTGGGTGAGGAAACCCTCCACGCTGATCGCATCATTATTGCTACCGGCTCGGCGCCATTCGTGCCCGAGGCGTTCAAGGCGCTTGGGGACCGGGTCCTGACCACGGATCAAATATTTGAATTGCCGGCGCTGCCGGCATCGCTGGCCGTGGTCGGCGGCGGCGTGATTGGTCTGGAATTGGGTCTAGCTTTTCACCGACTGGGTGTGCGGGTGCGGCTGTTCCACAACGGCAAGACTTTGGGCCCGAGTGGGGATTCCAAAGTCGCCACCGAAGCGACCCGCCTGCTGTCTGCCGCGCTGCCCTGCGAGCTGGGGGTGGAGGTTCGCCCGGTGGCGCATACGGCAAACCACGCGGAACTGGCCTGGACCGATAGCGCCGGCGTCGCGAAGCATGAGGTGTTCGACTATGTATTAGTTGCCGCAGGTCGCCGCCCAAGTTTAGCGGGGCTTGATCTCGCCGCCAGCGGGCTGGCGCTGGACGAACGCGGCGTGCCCTTGTTTGACCGCAGCACGATGCGTTGCGGCGAAAGCCATATCTTCATCGCGGGCGATGTCGATGCCGATTCGCCCCTGCTGCATGTCGCCACCGAAGACGGTCGCATCGCCGCCGAAAATGCGGCGGCGTACCCCAACGTCAACCCGATCGAGCGCTTGGTGCCTTTGGCGATTGCCTTCACCGCACCGGCCTTCGCCACGATTGGCGAAACGCTGGAATCGCGCGATCCAAAAACTACCGTGGTCGGTGAAGTGTCATTTGAAAATCAGGGCCGCAGTCGCGTAATGGCGCAAAACCAAGGGCTGCTGCGCGTTTACGCCGACTGGGCCAGCGGCCGACTGGTCGGTGCGCAGATGATTGGCCCAGACGCAGAGCACTTGGCGCATCTTCTCGCGTGGGCTGTGCAACTTGGCCTCACGGTCGACCAGGCGGTCGCATTGCCTTATTACCACCCGGTGGTCGAAGAAGGCTTGCGCACTGCGCTCAAACACGCACGCTCGCAGTTGCAGGTTAATGCGCCGATTGCGCCAACCACGGCCGATTGCATGGATTGCGGGCCGGCGGTTTAGGTTCGCGGATTGTTTGGGAGAAGATCGCTGCTGACGCCGCCCCTACATGGCTCCCATGGTTGCCACGTAGGAGCGGCGTCAGCCGCGATCTTTTCAAGGCATCACACGCAACTACGGCGTGGCTTGGTAAACCCGCTTCGCACCGACCCAAGTTTCCAACACCTTCGTTGACCAGATCTCGCTGGCTGGCACGGTGAACAGGTCGCGATCAATGAGCAGGAAATCCGCCCACTTCCCTTGCTCCAGCGTGCCCAGCGTCTTCTCCGAGAAACCCGCATAGGCAGCGTCGAGCGTAAAGGCGCGAAAGGCCTGTTCGCGACTCATCGCCTCGGCGGGAATCCATCCGCCCGGCGGCTTTCCGTCGTGATCTTGGCGGGTGATTGCCGAATACAGGCCAAAGAACGGGTTGGGGTACTCCACTGGAAAATCTGAGCCACCGGCCACGATCGTGCCTTGCTTAAGGAAGGTTTGCCAGGCGTAGGCGCCCTTGAGTCGCTCGGCGCCGACACGATCCTCGGCCATGTTCATGTCCGACGTCGCGTGCGTGGGTTGCATCGAGGCAATCAAGTTCAGCGTCTTGAATCGCGGGATATCCTCCAGTGCGACCACTTGCGCATGCTCGATGCGGTTGCGCCAGTTCTCCGCGGCTGGCGTCTTTTCGTAAGCGGCGGCGAAACTATCGAGTACGACGCGATTGCCACGATCGCCAATCGCATGCACATTGACTTGGTAGCCCTTGGCAAACGCCTTCGACAGCATCGCGGTCATCTCAGCCTGAGTGCTGAACAACAGTCCACGGTTGCTTGGATCATCGGAGTAAGGGGCCAGCATGGCCGCGCCGCGGCTGCCCAAGGCGCCATCGGAATACAGTTTGACGCTTCGCACTGTCAAGGAGTCATTGCCCTCGCCACTGACTTGGCCGCCAGCGCTAATGGCATCGAAGTCTGCGCCCGTGCCTCCGATCATCGCGTAAATCCGCGTAGTCAGTTTCCCCTCGTCGGCGTAGTCCTTGTAGAGTTTGAACGTGGTCGCCCCGATGCCCGCGTCATGCACGCCAGTCAACCCGACGCTGGCCATTTCTGCGAGCGCCGCATCCAATGCCGCGGCGGCTTCTGCCGGCGTCGGTGCTGGAATAGCTTTACCGATTAACTCCATCGCGCCATCCACTAGGATGCCGGTTGCATTGCCGTCGGCATCTCGGACGATTTTCCCGCCGGTCGGGTCGGGTGTATTGCGAGTGATTCCGGCCAATTTCAACGCCGCCGAATTTGCCCAGCCGGCATGACCATCGACGCGCTCGAGAAAGACCGGACGGTCCGCGACCACCGCATCGAGTTCGACGGCCGTGGGGAAACGGCCAAGTTTCCAAATCACCTGGTTCCAACCGCGACCTTGCAACCAGCCGCTGCCCGGGTGTGCGGCGGCGAAGTTTTTCACTGTCTCCTGCGCCTGCGCCAACGACTCCGTGCCGGTGAGATCAGCGGCCTGTTTCATGAAGCCCAAGCCCATCACGTGGCCGTGGGCGTCAATTAGACCGGGAATCAGCACTCGGCCTTGGCCGTCGAGCAGTTCGGGCTCTTTCGCCTGCAACCGCAATTGGGCGGCGGTGCCCGTAGCGAGGACTTTGCCGTCGCGCGCCAAAAGAGCATCGAAATGCTGAAGTTTGCCCGCGCTATCGAGCGTGCTGCCGCGCACATCGGTGACCAACAGGTCTTTGCCAAGGGCGCTGCCGGCAAGGGCGAAGGACAGGGCAAGAGCAAGTGCGCGACGGGCAGGGGACATGGTGGTTCCTAGGGGGCGGGGCAAGCCAAGATCATAGTCGCGCTGGGCAACCGCGCCAAACTGCGGTTGGGCTGCAACTAGTCGCGGGCAACGCTGACGCGATCGCGGCCTTCGGTCTTGGCGCGGTACAGGGCTCGGTCGGCAGCGCGGTAAAGGGCGTCATTGGTTGGGTGCAGGCGCTTGTCGAAGGTCGCCACGCCGATACTGACGCGAATTGTCGTGCGACCCTCGCGCAAGCGCAGTGGATCGTCTACGAGGCCGCGTCGGAATTTTTCCGCCAGTGCGACCGAATCACGATCGTTGATGCCCGACAGCAACACGGCGAATTCTTCCCCGCCCAACCGCGCGAGATGGCTGGGATGGGGGCCAAAATCGCGTGCCATTCGTTCGGCGAATCGTGACAGGCAGGCATCACCCGCAGCGTGGCCGAGTTCATCATTAACGCGTTTAAAATGATCTAGGTCTAGAAGCAGCAGGGTCAGCGACCGGCCACCATCGCGCGCTTCCGCGCCCAAGCGATCAAGCACGTGGCTGAAGTGGCGGCGATTGTCTAGCTGGGTCAACGCGTCAACACGGCTGAGGTGTTCGTACCGGTCGCGCTGCACGCGCAGTTGCCCGTCGATATCCAGGCGTCGCTGGTACTCGGCATGGCTCGATAGCAGTGCCAGCACCACATACACGAGGTACACGCTGATGGCGACCGCGCTGGCGCGCTGATCTATGTCGCGCCACAGGAAGATCAGCGCCGGCAGGTACAACACGGCGATGCACGCCAGAGCGCGACCGCGCCGCATGTTGAAGGTGTGCGCCATTGCCGTGACGTAAGCAATCGTGCACAACAGCGCCGCCGTGCGTGCTTGGCTGAATGCGGGATCGGACAGGGTCCATGTCAGTACGAGTGACCACAGCAGCGAGGTGAGGCCGACGAGCAGCCATTGCTTGTCCAGCCAACGGTGCTGGGATTGTGGATCGCTCGCGCTGGCGGGTATCAGCCAGCGTAGCGCCGCCAGCAGCAGGAAACCGAGTGAAATTGCCGCGCCTGCCCACGGGTGCTCTTGATAGACCGGGGCATAGGTCGAGACCAGCAGCCAGCCCGCGAGATAAAACAGTCCGCCGAGCCTCACACGCTGGCGAGTGTCGGCAACCTCCTGGCTTAGTCGTGCCGGAGACGGCAGTGGACTATCGACTGAGGGAGTGTCTGAGTCATCCATTCCCGCCGATTCCCCTGATTGGATTGACGGGGTGGGCGATGCCTCGCACCGTAGCCGTCCTGCCGATTGTGGCATGGCCGGTGGCCACTGTTTGGCGCGAGTTCGAACGGCTACTTCGTCTTGGCGGGCAGCTTTTTCGATACCCCAGGCTTGGCGCTTGGCGAGGCGGCGCCGCAGTCGGTGTTTTCGCCGGGCCCGCGTTCAAACAGGGCGAGCAGGGCGGCGGGCGGCGCTAAGGCGCCCAAGGCCAATGCGACGCCGCCGCGTAAGGTCAAGGCTTTGGCATCGGGTCGGAACGAGGGGTCCTTGAAGGTGCCGGCCACGATCAAGGGTGAGCGCAGGCTCAACCAACTACGATCCTTGGGCCGCGGCTTGAGGGTCAGGTCGAGGGATTCATCGGCCAAGTTGATCGTGCCTTCGCCGAGGATGACGGTGTCGGTAGTGTCCAAGGCCAACTGCTTGGAGGTCATCACGCCATCTTTCACCGAGAAATCGGCATAGGCGCATCGGATCGGCACGGTTCGATCCTTGCCCAGCAGGAACTTCAGCGATTCGGCGATATCCAGTCCGGCAAACTCAAGCAGCAGATTGCTGATGCGGCCACGACCCATGACCAGACCGACGTCGCCGTCCGATTGGGCAAGCATCAACGCTACCGAATTGCCGGTACCTGCAAGATCAATGCGGCCGTTGATTCGTCCGGTGCTGTCCTCGGTGAGCTTTGCATCGGGAAAAAGTTTCGGCAGTTGCAGTCCCCGCACGTTTACCTTGGCGGTGGTCGCGATGACTTCCTTGCGTGCGTCGAGCGCGATCTTGCCTTCGATTCGGCCGCCGGCAGCGTCGAATGCCAGCGGATCCAAGCGCAACAGACCGGCGTCGATGAAAATATGGGCATCCATCGCGTCGAGTGGTAGTGGCTGGGAATTGATCCGCTGTGCTTTCAGCCTCACGTCGGCGTCCATATTGCGCAAGCGCTCGAGTTTGAACGGGCTCTGGGGCAAGACTCGTGCGCTGGCTTGTTGCTCGGCCAACTGCTGGGCCTGTGCGGCCGTCGCCGTTTCATTGTTGCCGACCTGTGGTGACAGTCCGACGAAACCGCCCAGATCATCGAGGTCTAATCGCTTCGAGACCAACTGCGCACGCAGGAAGGGGCGCACCGGAGCGGTATCGAAACTGGCATCACCGGCCAAGTCACTGTCACCCACGCGGCCGCTGAAGCGATTGAAGGTCCATGTGCGCGCCTTGTGACCCAAGCGTCCGCGCAGTTGGTAAGGGGGCGTCGGTGGTGCGGCGATGCCCAGCAGCGGATACAACTGCGACATGTCGGCGCCGGCCAGCGAGAAATCGAGGTCAAAACCGGTCAGCTGGAACGCGCCTTCCAAGGCACCTTTGGCCGTCGCGGTGGTTGCGCCGGCCCGTGCCACGAGATCGATGTGGTAGGGCTTGCTTGCATCTTCGAGCACCAGTGGTGACTGGATGCGGCCTTCGAGCTTGAATGGATTGCCACCATACTTACCGCCGCCGTCGACCAGCAGTGGCGCGCGCCGGGAATCCTTTGACGCATCGCCGCTGCGAACGTCGACGCGAACGTCAGTCGCGCGGCGTACATTCCGATAGTGCAGCTTGCCGCCTTCGACGAAGAGTTGGCGGATAAGCGGGAAGTCGGTCGCAGGCGAATCTTGATCAAAAATCCAGTTTCCCTTGCCGAGCTTGTCAATTTCGAGCAACAACCGTGGTTCGACGAGTGTTAGTTCCGGCAAAACGATATCGCCCTTGAGCAATTTGCGGAGGTCCACGCGAAACGCCACGCGCTTGGCAGTCGCCATCATCGGCTCTGAGCCGCCCGCTGCATTGGCCAGCGTCAGCCCATCCATTTGAATGAGGGGCTTCATCGACACGTCGACATTGAGGTTGCCGAGGATATGGAATTCGCGCCCCGTCATGTTCGCAACGCGGCGCTCGACCGGGCCCTTGAACCAGTTCCAGTCAAAGCTCATTGCCAGCAAGGCCAAGGCCAGCGCAACGGCGGCCGCGATCTCGGCGCGACGTATCCAACGATCTCGGGGGGTCAACTTCGACCGATCCATCGCCGGCCCTGCGTTAGGTGCATTCACGTCTGGAAATCCTTTTAGCCAAGGCAGAGGCCGCCCTGGTGTTGGCAGCGTCGCAGAATCAGGTGTGGTTTGTCGTGAATGTGGAGGCCGCGATGGCAAGAGCGGCCGAAGCATGGGGCGCCTTTCATCGCGCAGGCGCCCAGCGGACGAACTGGCGGCATCGCGACGAGGTTGCCGCGCTGAACGCGAACTGGTTGCAGTGGAGCGTTTGCACGGGGCGTGCCAACTAGGGCCAAGATCGGGGAGGGTGCTCCTTAGTGTTCTGCGCAGGGAATTGCCGCGTTCTTCTTGACCGCTCTTACCGCGGGCGCGCACACACAGGCAGTTGCAGATTGCCCGGTCATCGTGCGATTTGCTCTTGATGTTATCTTCAGCTCGATTGCGTTGTCATGACCACCACAGCGACGCTGGCGCGATTAGTCATCGTCGAAAATCGCATGGAGAATTCAAATGACGCGCAGTACCGAACACCAAGCCAGCATTCGTCACCTCGCCGACCTCATCCACGGCGTTGAAATAGCCATGTTGACGACCACCAATGGCCACGGCCAATTGGTCAGTCGGCCGCTGGGGACACAGGACGTCGAGTTTGATGGCGACTTGTGGTTCGCCACCTCAAAAAACAGTCCGAAGGTGGCCGAGATTCGGGCCAACCCGGGCGTTAACGTCGCTTACGCATCGACCACAAAAAATACCTATGTCTCGGTATCGGGGCGGGCAAGGATATCCCACGACCGCGCCAAGATCGAAGCGCTTTGGTCTCCGGCCATGTCAGTTTTCTTTCCGGGCGGAAAGGACGATCCCGAGCTGTGCTTGATCCATGTCCAGGCGGAAAGCGCCGAATACTGGGATGGTCCGGGCACGGCCTTGGGCAAAGCGCTGTATTTCGTGATGACGGCTATTACCGATAACCCCGGCACCATGACCGACAACGACGTCATTGAATTGGGTCGCAAGCGTTGAATTCAGCAGTAGGCAGCTGACACTTGGTGCGCGAAGATGGTGCCAAGTCCCATCCTTGTACGGAGATCGTCATGAACAGCGTAGAAAATAACGTGGCAGCCAGCCGCTTTGAGATCACCGTTGACGGCGTGTTGTGTGTGCTCGATTACCGCCTCGCCGATGGCGTGATGTCAATAACCCACACCGGAGTGCCCGAGCAGGTCGGCGGCCGCGGCATCGCTTCGGACCTGACCCGCACCGCATTTGCAACTGCCCGCAGCGAAGGCTGGAAAGTCGTGCCGGCCTGTTCGTACGCGTTGGCGTATGTGAAAAAGCATCCCGAGGTTGCCGATTTAATTGCCTAGTTCCCGGTCAATGGCGCGAAGATCGCCGGCACGCCCACTCTGACGTACGTAGTTTGTCGCGATCGCGTCCAGCCAGTTCATGACGTTGGCCACTCATTGCTAGCGTGGGGATGTCTCCTCGAGGCACAGCCTTCATCACTGCGAGTTCAAGGACTCAAGGACTGAGCTTGGGCCCGACGGTTGTGAAGGCAGCTAGGCGCCTGGACGGGCTGAGATTGGCAGGGCTGGAATGATCGCCGGCAGCTATTCAGGCCTCACCGCCAGATTCCAATGTCCGCAAGCGCCCCACAGGCCGAACTGTGATTTAGGTCACACTGCCAAGTCCGCTTTACCGTGATAGTCCACCTGCGTTCGCCTGGTCTAGACTAGCGAACGCCCGGTCAGGGGGCGGCCAGGTTTCAGCAGCGGAGCGCGTTATGGGACAAGCAAGTACTTGGGGACGCCGGTCGGGCTGGTGTTTGGCCCTAGTCGTGGCGGTCGCTGGCTGCACGCAGGAATCCTCCAGCCCCGCTGCAACGGATCAGGCTGCGATTGTCTTGCCAAAGACAGTGTCCGCGGTCGTACCTAAGGCCGGTCCAGCGCCGACGGCGGCGGAAGCGTCGCGCTTCCTCGCGCAGACAACCTTTGGCCCCACGGAATTTGAAATCACCCAGTTGGCGCAGTCCAACTTTGACGACTGGTTGACCTGGCAGTTTGGACAGCCGCTAAATTCTCATTACGCCCATGTGCTGCAGCTGCAGGCGCAGGGCGTGAACATTGACGACTTCAGCAATCGTTACGCGATTGAATCGTTCTGGAAGCAGTCCATTACCGGCCAGGATCAGCTGCGCCAGCGCGTTGCTTGGGCGCTCAGCCAGATCTTCGTGGTAGGCGACCAAGACAACGTGCGTAACTCTGCGTATTACGACGTGCTCGAAAAGAACGCGTTCGGCAACTATCGGCAGTTGCTGGAGGACGTGACCCTGTCACCGGCCATGGGCCAGTGGCTGTCGCATATTGGTAACCAGAAAGAAGATGTAGCCACCGGTCGCCTGCCTGATGAAAATTACGCACGCGAAGTGATGCAGCTGTTCTCGATTGGTCTGTGGCAGCTCAATGCCGACGGCTCACGCAAGCTCGATGGTGCCGGCCAACCCATTCCTACCTATGGACCTGAGGATATTCGCGGCGGGGCGAAAGTCCTGACCGGCTGGAGCTACGCCGCCTGCGATCCGGTCAAGGAATTTTGGTACTGCTTCAAGTCGGCTCGTTCGGGCTATTACCGCCGCTACTCGGATGTCACCTTGCCGATGCAGGCCTTCCCGGCCTATCACTCGACCGTGGCCAAGACGATCGTGACCGGCCGCGTGCTACCCGCTGGACAGACGCCGCAGAAAGATCTCGCGGATATGCTCGACACGCTCTACAACCACCCCAATGTGGGTCCGTTCATCGGCAAGCAGCTCATCCAGCGGCTGGTCAAGAGCAATCCATCACCGGCGTATGTCGCGCGAGTGTCGGCGGTATTTGCCAACAACGGCTTGGGCGTGCGCGGTGACTTGAAAGCCGTCGTCAAGGCCATCTTGCTCGATACCGAAGCGCGTGACCCAGCGCAGCTGTCGAGCACCAGCGCCGGCAAGCTACGCGAGCCGGTCTTGATGCTGGCGCAATATTTCCGGGTGTTCTCCACGCCGCCAACTAACGGGCGTTGGGATATCAATCCGTGGTGGATGGAACAGTCGTTCTCGCAGCGGCCGATGAGCTCGGCCAGCGTGTTCAACTTCTATCGTCCCGATTATGTACCGCCGGGCGAAATGGGCACGGCTGGACTGGCCGGCCCGGAATTTCAAATCCTGCATGAAGCGACGGTCGTCGATTCGTACAACTTTATTGAGTACTGGGCGACCGGCGATAGGCTGGGTGCCACGGGGCTCAAGCGCAATCACGCGGCATTCGTCACGCTCGCGGCCAATCCTACTGCCTTGGTCGACAAGCTCGACTTGCTGCTGACCGGCGGCACGCTGTCGCCGGCGGCGCGCACTACTATTATTAATGCCGTCACTTCCGTCAGCGCGACCAAGCCGTCGGACCGCTTCATCATGGCGCTGATGCTGTTTGAGATCTCGCCCGACTACAAGATTCAGAAGTG
This sequence comes from Lysobacterales bacterium, assembly GCA_038252715.1. Classification (GTDB taxonomy): domain Bacteria; phylum Pseudomonadota; class Gammaproteobacteria; order Xanthomonadales; family Xanthomonadaceae; genus Arenimonas. The sequence continues at coordinate 8,079 of JBBSAA010000036.1, read as the reverse complement.
AGGCGGCCCATGAATTCCGAACTCGAACAGATGATCCGTGACGAACTGGCGCTGAAGTCCCGACGCCAGTTTCTGCTCGGTGCCGCTGGTGGTGGCACGATGGCTGCGCTCGGCGGCTTTGGCTTCAGCCTTAATGCGATGGCGGCCGCCGCCTCGTCGTCGATTACTCCGCCCGAGGACTATCGCGCGCTGGTGTGCTTCTTCCTGTTCGGCGGCAATGACACCGCCAACACGCTGATCCCCTATGACCAACCAACCTACGATTCGTACGTGCTTGGGCGCGAGGGTTCGCTGGCCAGACCGCTAGCGGTGACACGTCTTCGCACCGACCTGCTGCCGCTGGTGGCGCCGTCGGTCACCGGCAAGATCTTGGCCCTGCCCAAGGAAATGGGCAGCCTCAAGAAACTCTACGATCGCGGCAAAGCGGCCGTGGTTGCAAATGTCGGCGTGCTCTCGTATCCAACGACCAAGGCGCAATACAACGCCAAAACCATCGAGCTGCCGCCGCAGCTGTTTTCGCACTCTGACCATCAACGTTTCTGGCAGCTCGGTGTGCCGTCGTACAGCACGCGCACCGGTTGGGCCGGCCGCTTGGGCGACCTGATGGCGTCGGTGAACACCGACAACAAGGTGTCGATGAACGTGTCGATGGCCGGTAACAACTCCTGGCAAGTCGGCGCCAACGTGCTGCCCTATCCGGTGAACACGGAAACGGGTGCGCCAGAGTTCTGGTCGTGGTGGAACACGACGCGCAAGAACGGTATGAACGCGCTGAATGCCCAGGCGCGCACGAACCTGCTCGAGCGCCAAGCCGCGCGCGTTTACACCCGCACGATCGACGCGCAGGCCGTGATGGGAGCCTCGCTGGGCAAGGCCACGACTCTGGAGGAGCTGTTTTCCTACGTGCCGGCCGACCTGTCGCCGGGAATGGTTGAGAACTACATGAAGGTCATGGAGCAGTTCCGGATGGCGGCGCGGATGATCGCGGCACGTAAGTCGTTTGGCCACAAACGGCAGACCTTCTTCGTCAGCTTGGGTGGCTTCGACAACCACGATAGCTTGGCCGATCATCCCGATCGTTTGCGTGTGGTCGCCGACGGCATGGCGGCGTTTTATCGCGCCACTGAACTACTTGAAGTATCCCAATACGTCACCACGTTCACGGCGTCCGACTTCGGTCGCACGCTCAAGAGCAATGGTACCGGCGCGGACCATGCCTGGGGCGCGCATCATTTCGTGATGGGCGGCTCGGTGCGCGGTGGTGATGTGTACGGTACTTTCCCGAACTTGTCGCTCACTGGTAATGACACGGTCGAAAGCCAAGGCCAGCTATTGCCGACGACGTCGGTCGACCAATACGCCGCGACGATGGCAACCTGGTTTGGTGTTTCCAATACCAATTTGCCCTTGGTGATGCCGAACATTGGACGTTTCGCGACGCAGAACATGGGTTTCATGAATAGCGTCCATGGCCAAGCACCACGGCGCAGCGGCGCGCCCGTCACGCGGCCAATTACCTGAGCGACATTCGGTTTGGTATGAAGAAGGCCCGGCATACGCCGGGCCTTTTGGTTTAGCGCGGCACCAGCGCGGTGCGCAAGACTGGATACAGGTTGAAACGATCGTCCCAGGACGAATGGCGTTGGGCAAAGAACTGCAGGCGCGAGTAAGGGTTCTTGGCGAAGTCTGGGTCAGTTTTCAGTTTCTCCTTGAACGCCGCGGCGATAACTGGATCGGCTAGCTGCTCACGCGCTACGTCTTCAGCCACGTACGCCTCCATGTATTCCTTTTGCTCGAACGCGTTGTTGAACTCGCCCCAAGCTGCCAATGAATCAGGCGCGCGCGGCTCCAGCAACGCCATCACCAGGCGCGATGCCGGCTGGGCAATCGGCACGAACAAAGAACCGGCACCAACGTCGCGCGTCTCAGGTTTCCAGCTGCCTTCTAGCGTGGTCGCTTGATGGCCTTCAACCGAGCGCCCAGCGAACGTCACTTTGTCGGCGCGAAACGTTTCGACCGGCGCTTTGCCCGGTGCCGTGGTCAGCACCCGGAATTTAATACCGTGCTGACGAAGTTTCTCGCCAACCCAGACCGCGTGTGCCGCTGGCACGATGTAGCCTGCGCCGGGTGCGGTGACTTGTACGCCGGGTACGATCTCATCGCGCAGCGGCACATTCCAGATTTGCGGTTTGGTGTCGTCGTAACGCGTCATCAAGGCGCCAGACACTTCCGACGGCGTGCGTGTGTATTCATAGCCACGAAAGGCCACCGTGCGCACTTTGTCGGTGGCGGTGTAGTCGAGCGGTACGGACTGCCCAGCGATCGCCGCAGCGCGGACGTCGGCGGCCTGCTCGGTGGCCAGCCAATCGCTTCCGTGCTCCGCGACCAAGTTCAGCACGGAGACGATTGCATTGTGAGTAATTCGGACTCGCGTGGCGTAGTCCTTCCAAGAATGGGTCTCGACCAGCATGCTCATCCGGTTGCGAAGCAGGAAATAGCCGGTCGAGAAGCGCGGCGGGGACACGCCGTCGATAAAGCCCGAGCTTGGATCATCACCTTCCACAAACGACGGGTAATAGGGCAGGGGCAGGGAACCTTGTTTCGCGAGGTCGGAAATCACGCCATCACGCAACTGCAGTCCGGCCTTCTTCATTTCCTCGTCGCCAGCGTGCAAAGGCTCGACTTGTATAGAGACGTCGTGTTCAAACTTTGCACCGTCGGTGACATGCAGGTCGATATAGGCGACCGGGTCCCATTCGTTTACCAATCCCAACATCGCCTGCATTTCCGGCGCATCGGCCTTGGCATAGTCTCGATTGAGGTTGTAATTCTGGGCAGTTACGCGCCAGCCCATTTCTTCCGGGCCGACTTGGTTGGGGCGGTTCCAGCGACCGAAGCGCTCGTGGCCATCGACGTTGAACACCGGTACGAAGATCAGCACCTGCTTGTCGAGCGCGCCTGCGGCCGCTTCGCCATCGAGCACTTCTCGCAAGGCCAAGAATCCTGCGTCCTTGCCATCGATTTCGCCGGCGTGGATACCGCCTTGGACCAGCAACACAGGAATTTTTCGACTGTGCGCGTCCGCCGCGGTCAGCGCGCCGGTGCGGGTTGCCAGGAGGGCCTTCATCGGACGGCCTTCGGGCGTGGTGCCAAACGTGATGCACCGAATCTGTTTCGGATACGCCACTTGGAACGCTGAGCACAGCGCGATCACTTCATCGTAGCGACCGGTCTTGACGAAGCCCGAACGCTCCGAGACCGTGGTCAAGGCATTGTCGGCGGCGGCTGCCGTGGAGACGGCCAATACAAGGGTGATGGCAAGGCAGAGAGGACGGATCATGGACAGCTCATCGCGACAGGGGAACGTCGATGATGCCCGGGTTCGCCCTGTCCGGGCCAGTGGCCTGAATCGACCGCTGAGGGTCCGTCAGTGCGCTGTCGCTGCGAGTGGCAGGGCGCACGCCGCCGGCAGACCGACTATTTTCGGGGTCCGGCCAAGCAACTCTGGGAGGCGATTACGTTGCGGTCGGTTGTCGTGTCGCAGCAGTTCCCAATGCCCGAATGAAAACGGCGTCCAGTGCATCAGGTCGCAGATATGGCTGCCCAGGCGCGCCAGGAGGCTGGGAATCCGGAAACAGCGCAGGGGAGCCTCAGTGTGTAGGCGACGAATCGCGGCGAGGTAGTCGGGCAGCGTCTGCAACAGCGGGCCACCTAGTTCAAATTCCCGCTCGTCGTTGCTGGCAGTTTCTGGCAAGGGCAGATGTACCAAACGCGCTAGCGCCTCCCCCAATTCCTTGACATCCAACGCGGCAATGCGCCCGATGGCGTCTGCCGGCAGCAACTGGAGCGGCCAGCGAGCGACTCGGCGAATCCAGTGCGCGCCGAACCCACCGTCGCCGTCGAGCAATGACGGTCGAGCGATACGCCAGTCGGCACCGCTGGCGCGCAACACCGCTTCGCCATCGCGCTTGGAACGCAGGAAGCGGCTGCGCGCCGGAAATTCCAAACCGAGGGCTGAGACGTGGACCAAACGTCGACCGTCGCGGCGGCAAGCTTCGGCAAGCGCGGCGACAGCCAGGTGATGCACGCGCTCGTAGGTTTCATTGCCACGCTGGCGCAGGATGCCGACGCAATTGAGCACGACATCGATATCGGTCAGCACGGGAGCCCAATCGGCAGCCTTCGTGAGCCCTTCGAGCTGCGTCACCCGACGTGGGCAGGGACGGGCGTCAATGGGCAGTTTTTCGTCAATTCTTTGCGGGTGGCGGCTGCCGATGATCACCGTGCAGCCCTGCTGCAGCAGCGCCTCGACGGCGTGGCGACCAATGAATCCTGAGCCGCCAAGCACCAGCACCCGCAGCGGGGGAGGCTCTGTCTGACTATGGGCTTGTTCGATGGGGAGCAGGACGTCCATGGCTTGCCTTTAGTTTCAGTTATTTCTGTCTTGACAGAAATATATGACCGAAATACTCTGGACGCAACAGATTTTTGTGTCTGGGGACTGCGATGGTCGAGACCACCGAAACACCTGCCCGAGCGGCCGCGGAACTCACGCCGGTTAGCCGCCGCTTTGTATTGCATTGGGGCGAAATGGGCTCGCGCTGGGGCGTGAACCGCACCGTGGCGCAAATCCACGCGCTGCTGTTCTTGTCCGGCCGACCAATGCACGCCGAGGAAATCGCCGAGACCTTGGTCGTCGCGCGCTCCAACGTCAGCAATAGCCTGCGTGAGTTGCTGAACTACAACTTGGTGCGCGTCGTCCACTTGCTTGGCGAGCGTCGTGATCACTACGAGTCCGGAAAAGATGCGTGGCAGCTGTTTCGAACCGTCGTGCGCGAGCGCAAGTCGCGCGAGTTTGATCCAACCGTCGCGATGCTCGGTGACTGCTTGGCCGACCCTGATTTCAGTCTCGAAGACTTAGACGCCCAGGCGCGCATCCGCGAGACGCTGGCGTTGATGACCAGCCTGTCGTCTTGGGGCGAGGAAATGCTGCGGCTGGAACCGGCCACGCTGATGAAGGTGATGAAACTCGGCAGCCGGATACAGAAATTGCTGCGCGACGGAGCGACGAAATGAGTTTGGCCGCCACCTTCCCCCTGACGATTTACTACGATGACAGCTGCCCGCTGTGCCGCAAGGAAATGGTCACGCTCAAGGATCACGATGTTGCCGGCGACCTGCAGTTGGTAGATTGCTCGGTGCCTGGGTTTAGCGATATTGAGGTAGATCGTGCCGGTTTTCGGACTGAGCAGCTGATGACCCTGATCCACGCGCAGGATGCGGCGGGGCGCTGGTTTATTGGCGTCGATGTATTCGTACTCGCCTATCGCGCCGTCGGCATCGAGGCCATCGCCGGCCTGTGGGAAAACCGCTGGCTTCGGCCGCTTTGGGATCGGACCTATCCCTGGATCGCGCGGCACCGCCAAGGGCTGTCGAAAATCGGCTTTACCACCGCCTTCGGCTGGCTCGTGGCATGGTCGGCCCGCCGCGCCGTCGCACGTTCACAAGGCTGCAAGGACGACGTCTGCGAGCGTCCCTAAGTCCGGCACGGCACTGATATTCACTGAAAACAGGCGATAATCGCGCCCAGTTCCCTCGTAGCGCACCCATGCTCGCCTTCATTCCGTCCTTCCTGCGCATTCCCGTTGTGGCACTGCTGATTGCGATCAGCACCGTTGTCCACTGCTCGCTGTTGTTCGTGGTTGCCTTCTTGAAGTGGCTGTTACCGATCCCGTTGATCCGTCGTGGCCTAAACCAGGTGCTGACCGGCATTGCCGAAAGCTGGATCGGCAGCAATGGCCTGTTGTTTGCACTGTTCACCCGCACGCGTTTCCATGTGCAAGGCTTGGAGGGGCTTCGTCGCGACGGGCACTACCTCGTGTTGGCTAATCATCAAAGCTGGGTTGATATCCCGGTGCTGCAAAAACTGTTGAACCGACGGGTGCCGTTTGGCCGTTTCTTCCTCAAGAGTCAGCTGATTTGGGTGCCATTTCTGGGCTTGGCATGGTGGGCGCTCGATTTTCCGTTCATGCGCCGCTACACCAAGAGTCAACTAGCCAAGCGTCCAGATCTGGCTGGCAAGGACGTCGAAGCGACGCGCCGAGCCTGCGAGAAGTTTCGGCACATGCCGGTGTCGGTGATGAATTTCGTCGAGGGCACGCGCTTTACGCCGGAAAAGCACGCGCGGCAATCCTCGCCTTACGTGCACCTGCTTAAACCCAAAGCAGGCGGCGTGGCTTTCGTGCTCGATGCGATGGGCGAGGCCCTGCATTCGATCCTGGACGTGACCATCGTATATCCCGGGGGCAAGCCGGGAATGCTCGATTTGATTGCCGATCGAATTGCCGATGTGCGCGTTATCGTGCGTGAACGACCGATTCCGGCTGAGTTCCTCGCCGGCGACTATGAAAATAATCGCGCATTCCGCGCCCGTTTCCAGCAGTGGATGAATGGGCTATGGCTTGAAAAGGATGCCGAGATCGCCCGACAGTTGGCGATGCCGACGCTTGTGGGCGACGGAGAAGAATAATCGCGGCAGGTGTGGGAACGCGCGGAATGCCACTTTGTATGAGGCACAATTCGTGGCCGGACCGGATGCTGATTGACGACAGTCGCGTCGGCAAGCAGCCCCTCGCCGACCATCGCCTAGCGTTCGCGGCGATTACGTCATAATTTTTGGATAGTCTTTCAGGAAACCCCCGCATGATCGTCGTTCATCACCTCAACAACTCCCGTTCGCAACGCATCCTGTGGCTGCTTGAAGAGCTGGGCTTGCCCTATGAGGTCAAACGCTATGAGCGGGATGCGAAGACGATGTTGGCGCCTGCCGCCCTGCGCGCGGTCCATCCTCTGGGCAAGTCGCCGGTGATCACCGATGGCGCCATCGTCGTGGCCGAGTCGGGCGCGATCGTGGAGTACTTGGTCGATACTTACGGTCAAGGCCGCTTGAAGCCAGCGCCAGACACCGAAGACGGACGTCGGTACACCTATTGGCTGCATTTCGCCGAGGGCACGGCGATGTCGCCGCTGCTAATGAGCCTAGTGTTTGGTCGCGTGCGCACCGCACCGGCACCGTTTTTTGTGCGTCCCGTTGCGCGGGCGATCGCCGACAAGGTCATGACGACCTTCGTGACGCCGCAAATCGTCGCGCAGCTCGACTACATGGAAAGCGAACTGGCATCGCGCCCTTGGTTTGCAGGTGCGGAATTTACTGCTGCCGACATCCAGATGAGTTTCCCGCTGGAAGCGGCTGCCTCGCGCGGCGGTTTGGCTGGGGATCGACCGAAGCTGACGGCTTGGCTTGCCACGATTCACGCTCGCCCGGCCTACCAGCGCGCGTTGGCGCAAGGCGGCCCGTACGAACTGCTGCGCTGAGTCGGTTGCCGTTTCGCCATTTACTGACAGCTGTTAACGTGCGCCCATCCCGTCCCAGTAACTGGAGTAGCCCGTGAGCCAACGTGAAGTTGTGGTCCTGGTTGGGAGTCTGCGCAAGGACTCGTTCAATCGCAAAATCGCGCTGGCGATGGCCGAGTTGGCGCCGGCATCGCTGCGCTTGGAGATCGTCGAGATCGGTGATTTGGCGTTTTATAACGAGGATCTAGAGACCGCCGATCCGCCCGCGGCCTGGACGGCATTCCGCGACCGCGTTCGCCGTGCCGATGCGGTGCTGCTGGTCAGCCCGGAATACAATCGTTCCGTGCCTGCAGTTCTCAAGAACGCGCTCGACGTGGGCTCGCGCCCTTATGGCAAGTCGGTTTGGAGTCACAAACCCGCCGCCGTGGTCACGGTGTCGCCGGGCGCGATGGGCGGTTTTGGTGCGAACCACCACCTGCGGCAGTCACTGGTCTTCCTCGATATGCCGACCTTGTTGCAGCCCGAAGCCTACATTGGCGGCATCGGAAAACTATTTGACGAGGCGGGTATGTTGAGCGCCGGCACCAGCGACTTCCTCGGCAAGTTCCTTACGGCATTTGCCGCATGGGTTGAGCGCAATCACGCCTGAGGTCCTTCGGCGCAGGCGCACCATCATTCTTTCTTTGAGGCAAACACACCGATGCTCACGCATACCCTGATCATCAT
>JBBSAA010000035.1:0-18827 GCA_038252715.1 Lysobacterales bacterium | reverse complement strand
TGATGCCGGGTGACAACGTGAAGATGGTGGTCACCTTGATCGCCCCGATCGCGATGGACGAAGGCCTGCGCTTCGCGATCCGCGAAGGCGGCCGCACCGTTGGCGCCGGCGTCGTGGCCAAGGTCCTTAAGTAATACGCGGCACCGGCCGCCCCCTTGGGCGGCCTCAAATACGAAATGAGGGGCAGGATGCGCCTCGTGTTCGTTTCCCAGGAAGGGAATGGAGCGAAAAAAGGGCCTAAGTCAATTGACAGGGCCGCTTAACTCGTTCTATACTTTCTGACTCGGTGGGCCAAACACGGCCCATCGTGTTTTTTTTAACGGGGAACAGGGCCTACGTTCCTGTTCCCGGCGCTCTTTAAACGAAAGGATATTCGCCATGGCGGATCAAAAAATCCGGATTCGGCTGAAGGCTTACGATCATCGTCTGATCGATCGTTCGGCTAGCGAAATCGTCGAAACAGCTAAGCGGACCGGCGCCCAAGTGCGCGGCCCGATCCCGCTGCCGACCAAGATTGAACGCTACACCATTCTCGTGTCGCCGCACGTCGATAAAGACGCCCGCGACCAGTACGAGACCCGCACCCACAAGCGCGTGCTGGACATTATCGACCCCAACGACAAAACCGTTGATGCCCTCATGAAACTTGAGTTGGCAGCCGGCGTCGATGTCCAGATCAAGCTGACCTGAGGCGACGGACATGACTATTGGAATTATTGGCCGCAAGGCCGGCATGACTCGTGTCTTCACTGACGACGGCCGCTCCGTCCCGGTGACCCTCATTGAGGCCAGCGCCAACCGCATTACCCAGATCAAGACAGCGGAAACCGACGGCTATAGCGCCGTGCAGGTGACCGCTGGCGCCAAGCGCGCGTTCCTGGTCACCAAGCCGCTCGCCGGCCACTACGCCAAGGCGAAAGTCGAGGCCGGTCGTGGTTTGTGGGAGTTCCGCGTTGACGCCAAGGACCTCGGCAATTTCGAGGTTGGCGGCGAGATCAAGGCCGACATCTTTACTGTTGGCCAGATCGTAGACGTGCAGGGCGTGACCAAGGGCAAAGGCTTCCAGGGCACGATCAAGCGTTACAACTTCAAAATGGGCGACGCCACCCACGGTAACTCGCTGTCGCATCGCTCGCCGGGCTCCATCGGCCAGCGCCAGACGCCGGGTCGTGTGTTCCCAGGCAAGAAAATGTCCGGCCACATGGGCTCCGTGAACCAGAGCACGCAGAATCTTGAAGTGGTTCGGGTTGACGCAGAGCGCGGCCTGATCGCGATCAAGGGCGCCGTTCCTGGCGCCCCGGGCGGCAACGTCATCGTCCGTCCCGGCACCAAGGGTTGAGGAGTTAGAACATGGAACTCGCCATTAATGGCAGCGACAAGAAGCTGTCGGTCTCCGACACCGTCTTCGATCGCGAATTCAGCCAGGATCTCGTGCACCAGGTCGTCGTTGCTTTCCGCAACGCCGGTCGTTCGGGCACCAAGGCCCAGCTGACGCGCTCGGAAGTCCGCGGCACGACCAAGAAGTTCAAGAAGCAGAAGGGCGGCGGTGCTCGCCACGGCGACTATCGCGCTCCGATCTTCATCGGCGGCGGCGTGACCTTCGCTGCGAAGCCCCGCAGTTTCGAGCAGAAAGTAAACCGCAAGATGTACCGCGGAGCGATGTGCGCGATTCTGTCCGAGCTCAATCGCCAGGGCCGTTTGTCGGTCGTCGAGGAATTCGACGTTGCCGAGCCGAACACCCAGGCCTTGATCCTCAAGATCGACCAGCTGGGCCTGTCCAAGCGCCCGCTGATCGTTACCGAGAATGGTTCCGACGCGCTGTACTTGTCCGCCCGCAACATTCCATATGTGCAGGTTCGTGACGTGCAGGGCATCGATCCCGCCGCCCTGGTGGGCGCCGAACACGTGGTCATGACCGCTGACGCGGTCAAGAAAGTCGAGGAGTGGCTGGCATGAGCAACATCAGGCTTCTTAACGTGATTCGCGCTCCGCTCGTGTCTGAAAAGACCGCGCGGCTCCAGGAAATCAACCAGTACGTCTTCGAAGTGGCTTCGAACGCGACCAAGGCCGACGTCAAGCAGGCCGTGGAATCGCTGTTCAATGTCAAGGTCGAAGCGGTGAACGTGCTTAATGTGAAGGGCAAGAACAAGACCTTCCGTTTCCGCGCCGGCACCCGTGGCGACTGGCGTAAAGCATACGTTCGCTTGGCCGAAGGCCAGACGATCGACGTGATGGCCAAGGCCTAAGGTATTCCCATGGCACTGATGACTTTCAAACCGACTTCGCCTGGCCGCCGCGCCATGGTGCGCGTTTCCACCGCCGGCCTGCATAAGGGCGGACCGCTGGAATCGCTGGTCGAGAAAAAACCCAAGACCGGTGGTCGTAATAACCAAGGTCGCATCACCACCCGTCATATCGGTGGTGGTCACAAGCAGGCGTATCGCCTGATCGACTTCAAGCGTGACAAAGAAGGCATCCCGGCGCGCGTTGAGCGCATCGAGTATGACCCGAACCGCACGGCGCACATCGCGCTGCTGTGCTATGCCGACGGCGAGCGCCGCTACATCATCGCTCCCAAGGGTTTGGCGCAGGGCGACCAGGTCATCTCCAGCAAGGACGCGCCGATCAAGGTCGGCAATACCCTTCCGCTGCGCAACATGCCGATCGGTTCGACCGTGCATTGCATCGAGATGAAGCCGGGCAAGGGCGCTCAGTTGGCTCGCGCCGCTGGTGCTGGTGCACAGCTGATTGCTCGTGATGCCGGCTACGCCACGCTGCGTCTTCGCTCCGGCGAAATGCGCAAGGTGCCGATTGACTGCAACGCCAGCATTGGCGAAGTGGGCAACGTCGAGCACAACCTCGAGAAGCTCGGCAAGGCTGGCGCAAAGCGCTGGCGCGGTATTAAGCCGACCGTCCGCGGCGCGGCCATGAACCCGGTGGATCACCCACATGGTGGTGGTGAAGCCAAGGCTGGCCAAGGCAATCCGCACCCGGTTTCCCCGTGGGGCACGCCGGCCAAGGGTTACAAGACACGCCACAACAAGCGCACTGACAAGTTCATTGTGCGCGATCGCAGGGGTTGATAGGCCATGCCACGTTCACTTAAGAAAGGCCCGTTCGTCGACCATCACCTCGTCAAGAAGGTGGAGGCCGCACAGGGCAGCAAGAAGCCGATCAAGACCTGGTCGCGCCGTTCCATGATCCTCCCGGAAATGGTGGGCATCACCATCGCCATCCATAACGGCAAGGTCCATATCCCGGTTCTCGTTAACGAGAACATGGTTGGCCACAAGCTCGGCGAATTTGCCGTCACCCGGACCTTCAAAGGTCACGGTGGCGACAAGAAAGCCGGCGGCAAGTAAGGAATCGGACCATGGAAGTTAAAGCCATCCTCCGCACGGTGCGCACCTCGCCGCAGAAAGCTCGCCTGGTCGCAGACCAAGTGCGCGGCCTGCCGGTAGCCAAGGCGCTCAACCTGCTGAAGTTCAGCGACAAGAAAGCGGCCGAGATCATCTACAAGGTGGTTTACTCCGCAACCTCCAACGCCGAGAACAATAACGGCGCCGACGTGGACGAGCTCAAGGTTGTCGGTATTACCGTCGACGAAGGCCCGATCCTGAAGCGCTTCATGGCCCGTGCCAAGGGTCGTGGCACGCAAATTTTCAAGCGCACCAGCCACATCACTGTGGTTGTGGGCTCTGGCAAGAAAGGCTAAGGACTAGGACTATGGGTCACAAAGTACACCCGACCGGTATTCGCCTTGGCATTGCCAAGGACTGGAACTCCAAGTGGTTCGCCAACAAGCGCGTCTACGCCCAGTACCTCGTTGCTGACCTCAAGGTCCGCGAGATGCTGCGCAAGAAGCTCGCCCAGGCGGGCATCTCCAAGATCCTGATCGAGCGTCCGTCCAACACGGCGCGCGTGACCATCCACTCGGCGCGTCCGGGTGTGGTGATCGGCAAGCGCGGTGAGGACATCGAGAAGCTGAAGAAGGAAGTCTCCGACTTGATGGGCGTTCCCGTCCATATCAATGTCGCGGAAGTCCGGAAGCCCGAGCTCGACGCACAGTTGGTGGCCGAGTCGATCGCCCAGCAGCTTGAGCGCCGCATCATGTTCCGCCGCGCAATGAAGCGCGCCGTCGGCAACTCGATGCGCCTCGGCGCCCTCGGCATCAAGGTCAATGTCGCCGGCCGCCTCAACGGCGCCGAGATTGCCCGCTCCGAGTGGTACCGTGAGGGCCGCGTGCCCCTGCATACCCTTCGTGCGGACATCGACTACGGCTTTGCCGAAGCCCTGACCACCTACGGCATCATCGGCGTCAAGACCTGGATCTATAAGGGCGAAGTTTTCGACTTCTCTCAGGTAGGCCAGGAAAAAGTCGAAGAGCGCAACGAGCGTCCGGCCCGTCCGGCCCGCGACCCGAGGTAAGCCATCATGTTGCAACCGAAACGTACCAAGTACCGCAAAGTCTTCAAGGGTCGCAATGACGGCCTGAGCTGGAGCGCCGCTGCTGTCAGCTTCGGCGAGTACGGCCTGAAGGCGGTCCAGCATGGCCAGCTCACTGCTCGCCAGATCGAGGCCGCGCGCCGCACCGTCAGCCGCTACGTCAAGCGCGGTGGCAAGTTGTGGATCCGCGTGTTCCCCGACAAGCCGATCACGAAGAAGCCGATCGAAGTCCGAATGGGCGCCGGTAAGGGCAACGTGGAATATTGGGTGGCACCGATCCAGCCGGGTCGCATGCTTTATGAAATCGAGGGCATTCCGGAAGAGACGGCGCGCGAAGCGTTCCGCCTTGCCGCCGCCAAGCTCTCTGTAAAGACCACGTTTGTGGTCCGGACGGTGCGCTAATGGAACTCAAAGAACTGCGTCAGAAATCGCCGGCCGATCTCCAGGCCCATTTGTTGGATCTGCATCGCGAGCAGTTTTCGCTCCGCATGCAGAAGGCGACCGGCCAGCTGGCCAAGACCCATGACATCAACCGGGTTCGCCGCGAGATCGCTCGCGTGAACACCCTGTTGACCGCTAAGAAGTAAGGGCGAGCCATGACCCAGAAAGAAACCCAGCCGCGCACGGTCGAAGGCCGCGTTGTGAGCAATAAGATGAACAAGACGATCACGGTGCTCGTGGAGCGTAGTGTCAAGCACGCGCTGTACGGCAAGTACCTGCGTCGCTCGACCAAGCTGCACGCCCACGACGAAGACAACGCCTGCAACGAAGGCGACATGGTCCGCGTCGCAGAGTGCCGCCCGCTGTCCAAGACCAAGAACTGGCGCGTGGTGGAAGTCCTCACCCGCGCTGGTAAGTAAGGAGTCCGACCATGATCCAGGTACAGAGCTACCTCGACGCCGCTGACAATTCTGGCGCCAAGGAAATGATGTGCATCAAGGTGCTCGGCGGCTCCAAGCGTCGTTACGCGCACATTGGTGACATCATCAAGGTGACCGTCAAGGACGCAATCCCGCGCGGCAAGGTCAAGAAGGGTGAGGTTTACGACGCCGTCGTAGTCCGTACCCGTTCGGGCGTGCGTCGTTCGGATGGTTCGCTGATCCGTTTTGACGGCAATGCCGCGGTGTTGCTCAACAACAAGCAAGAGCCGATTGGCACGCGTATTTTCGGGCCGGTTACCCGTGAGCTGCGTACCGAGAAGTTCATGAAGATCGTCTCGCTCGCGCCTGAAGTGCTCTGAGCGAAGGAAGAAGACTATGAACCGTATCCGCAAGGGCGACCAGGTGATCGTGATCGCCGGTGCCGACAAAGGCAAAAAGGGTGAGGTTGTTCGGGTTGCCGGCGATAAAGTCGTCGTCCAGAACATCAACATCATCAAGCGTCACACCAAGGCGAATCCGCAGGCCGGTCAGGCTGGCGGTATCGTCGAGCGTGAGGCGCCGATGCATATCTCCAACGTCATGTTGTTCAACTCTGCCGCTGGCAAGGGTGATCGCGTTGGTTTCAAGGTGCTCGAGGATGGACGCAAAGTGCGTGTGTTCCGCTCGAGCGGTGAGGCGATTGACGCCTGAGGAATGACACCATGACGACCCGTTTGGAAACAATTTACAAAGAAACCGTTGTTCCGAAGCTGATGGAAAAGTTCGGCTACGCGAACATCATGCAGGTTCCGCGCATCACCAAGATCGCGCTGAACATGGGCGTGGGTGAAGCGGTGGGCAACAAGAAAATCCTCGAGAATGCCGTGGCCGATATGGCCAAGATCGCCGGTCAGCGTCCCGTTACCACGAAGGCGCGCGTCTCGGTGGCGAGCTTCAAGATTCGCGACGGTTGGCCGATCGGCTGCAAGGTGACCTTGCGCCGCACCAAGATGTACGAATTCCTGGATCGCCTGATCAGCGTCTCACTGCCCCGCGTGCGCGACTTCCGTGGCGTCTCGGGTCGCTCCTTCGATGGCCGTGGCAACTACAACATGGGCATCAAAGAGCAGATCATCTTCCCGGAAATTGATTTCGACCAGGTTGATGCAATGCGCGGCATGGACATCGCGATCACGACGACGGCTAAAACCGACGCCGAGGCGAAGGCCCTGCTCGAAGCGTTCAACTTCCCCTTCCGTAACTGATATCAGGAAACGATCATGGCCAAGACCTCGATGGTGAACCGCGATATCAAGCGGAAGAAGCTCGCCACCAAGTTTGCTGCAAAGCGTGCCGAGCTGAAGAAAGCTATTTCCAGCCCCGATACCTCGTACGAGGATCGTATCGCTGCCTCAGAAAAACTGCAGAAGCTGCCGCGCGATTCGTCGCCCAGCCGCATTCGCAATCGTTGTGCATTGACCGGCCGTTCGCGCGGTGTTTATGCCAAGTTCGGCCTCGGCCGTAATAAGCTGCGCGAGGCCACCATGCGTGGCGACGTGCCCGGCCTCCGCAAGGCCAGCTGGTAATCGCTAATCCCCTTTAGGGATTCGCGGATATCGATGCTGCCCAACCTTTACTACAGGTAAGCACTAATGAGCATGACTGATCCTATCGCCGATATGCTGGTGCGCATTAAAAATGCGCTCGCGGTCGGCAAGCCGCAGGTTTCGATGCCGGCGTCCAAACTGAAGCTGGCAATTGCCGAGCTGCTGCGCAGCGAAGGCTACATCGGCGACATCCGTACGACGGGTGAGGGCGCCAAGGCCAAGCTCGAAATCGCTTTGAAGTATTACGAAGGCCGTCCCGTGATTGAGCGCCTCGAGCGCGTCTCGCGTTCGGGTCTGCGTAACTATCGCGGCAAGGACGACCTGCCCAAGATCCTCGCCGGCCTCGGCGTGGCCATCATCTCCACCTCGCAGGGTCTGATGACCGATCGCCAGGCCCGCGCTGCGGGCGTGGGCGGCGAAGTCATCTGCCTCGTGGCTTAAGGAGCAAACACATGTCCCGCGTAGCCAAGAAACCGATCAACCTCGCCAAGGGCGTAGAGATCAAGGACGCCGACGGCGTCCTGACCGTGAAGGGCCCGAAAGGCTCGTTGAGCATGCCCAAGCCAGCTGGCGTCAGTCTGTCGGTTGACAATGGTGTCGTGCAGCTCGGCGCCGCCAATGTCGACGACATGAAGATGGCCGGCACCGTCCGCGCGATCCTCGCCAATATGATTACCGGCGTGTCCGAAGGTTTCACCCGCAAGCTCGAGCTCGTCGGCGTCGGTTATCGCGCCGCGATGCAGGGCAAGGACTTGAACCTCAGCCTCGGCTTCTCGCACCCGACCGTGTACGTGGCGCCGGAAGGCATCACGATTGCAACGCCGACCCAGACCGAAATTCTGGTCTCGGGTAATGACAAGCAGCTCGTCGGCGAAGTTGCCGCCAAGATCCGCGCGTACCGTAAACCTGAGCCGTATAAGGGCAAGGGCATCCGTTACTCCGGCGAAAAGATCATCATGAAGGAAGCCAAGAAGGCTTAAGCCTCTCTTGTTCCTCAAGGCAGAAAAATCATGGAAAAGAACATCGCCCGTCTCCGCCGCGCCAAAACCACCCGTTCGCATATCCGCGATTTGGGCGTGGCGCGCTTGTCTGTGCTGCGCTCCGGCCAGCACATCTACGCCCAGGTGTTCACCGCCGATGGCTCCAAGGTATTGGCTTCGGCCTCGACCTTGCAGGCCGCGGTCAAGGATGGCCTGAAGAGCAGCAAGAACAAGGACGCCGCAACCAAGGTCGGTCAGATGATCGCCGAACGTGCGCGCGCCGCCGGTATCGAGAAGGTCGCTTTCGATCGCTCGGGCTACCGCTACCACGGCCGCATCAAGGCCTTGGCAGAAGCCGCCCGCGAAGGTGGTCTGCAGTTCTAAGGTTTCCCGGCGATTGTCGGGGCCTGTTTCGCGCAGCACGCAGCACGCCAAGGGATTGAAAAGGGGCCGTTCCGGTCCCACCCCAGGCATACAACAATAAGCGGCGACAGCCGTAAGTAAACAAACTTTAGGAATCAATATGAGCAGCAACGAACGCGATCGCAATCGCGGTGAAAGTGACGACGGCTTCATCGAGAAGCTCGTCGCCGTCAACCGCGTGTCCAAGACCGTCAAGGGCGGCCGCCAATTCACCTTCACCGCATTGACGGTTGTGGGCGACGGCGCCGGCAAGATTGGTTTTGGTTATGGCAAGGCCCGCGAAGTGCCGGTCGCCATCCAGAAATCGATGGAATACGCCCGCAAGGCAATGGTCAGCGTTGATCTGAACGAAGGCACCCTGTGGCATGCGGTTAAGGCCGGCCACGGCGCAGCCCGTGTGTTCATGATGCCGGCCTCGGAAGGTACTGGCGTCATCGCCGGTGGCGCGATGCGCGCCGTGCTCGAAGCCGTCGGCGTTAAGAACGTGTTGGCCAAGGCCGTTGGTTCGCGTAACCCGATCAACTTGGTGCGCGCGACCGTCAAGGGCCTCGAGGCCATGCAGTCGCCGGCGCGGATTGCTGCGAAGCGCGGCAAGAAGGTCGAGGAGATTTACCATGGCTGATAAAACCGTCAAGGTCCGGTTGGTAAAGGGCCTCCGTGGCTGCCAGGCCCGCCACCGTCTCTCGGTGACCGCCCTCGGCCTGCGCAAGATCAACGATGTGCGCGAACTGAAGGATTCTCCGCAGGTCCGCGGCCTCATCAACCAGCTGCATTACCTGGTTCGCGTCGAATCCTGACGCGCCGAGGAGAACACACATGAAACTCAATACTCTCAAGCCCGCACCGGGCGCCCGCAAAGACCGCGTTCGCGTCGGTCGCGGTATTGGTTCCGGCCTTGGCAAGACTGCCGGCCGCGGCCACAAGGGCTCGTTCGCGCGCTCGGGTAAGGGCAAGATTAAGGCCGGTTTCGAAGGCGGCCAGATGCCGATGTACAAGCGTCTGCCCAAGGTCGGTTTCCGCTCCAAGCTCAAGAACGATACCGCCGAAGTCTTGCTTTATCAGCTCGACAAGTTGGACGTGACCGAGATCGACTTTGCCGTGCTGCGCGCTGCCAAGTTGGTTCCGGCCAATGCTAAGCAGGCCAAGATCGTCAAGAAGGGCGAGTTGACCAAGAAGTTCGTCTTCAAGGGCGTCCTTGCCACGGCCGGTGCCAAGGCCGCCATCGAAGCTGCCGGCGGCAGCCTGACGGAGTAATACCTTGTCGCAAGCCAATCCCGCGATGAATGCCCTGGGCGGGCTCGGTAAATATACCGAGCTCCGTCAGCGCCTGTTGTTCGTTCTGCTGGCGCTGATCGTCTATCGCGTCGGTAGCTACATTCCGGTGCCGGGCATCAATCCGGAGCGCTTGCTCGAGGTCATGAAGCAGCAAGAAGGCACCATCGTGGACATGTTCAACATGTTCTCCGGTGGCGCCCTGCATCGCTTTAGTTTGTTTGCGTTGAACGTGGTGCCATACATTTCAGCGTCCATCATCGTGCAGCTCATGGGCCAGATTTATGGCCCGTGGAAAGCGTTGAAGAATGAGGGCGAGGGCGGTCGTCGTAAGCTGACCCAGTATTCGCGTTATGGCGCCGTTGGCCTGGCCATCGTGCAGTCTTTCGGCATCGCCTCGGCACTGCAGAAGCAGGGCGTAGCTTATGACCAGGGCATTGGCTTCATTCTGACCGCGACCGTTGCGCTGACCACCGGCACGATCTTCCTGATGTGGCTCGGTGAGCAGATCACTGAGCGCGGCATCGGCAACGGCGTGTCGCTAATTATTTTCGCGGGTATCGTCGCCGGCTTGCCGGGTGCGATGCTAGGCACGCTCAAGCAAGTGCAGTCCGGCGACATCAATGTCGCCTCGATCTTCGTGATCATCGCGCTGGTCTTGGGTGTCACGTACTTCGTCGTGTTCATGGAGCGCGGTCTGCGCAAGATCACGGTGAACTACGCCCGTCGCCAAGGCGGTCGCCAGGGCTACATGAACCAGAGCTCCCATCTGCCGCTCAAGCTCAACATGGCCGGCGTGATTCCGCCGATCTTTGCCTCGAGCCTGATCATGTTCCCGTCCACGCTGTCGACCTGGTTCAGCACCAGCGCCAGCACGGCCGAAGGCTGGCAGGGGACGCTTTATCGCACCTTGCAAACCCTCGCGCAGTCGCTCGCACCGGCGCAGCCGCTGCACATGCTTCTTTACGGCGTCATGATCATCGGCTTTGCGTTCTTCTACACCGCGCTGGTGTTCAATTCGCAAGAAACTGCTGAGAATCTCAAGAAATCGGGCGCCTTGATCCCGGGCATTCGCCCAGGTAAAGCGACTGGCGAATACATCGACCAAGTGATGACCCGTTTGACCCTGATTGGCGCCCTTTATTTGGTGCTGGTCTGCTTGATGCCAGAGCTGCTTCGCGCCTGGTTCAAGGTTCCGTTCTACTTCGGCGGCACCTCGCTGCTGATCGTGGTGGTGGTGGTGATGGACTTCACCGCGCAGATCCAAGCGCACTTGATGTCGCACCAGTACGAAGGTCTCATGAAGAAAGCCAACCTGAAGGGCGGTTCGCGCGGCCTCAGCCGCAGCTAACGCCTCTTTGGGGTGTCGGGCAGTCCATCAGGGCCGCTTGGCACGGTAGTAACGACAGGCATTCCGCCGGCTCAGCCCGGTGGTTGCCATTAGAAGGGCGACCCGAGCAGCGGCTTCGTGCACGGGTGGGCCAGTGTTTCGTTCCAGCGCTGGAGTAGCGCAGGGCTGCCAAGACCCCTATGGGTCCCGGCAAACACGGGTCCGTCGCCGGAGCATGGGCACACTCCCCATGCCGGGTTCCCGGTGGTGAAAGCCACCGGGGGCTTCCTGATAACCCGAAGCCCTGCTATACTTTTCGATTCACTGCGCTCACTTTAAAGTTTGGAGATCGCCTGATGGCGCGCATCGCGGGTGTCAACCTGCCTGTCCAGAAGCATGTCTGGGTAGGCTTACAGAGTATTTATGGCATCGGCCGGACACGGTCGAAGCTCCTTTGCGAAACGGCCGGCGTCACGCCGTCCGTCAAGATCCGCGACCTCACCGAGGCGCAGGTCGACAAGCTGCGTTCGGAAGTGGCCAAGTTCGTGGTCGAAGGCGATCTGCGTCGTGAGGTCGGTATATCGATCAAGCGCCTGATGGACCTCGGCTGCTATCGCGGTCTGCGTCATCGTCGCGGCTTGCCGCTGCGTGGCCAGCGCACTCGCACCAATGCCCGCACCCGTAAGGGTCCGCGCAAAGCTATCAAGAAGTAAGGGCGACCCATGAACAAGCCGGCTTCGAAGGCCAAGAAGAAGATCAAGCGCATCGTCACTGACGGTATCGCCCACGTCCACGCTTCTTTCAACAACACCATCGTGACGATCACTGATCGTCAGGGTAATGCTCTTTCCTGGGCAACGTCGGGTGGCGCGGGTTTCCGCGGTTCCCGTAAGTCCACCCCGTTTGCCGCGCAGGTTGCGGCCGAGAAAGCCGGTAAGGCTGCGCTCGATTACGGAGTGAAGACCCTGGAAGTGCGAATCAAAGGTCCGGGTCCGGGCCGCGAGTCCGCCGTGCGTTCGTTGAACGCCGTCGGTTACAAGATCATGAACATCATCGACGTGACCCCGATCCCGCATAACGGGTGCCGGCCGCCGAAGAAGCGCCGAGTCTAAGGGAGACCACGCACATGGCACGTTATACCGGTCCCACCTGTAAACTCGCCCGCCGCGAAGGCGCCGACCTCAGCCTCAAGAGTCCGGCCCGCGCGATCGATTCCAAGTGCAAACTCGAGCAGAAGCCGGGTCAGCACGGTCCTGTGGCCAAGAAGGGCAAACTGTCCGACTACGCCACGCAGCTTCGCGAGAAGCAGAAGGTCAAGCGCATTTACGGCTTGCTCGAGCGCCAGTTCCGCGGCTATTACAAGAAAGCGGCCACGCGCAAGGGCAACACCGGCGAGACCTTGCTGCAGATGCTCGAACAGCGCCTCGACAACGTGGTGTACCGCATGGGTTTTGCGGTCACGCGTCCCCAGGCTCGCCAGTTGGTGTCCCACAAGGGCGTCATGGTGAATGGCAAGTCGGTGAATCTGCCGTCTTACCAGGTTAAGGCCGGCGACAGCATTCAGCTTTCCGACCGCGCGCAAAAGCACCTCAACGTGCAAGAAGCGCTGAACCTTGCCCAGCAGATGGACCTTGTCCCCGGCTGGTGCGAAGTTGACGCCAAGAAGTTCTCCGGCGTTTTCAAGTCGGTTCCGGATCGCGCCGACCTGCCTTCAGACATCAACGAAGCGCTGATCGTCGAGTTGTACTCGAAGTAATTCTTCAGGAGTGTCACTGTCCATGACGGTTTCCGCCCACCAGGTGCTGCGTCCGCGCGGCCCGAACATTGAACGCCTCGGCGCCAATCGCGCCAAAGTCGTGATTGAACCGCTGGAGCGCGGCTACGGCCACACGCTGGGTAATGCCCTGCGTCGTGTGTTGTTGTCCTCGATCCCCGGCTTTGCCATCACGGAAGTCGAGATCGACGGCGTGCTGCACGAATACACCACGGTCGAAGGTCTGCAAGAAGACGTGCTTGAAGTTCTGTTGAACCTCAAGGACGTCGCGATCCGGATGCACAACGCCGAGCAAACCACCCTGACCCTTCAGAAGAAGGGCC
This sequence comes from Lysobacterales bacterium, assembly GCA_038252715.1. GTDB lineage: Bacteria > Pseudomonadota > Gammaproteobacteria > Xanthomonadales > Xanthomonadaceae > Arenimonas. The sequence goes on along the minus strand of JBBSAA010000035.1, from coordinate 5,812 downwards.
CGGGTGTTGTGACCGCCGCTGACATCAAGGTCGACCACAACGTCGAGATCCTCAATCCCGACCACGTGATCTGCACCCTGACCAAGGACACGGCGCTGAACATGCGCCTCAAGATCGAACGCGGCTTCGGCTACCAGCCGGCTACCGCGCGTCGTCGTCCTGACGAGGAAACCCGCACCATCGGCCGCCTGATGCTGGACGCGAGTTTCTCGCCAGTCCGTCGCGTCGCGTATGCCGTGGAGTCGGCCCGCGTCGAGCAGCGCACCGACCTCGACAAGTTGGTCTTGGATATCGAGACCAATGGCACGATCGACGCTGAAGACGCCATCCGCACGGCCGCTGACATCCTCACGGACCAGCTGTCGGTGTTTGGTGACTTCACCCAGCGCGAGCGCGGCCCGGCGAAGTCTGCCGTTGCCGGCGTTGATCCGGTGCTGTTGCGCCCGATCGACGACCTCGAGTTGACCGTGCGTTCGGCCAACTGCCTCAAGGCCGAGAACATTTACTACATCGGCGACCTGATCCAGCGCACCGAGGTCGAGCTGCTCAAGACCCCGAACCTGGGCAAGAAGTCGCTCACCGAGATCAAGGAAGTGCTGGCACAGCGCGGCCTGTCCCTCGGCATGAAGCTGGAGAACTGGCCGCCGGCCGGTCTGCAGCAGGGCATGATGGGCTAAGCAATACGCGGGTCCCTCCGCAAGAACCCGGCCATCGTTGGCCGGGTCTTTAAAAAAGACAGGAAACACGACCATGCGCCACCGTAATTCTGGCCGTAACTTCAGCCGCACCAGTGCTCACCGCGAAGCGATGTTCTGCAACATGGCTGCGTCGTTGATCAAGCACGAATTGATCCGCACGACGCTGCCCAAGGCGAAGGAACTTCGCCGCGTTGCTGAGCCGCTGATCACCATCGGCAAGATCGATGGCGTCGCCAACCGTCGTCTCGCCATGTCGCGCCTGCGTGACAAAGAGGCTGTCGGCAAGCTGTTCGTCGATCTGGGCCCGCGCTATAAGGCCCGTCCCGGCGGTTACCTGCGCATCCTCAAGTGCGGCTTCCGCCCCGGCGATAATGCGCCGATGGCGTATGTCGAGCTGGTCGATCGCCCGCAGGTGTCGGCAGTCGCAACGTCTGAATAAGTTGCTCTTGTCAAAAGCGTGACAAAGCCCCGGCCCCGGCCGGGGTTTTTGTTTGTCCGCCCTTGGGTGCGCTCGCCGTAACTTTCGGAAACTCCTGCGCAGGAGTATGTTCCAAGGCGCAACCCCTGCAACGTGCCCAAACTATGAATGCCAATCCGTTGTCCTGGTCTTTCCGCGCTCAGTTCCTCGTCGGTTTCGTCGTTTGTTACGGGCTGATTGCTTACGCGCTGTACGTGCAATACGGCATGCTGATGTCGCCTTGCCCCTTGTGTATCCTGCAGCGCCTTGCCTTTGCGGTTATGGGCGCGTTCTTCTTGCTCGGCGGGCTGCATGCGCCGCGTGCTTGGGGCCGAAAGATTTACGCGTTGCTGGTGTTGATCGCCGGTGCTGCAGGCGCGGGTGTCGCCGGCTGGCATTTACACATGCAATCCCTGCCGGCAGACCAAGTGCCGCTGTGTTCGGGCATGGGTCTGGACTACATGCTGCAGGCGTTCCCAATGCGCGAGGTGGTAGACAAAGTGTTCACTGCATCCGGCGAGTGCGCCAAGGTCGATTGGACCTTCCTGGGCATCTCAATGCCGGGTTGGACGCTGGCTTGTTATCTGGGCTTGTCGGTCTACGCGCTTTACGCCGGCTTCCGTCGCATCGGTTTCCTCGAGCGCTGATCGGCATCCCACTTCTGGATATTTCCAGAATATTTACTCAACGACCCCCCGTGCGATGATCAAAAGCCGTAACTCGGAAAGTGAAGCCATGAGTGCCACCGATCGCCCGCTGCATCCTGTCTCCGTCCCCGTGAATTGGACGACGGACAGCTGGCGCTCGCGTAAAGCGCTGCAGCAGCCTACGTACCCCGATGCCGAGGCCGTTGCCGGCGTCCAGCGGGAACTGGCGTCGCTGCCGCCGCTAGTGACCTCGTGGGAAATCCTTGCGCTCAAGAAACAAATTGCCGAGGCCCAGGAGGGCAAGCGTTTCGTGCTGCAGGGTGGCGATTGCGCCGAGAGTTTTTCCGACTGCGAATCGGGGCTGATCTCAAACCGTCTGAAGGTTCTGCTGCAGATGAGCCTGGTGCTCGTGCACGGCCTGCGTTTGCCGGTGGTACGCGTGGGTCGTTTCGCCGGCCAGTACGCCAAGCCGCGGTCGACTGATACCGAAACCAAGGGCGAGGTGACGTTGCCGAGCTACCGCGGTGACTTCATCAACCAGCCCGAATTTACTCAGCAAGCGCGCACGCCCGATCCGCGCCGCATGGTCAAAGGCCACGCGCGTTCGGCGATGACGATGAACTTCGTGCGCGCCCTCGTTGATGGCGGTTTCGCTGACCTGCACCATCCCGAATACTGGGACTTGGGCTGGGTCGGTCACTCGCCGCTGTCGGACGAATACCACCGCATGGTGGCGGCGGTGCGCGACTCGGTGAAGTTCATGGAGACGATTTCCGGCGAGGCCTTGCATCACCTCAATCGCGCTGATTTCTACACCTCGCACGAAGCCCTGCTGCTGCCGTACGAGGAAGCGTTGACGCGGCAAGTGCCGCGCCAGTGGGGCTGGTTCAACCTCAGCACGCACTACCCGTGGATCGGGATGCGCACCGCCGAACTGGACGGCGCGCACGTTGAATATTTCCGCGGCCTGCGCAATCCGGTCGCAGTAAAAATTGGTCCCTCGGTGTCGCCTGATCAATTGCTCAAGCTCGCCGACGTGCTCAATCCCGACAATGAGCCGGGCCGCCTGACGTTCATCCAGCGCATGGGTGCGGCGAAGGTCGAGGAAAACCTGCCGTCGCTGGTGCAGGCGGTGCAGCGCGAAGGTAAGAGGGTGCTGTGGATATGCGATCCGATGCACGGCAACACCGAAAGCACGTCGAATGGATTCAAGACGCGTCGCTTCGACAACATTCGCAGCGAGCTCGACCGCAGCTTCGACGTACACGCGGCCTTGGGTTCGCGCCTCGGTGGCGTGCACCTGGAGCTGACCGGCGAGGACGTCACCGAATGCATGGGCGGCGCGCGTGAACTGACCGAGACCGATCTTGAGCGCGCCTATCGTTCGACCGTCGATCCACGTCTGAACTACGAGCAGTCGCTGGAAATCGCGATGCTGATCGTCCGCAAGCAGTCGCAGATCACAACGCCGGCCAGCGCCTGATGCGTCGGCAGCGATTCCTCTCGGTTTCGCTGCTTGGTCTCTTCGCGGCAGCCAATGCGGTGGCCGGCAGTCTTGCCGAGCCCGTGTCTAAAGTGGTGCCGCACATCGAGGACCTCGTTTCGCCGGTCACCGTCCGCTTGCGCGGGCTATCGGCCGTGGATGAAAACATCGCCTGGGCCAGCGGCCGCGACGGCACAGTAATTCGAACGATGGATGCAGGGAAAACGTGGTCGGTGTTCAAGGTTCCGGGCGCTGAAAAACTCGACTTCCGCGATGTGGAAGGCTTCAGCGCCGAGGAGGCGGTGGTCCTTAGCATCGGGCCGGGCGAGGATTCGCGGGTGTATCGCACTAGCGATGGTGGCAGTAGTTGGTCGCTTGCGCTACAGAATACAAATCCGAAAGCGTTTTTCGACTGCATGGACTTCCATGGCCGGGAAGGGCGCATGTTGGGCGATCCGGTCGATGGGCACTTTCAGGTGTATCAGTCGAGCGATGCGGGCCGGACTTGGGCACTGATGCCGGACGGACCGCCTGCGGTGAGGGATGAGGCCGCCTTCGCCGCCAGTGGCACCTGCATTTTCCGCGGCAAGGACTTCACCGCGATCGCCACCGGTGGTGCTGCATCGCGGATCGTATTTTCTCCCGATCGCCTGAGCGGAAAGAACCGCTGGCGAGGTATTGAGGTGCCGATGGCAACACACGCCCCTTCGGTTGGCGTTTTCTCGCTGACGGAGTGGGACAGAAACTTGATGGCGGTCGGTGGTGATTTCCAGAAACCAGACGCGACCGGGCTGGCCGACGGATTCGCCGCGTCCTCGCACGTTATAAAGTTCCACCAGCAACCCTCGGCGCCAGCCCATATGTTGCCGACATCGGAAGGTTCAAAGCTGGTCCCCGAGGTGCGTGGCAAAAGCTGGGACACCGTAAAATTTGAACATTTCGCTAATTTCGGTGGCCAACCCCTCGGATACCGCTCTGGCGTCTCCTGTCTGCAGCGTCCTGTGATTTGCATTGCCACAGGCCCCGGCGGCACGGATGTTTTGCCGGAAGACGGCCGCACGGCAGAGACATGGTGGGAGGTGTGGCAGATGCCTGCGGCCGAACGTGATGCTAATGCCAACGGAATTCGCCCGATCACCTTAGATGACTTCGGCTTTGCTCCTCATTGGCGCCAGCTTTCCGTGGAGGGCTATGACAGCGTCGACAGCACTGGTCGTGTGTTTTGGTTAAGTGGTGATGGCGGTCGCCTCGGCCGCTTGGTGTTGCCCGAGCAGAATGCGGAGACGTCGAAGTAAGGTCTCTGGGTCCCGGCCTTCGCTGGGATGACGGGAGTTCGTCAGAACGATGGGTGGTCGTCTGAACAAAGTGCCTTAAACGCGATGTAGGACGTTTGAATAAGTCGAGTGAGAACAGTACGTGAAGTCGCAGGAGACGGCGTTGTCGATTGCCGCTTGCCTGCGAGTACGTCAGCAGGCGCCTAGCCCCTCAATCCCCATAATCCTCTCCATCCCGTCATCCCGGCGAACGCCGGGATCCAATGCTGTTGCATTGCAATACCTGGCGCGCGAGCAACGCGGGGTGTTCCCCGCCGCTCTTTCTTCAGCGCCCACAGCTAGTTCCAGGATCGTGTTGATACGAGCGCTGGATCCCGGCGTTCGCCGGGATGACGAAGCTTCTTTTGGTTGTCATGAAAGGCGTCTTGCTTGAAGCCGCAGGAGACGGCTGCATTGATGGCCGTATGGCCGCGCGTGAGCCAGCAGGCGCCTAGCCCCCCAGTACCGTCATCCCGGCGAACGCCGGGATCCAGTGCTTCTGCCCTGCGGGAGGTGGAGGTACATCAACGCTGAGTGCTCCCAACAGTGCTCTTGGGCGCCTGTTACTTCCGGAGTACTGCTCAGGATCATCGGGATAAAAAACTGGATCCCGGCTTTCGCCGGGATGACGACACTTTTTGGATCGCACTGATAAGTGAGGCCCTGAACGACGAGGTCTTAAAACGCGCAGTCGTTAGCTGCGCGGTTCTTGCCAGCGGGCAGCGCATCGCGCGCATTGATTATTCAAAACGTAATGGTTGGCTTGAACTCTGGCGCTTTACGCGCTTTCGTCGCCTGCTCGTAGGCGTACGCAAAACCAATCAGCTCCGGCTCGCTGTAGGGCCGGCCCATGAATACGATACCGAGCGGCAGGCCGTAGCTGTCGCCCGAGGGCACGGTGATGCTGGGCGTCCCAGCGACGGCGGCCATGCCGTACCCGGCGCCGATGAAGTGGTCACCATTGATCGGGTCGGTCAGCCACGCCGCCGACATGCTCGGGGCGATGACGGCATCGAGGTGGTCTCCGTCCAAGGTAGCGAGCAACCCGTTCTTGCCCGCCGCCAGGCGCGCATCATTGCGCGCCTTCAGGTAGGCCGCGTCGGTGATCGGCCCGCGCTTTTGCGACTGCTCGAAGATTTCCTGCGCAAAGATCGGCATCGCCTTGTCGTTGTTCGCCGTGTTCCAAGCAATCAGCGCCTCTAGCGACTTCTGCG
>JBBSAA010000034.1:0-19600 GCA_038252715.1 Lysobacterales bacterium | reverse complement strand
TACATTTGATGAGGGCCAGCTGATGCTGGTCGACACGCCGGGAATCCACGGCAAGCTGACCAATGCCATGAACCGCTACATGAATCGCGCCGCTCGTGGTGCGGTATCGGACGTTGACGCGGCGATCCTCGTGATCGAAGCCGGGCGCTGGTATGACGACGACGCTTTGGCCTATGCCGCCCTGCGCAACTCGAGCGTGCCTTGCGTTTTGGTAATCAACAAGGTTGATAAAATCGTCGACAAGGGCAGCCTGTTGCCCTTCATCACGCAAGTAACCCACGAGCGCGAGTTCGCCGCCGTGCATCCGATTTCGGCCAGCAAGCGCAAGGGTACCGATGCCTTGGTCAAGACCTTGATCGGCCTGATGCCGGAGTCCGAAGCGCATTACCCTGACGACGAAATTACCGACAAGAGCGAGCGCTTCCTTGCCGGCGAATTGGTGCGTGAGCAGCTCATGCTGCGCCTCGGCGAAGAATTGCCGTACTCGGCGACGGTAGAGATTGAGAAATTCGAGGAAGACGGTGCGATGCTGCGAATTGCCGCCGTGGTGTGGGTCGAGCGTGAAAGCCAGAAGCCGATCGTGATCGGCAAGGGCGGCGAGCGCATGAAGGCGATTTCCACCGGCGCACGGCTGGGCATGGAGCGCTTGTTTGATCGCAAGGTGTTCCTCGAGACCTGGTGCCGCGTGCGTGAGGGCTGGTCCGATGACGAGGCGGCCTTGGGTCGCTTTGGCTACACCGACTGACATGCCGGTCGCCCGGCGCCCGCGTCACGCTAGCCGACGCGTCTAGTTCGTCCATGCGCGTCGAAGCACAGCCGGCTTTCGTCCTGCACGCGCGGCCCTGGCGCGAAACCAGCCTATTGGTCGAACTGTTGACTCGCGACCACGGTCGCGTCGGCGTGGTGGCGCGCGGACTCACCACGCCCAAACGGCAGCCTTTGCGCGCAGCGCTGCAGCCGTTGCAGGCGATCCGTGTCGATTTCCTGCCGCGCGGCGAGCTGGCTCGGCTCATCCAAGCTGAAGCCCTCGATGTCGCCCCGCTGATCGCCGGCGAGGCCTTGATGGCGGCGTTTTACGTCAACGAGTTAGTGCTGCGGTTGACGCCGCGTAACGACGCGGTCGAGTCGGTTTTTGACCTGTACGCGCGCGTCCGCACCGAACTTGCGGCGCCCGGCTCGCTGGCTTGGACACTGCGGCGTTTCGAACGCGACTTGCTCGATGCGCTAGGTTACGGCCTGCCGTGGGATCGTACCGACGACGATGAACTTGTTGAAGGCGACAAGCGCTATCGCCTCGATCCGGCACAGGGACCGATTGCCGATTCAGGGCGTCGCAGCGACACGGTCTCGGGGGAAGCACTGTTGGCCTTGGCTGGCGATGAACAACCCGACGCCGCCGTTCTGGCCCAGTTGCGTCCCGCGCTGCGCGCGGTATTGGTTTCCCACTTGGGGCCGGTTGCGTTGCGATCGTGGGGACTGCTCGGCGAGCTGGCGCGAATCAGGCCGCGCGATCCGGAGGCGGATCCGGATAGGTCGACGTAAGCTGGTCCGCGACGGCCTCGACAAAGGCTTGGCGCAAGCGAGCGTCTGACGGCGTTATTGACCACGCACTTATCGCCTGCAAGAGGCGTGCTGCGCCGACAAACCCCGCGCCCGCCTTGAGCTTGTGCAACACCGACTGCAGGGCGGTGAGGTCGCCCGAATCAGCAGCGGCGTAGGCGGACTGGCAGTGTTGCGGCAGCTCATTGATGAACAACGTGCGTAGCGCCAACACGGCCGAAAAGCTGCCGCCGACGGCGCGCAGGGCTTGGTCCTCGTCCCACGCGGGCAATTTTTCCGACACGCGCACTGGCGACTTCGGTGCCTCACCCAAGGCGCGCCTGACTGCGGCAAGCAAGGCCGCGACGCCGATGGGTTTTTGAAGTACTTCCATGAAGCCGGCAGCGCAGAGTCGATCCAGTACGAGGACATCGTCGTCCGCGGTCACGGCGAGCGCACTGACCCCGGGATGCAACGCCCGCAGACGCGACAGCGCCATGACGCCGTCGCCGTCGGGCAAGTGCGCGTCCACCAGCCACAGCGCGTGGTGCACGGCCGTGGCCAGCGCGCAGGCCTCACTGATGCTGCGGGCGACGTCGACCTGCGCCGGCAGACTGGCCAGCGCTGCAGACAAAAAGGCGCAACTGATCTCGTCGTCTTCGACCAGTAACAGGCGGCGGTTCATTTCCGGCATTGGGCTGGCATTGGGATTGGCTGCTCCAAAGCGATTATCCTCGCAGCATGCTCAGTCTGCAGCGCTCCATCAAGCGGTTGCTCCTTGCCTGCGTGCTGGTCGCCACCGGTGTGCAGGGCAAGGTGCTCGACGCCCGCATCGCGCGCGTGCAGACCGGCGCGGGCTCGCTGCAAGGCGTGCAAGTGACCATGGACTGGCCCGATGGCGCCAGCAGCGGCCATCTTCGACTGCGTGCAGCCACGCTGGATTTTCCGGCGCTTTCGTATCGTGCCAAGAATATTGACTGGACCTGTCCGCTGGAGCGCACGCCTACCGAAGGTTGGCGCTGCCGCGGTAAGGTCGCGGCCAATGGCGCGAAAGCGACACTGCTGGCGGTGGAGTTTTCCGCCGCAGCGACCACGGCTGACCTGCGTGTCGGCGACAGCGGCATTCGCTATGAAGCCCTGGCCGCTGCGCCTGATCGCACGCGCGTTGTGCTTGAGCGCGTGCCGGTGGCTTGGCTGAAGGCATATCTCGCCAGCCTGTGGGCGGACGGACGCTGGACGCAAGGACGACTAGATGGTCGGGTCGACGTGTTGACGCCGGCCAAAGGCCCGTTTGAAGTTAAAGCCGACCTAGACGTGCAGAAGCTCGGCCTTGAAACACCGGACGGTTTGCTGGCCGCAGCCGACCTGCGTGGACGACTTGCGATCGATTATCGCGACCAGGCCGGTCGCCAACGCGTCGACTCGCGCCTGACTCTGCGCGGTGGCGAAGTGCTGGCGCAATCGTTCTACGCCACCTTGCCGAGCTCGCCGGTCGAAGTGCAGGTGGTTGCCGAACGGAGCGGGCAGGGGGCGTGGCGATTACCTACTTTGCGGTGGTCCGATCCTGGTGTGCTGGTCGTAGACGGGCAGGCGACCTTGGATGCCGCTTCGGCAGTGTCCGACTTAGATCTCGCCTTGGCGCTCGATGATTTATCGGTCGCGCGAGGCCGCTACCTGAGCGGCTTCCTTGCGCCGGCCGGGTTTCCTGACTTACTGCTGACCGGTGGCCTGGCCGCGAACCTGCGTCTGCGCGGCGGTGAGCTGTCCGAGCTCGCAGCGCGCTTTACAGCAATTAATGCCATCGATGACAAGGCCCGTTTCACCATCGCCGGTGTTCGCGGCAACCTCGATTGGACCGCCGGCGCTGATATCCGCAGCAGCCGACTCGCCTGGGACAGCGCCGCGCTGTACGGCATTGGCTTGGGCAAGGCGGGCTTTGATTTTCGCAGCACGAATGGCGAGTTGCGGCTGCAATCGGCGGTCCCGTTGGCCGTGCTCGAAGGCACGATAACTCTCGATCACCTGCGCTGGCTGGCGCCAAAAGGCCCGCGCGGTGCGACCTTCCAATTCGGCATGGGCATGGACCAGCTTGACCTCGCCAGCCTCTCGCAGCGTCTCGGCTGGCCGCCCTTTTCCGGCACGATCAGCGGCAAGATTCCGTCGGCGCGCTATGCCGACAGCATCCTGACGCTCGACGGCGGCCTGCGGATGGACCTGTTCGGCGGCAGCGTCGAACTTGCCGACTTGGTGATGGAGCGGCCCTTGGGTATTGCGCCCACGCTGTCGGCGGACGTTACCTTGCAAAACCTTGATCTTGAGCCGATGACCAAAGCCTTCGATTTCGGATTGATCACCGGGCGCCTCGATGGTCGTATCAAGCAGTTGCGACTCGTCGATTGGACGCCGGTAGCGTTCGAAGCGAGTTTTTTGACCGACAAATCCTTCAAGGGCAAACGACGCATCAGTCAGCGCGCGGTCAACGATATTTCCAGCGTGGGCGGCAGTGGAATCGTGGCTGGCCTGCAGGCGCAGGTGCTGAAGTTCTTTGACGATTTCGGCTACGACCGCATCGGTATTGGTTGCGCGCTCAAGGACAACGTCTGCCAGATGTCCGGGCTGGGTTCAGCCGGCGCCGGCTATATCATCGTGGCGGGCTCGGGGCTGCCGCGGATTCAGGTGGTAGGCTTCCGACGTCAGGTCGATTGGCCGACGCTGGTGGACCGTCTCAAAGCGGCTACCGAAGGCCAGGCCCCGGTCATTCAATAATGGAGAGTGGTATGAATAAGTCGATGTCGCGGGGCCTATCGGCCACGTTCTTGCTCGCCGGTGCGATGATCCTCGCCGCCTGCGTCACTATCAATGTCTATTTCCCGGCTGCCGAAGCCCAGCAAGCGGCCAAGGAATTTGTAGACAAGGTGATTGGCGACGATGCCGCGCCACCGGCAACGGCACCGGTGCCGAAACCCGACGGCAGCCCCTCGGCTTGGCAGCGCCTGCGTGCTGACCCGATGTCGCTATTTATCAACAGCGCCTATGCACAGGCGGCCGATATCACCATCCGTACGCCGGCGATCAAGGCGATCCAAGACCGCATGGCGGCGCGTTTCCAAGGCTCCTTGCAGGCCCACTTCGAAAGTGGCGCGCTCGGTTTCAGCAAGGATGGACTGGTGGTGGTACGTGATGCGACCAAGATTGCGCTGAAAGATCGCGTGCCCGCCAATCAGGCGGTTGCCGAAGACAACCGCGACCGTGACGCCGTCTACCGTGAAATCGCCGTCGCCAATGGCCATCCCGAGTGGGAAGGCCAGATTCGACAGACGTTTGCCAAGCAATGGGTCGCTAGCGCGCGCGACGGCTGGTGGTACCAGAGTTCGGACGGCGCTTGGAAACAGAAGTAAGCCGACGGCTGCCCTGCCAGCTTTGGCTGGCGGGGCCGCTGGGTAGCCCAAAAGCGCGTTTCGTACCCCTCGGACGGCAGATTTGCGACAATCTGCGGCTGTTTTTCAGGTGAAGTCGCCCGTGGCCCGATCCCGCTCGAAGATTCATCGCGAACTAGACATTGAGATCCACGGACTCGGCCATGACGGCCGCGGCGTGGGCCGCCACGAAGGCAAGGCGGTGTTTGTCGCCGGGGCGCTGCCCGGAGAGACCGTGCGGATGAAACAAACCGGGCGTAACCGCCACTTCGACGAAGGCGAGACCATCGAGGTGCTAGTGGCATCGCCGGATCGGGTAACGCCGCGCTGCCCGCATTTCGGCGTCTGCGCCGGCTGCGTGCTGCAACATTTGGCCGAGCCCAAGCAGATCGAGGCCAAGCACAACGTGCTGATGGAAAACCTCGTGCGCATCGGTCATGTCGAGCCTGAGCGTATCCTCGCCCCGTTAGTGGACGTGGCCTGGGGTTACCGTCGCAAGGGCCGTTTCTCGGTGCGTTTTGTCGAGAAAAAAGAACGTGTCGTCGTTGGATTTCGAGAAACGAATCCGCGATTCGTCGCCGAACTCAGCGAATGCCACACGGTTATTCCCGAGCTTGGCTTTAAGATTCCTGCGTTGGCGGCGTTGGTTGATTCGTTGGCGGGAAAGCGGACAATTCCGCAGATTGAGTTCATCACCGGCGGCGGCCCAATCGCCCTGGTATTCCGCCATCTAGAACCCTTAAATGACGCGGATCGCGAAAAAATGGTCGCGTTCGCTCGCGACACGGGCTTTGCGATTTTCCTGCAGCCGGGCGGGCTCGAGACCGTAGCGCCGCTGTGGCCAGAAAAAATAGAGCTGGCGTTCACTATTCCCGCATTTGACCTGTCGCTGGCGTTTCGGCCGCTCGATTTCATCCAAGTCAATGATGGGCTGAACCAGAAAATGATTGCCGCGGCGCTCGACTTGCTGGATCCGCAGCCGACCGACCGTGTGCTCGACCTGTTTTGTGGACTGGGCAACTTCACCTTGCCCTTGGCCCGTCGCGCTGGTCACGTGATCGGCGTTGAAGGTGAAGCCGGCCTGGTGGCGCGGGCGCGCGAAAATGCGCTGCGCAACGGGCTGGCGAACGTTGAATTCCACGCCGCCGACCTAGCCAAGGATTTGGCCTCGGAACCGTGGCTCAAGCAGGGCATCGACAAACTGCTGCTGGATCCGCCGCGCGCGGGCGCTGCTGAAGTGTTGGCGCAGCTGCCGCTTAAAGGAATTCGTCGCATCGTGTACGTGTCCTGCCATCCGGCCTCGCTGGCGCGCGACGCCGGATTCCTGGTGCGCGAACGGGGCTACACGCTCAAGGCAGCGGGAGCGATGGACATGTTTCCGCAAACGGCGCATGTCGAGTCGATCGCGTTGTTCGAAAAGTGACTCGGCTGGCCGTCAAGCACGACGCCGGAACCCGTCGTATCCCACGCCTGTTGGCGGTCGCACTGGAGCTGCCATGGGCATTGAGATAGAGCGAAAATTCTTGGTCATTGGCGACGGCTGGCGCGCGGCAGCGCATGCAACAGCGCGCATCGCGCAGGGCTATCTCAACGACGCACGTTCAATTGCAAGCGGCGAGCAACGGGCGTCAGTGCGCGTGCGCATCGCCGGTGAGTCAGCGTTTTTAAACATAAAATCGCGCGAGCTGGGCGCGTCTCGGCAAGAGTTTGAAGTGCCGCTGCCGACCCAGGATGCCTCTGACCTGCTGGCCCTGTGCGTCGGTGGTCTGATTGATAAAACCCGTCATTACGTGCAGCACGCCGATCATTTGTGGGAAGTGGACGAGTTTCACGGCGACAATGCTGGCCTAGTAGTCGCTGAAATCGAGTTGGATGCCGTGGATGAGGTTTTTGCCAAGCCCGAATGGGCCGGCGAAGAAGTCACCGACCGTGCCCGCTATTACAATCTGGCACTGGCCGCTCGGCCATGGTCAACGTGGTTGGACGAGGAGAAAGGCTGATGTTGGTGATTGGTATTTCAGGCAAAGTCCTGACCGCCGAGGAGCGTGACTGGCTGCAGCATCCCGCCTGCGCTGGCGTGATCTTATTCAGCCGCAACTTTGCATCTCGGGCGCAGGTGGCCGAGCTCAGTCAGTCAATCCGTGAGGCCGCGCCGCGTCCGCAGCTGATTTGTGTGGACCAAGAAGGCGGTCGCGTGCAGCGCTTTCGGGAAGGCTACGCGGAGCTGCCGCCACTGGAGCTGTTCGGCGCCCGTTTCGCGAAAGACCCCGACACGGCTTTGGCCTTGGCCGAAGAGCATGCCTGGCTGATGGCCAGCGAAATTCGCGCTACCGGCGTTGATCTGAGCTTCGCGCCGGTCGTTGACTTGGGCCGCGGAAATCGCGCCATCGGCAACCGCGCCTTCCACGCCGAGCCGGCGATTGTTGCCGAATTTACTCGCGCTTATGTGCGTGGCATGCATGCCGCTGGCATGGCGGCGACGCTCAAGCATTTTCCTGGCCATGGTTCGGTATTGGAAGACACCCATTTCGACGACGCGATCGATCCGCGCTCACTGGACGAGCTGCAGCGCGAGGACCTGTTGCCCTTCGATGCCGGTATTGATGCTGGCGCAGAGGCCGTGATGATGGCCCACGTGAAATACCCGGCCGTTGCGCCCGAGCCAGCCGGCTATTCGCCGATCTGGATGAACGACATCCTGCGCGCCCAGATGGGGTTCAAGGGCGTCATCTTTAGCGACGATATTGGCATGGCGGCAGCCGAGTCGGCGGGTGGCGTTTCGGCGCGCATTGCCGCGCATCTGGATGCCGGCTGCGATGTGGTTCTCGTCTGTCCGCCGGCCTTGGTAGCTGACTCCTTAGCGGCGATGGACCCACGACCTGCGGCTCCGGCGGGAGCGTTGGCGGCCTTGATGGGGCGCGGTTCGACAACTTGGGCAAGCTTGTTGGTTCAAGCGCGTTACGATGGGGCCCGGGCACGCCTGTCCGGTCCGGAGCTCGCATGAACACCTCGCCAAATGACTTGGTTGCTGCGTTGAAAAATTCCGACTTGCTGTTCGGCCGGACCGAGATTGACGAGGCCATCGAGCGCATCGCTGAAGAGATTCGCGCCGACTACCTTGGCGACAAGCCGGTCTACCTGACCGTCATGCACGGCGGCATGCTGTTTGCCGCGCAGCTCGCCTTGGATATCGATGTCGACCTCGAATTCGATTACTTGCATGCGACGCGCTATCGCGGGGCCACCACGGGCTCGGGCTTGGCTTGGCTACATCGGCCTGCGACACCCTTGGCCGGCCGACGCGTCCTGCTCGCAGACGACATCCTCGACGAAGGTCACACGCTCAAGGCAGTGCGCAACTGGTGTGAAGACCAGGGCGCGGCCGATGTACGCATCGCCGTCATGTCGGTGAAAAACCACGATCGCCGCGTCGACGGCATCAGCGCCGACTATGTCGCGCTGGAAGTGCCGGATCGCTACGTCTACGGCTTTGGCATGGATTACCACGAACAGGGGCGCAACTTGCCCGGGATTTACGCGCTGAAATGAACGACACGATCGCACTGGCCGTCATCGGCGGCACTGGCCTGTATAAGCTTGCTGCGCTCGAGGGCGTGAAAACCCTCGAGGGCGGTACGATTTATGGCGAGCCGTCGGGGCCGCTGCGCATCGGCACCATTGCCGGCAAACGCGTGGCGTTTCTTGCACGCCACGGCGAAGGCCATTCCTTGCCGCCGCACAAGGTCAACTACCGCGCCAATTTGCAGCGGCTCAAGGACATCGGTGCGCAGCGCGTGCTGGCGATCAATGCCGTCGGTGGCATCAGCGACCACTATTGTCCGCGCGTCATTGGCTGCCCGGACCAGATCATTGACTACACCTGGGGGAGAATCAGCACGATTTGCGAAGAGCCCGATACCGAGGTCGTGCATGTCGATTTCACCGAGCCCTATACCGCCAGCCTACGTCGGGCCGTATTGGACGCGGCAGCGCGCAGCGGCATCGCGATGGTAGACGGCGGCTGCTACGGCGCAACGCAGGGGCCGCGCTTGGAAACTCGCGCCGAGATCGCTCGCATGCGCCGCGACGGTTGCGACTTGGTCGGCATGACCGGAATGCCCGAGGCCGGACTGGCCCGCGAGCTCGGCCTGGACTACGCCTGCCTGGCCTTGGTGGCGAATTGGGCCGCTGGTTGTGGCGACGCCGCTGAGATCACGCTTGAAGAAGTGCTGGCTAACGTCGAGACCGCTTCGGCGTCCTTGCCGGCCCTGCTGGACGCCTTGGTAGCTTGATCTCGCAGAATGATCTCGCCCTTGCTACTTCAGGTTTTGGTGTCCTCGCGCCAGAAGACAGCTGTGCGGAAGACGTCGTCAAGTTCCCGGCGATTGGCTCCACCGGCTTTTGTTTGTTCAACCAAGACCGGCGCCTGAATGTTGAAAAGGTGTGGAGCTCGATAGCCAAGCAGGCGGTAAATCTTTCGCCCCTGTAATTGCTGCCTGCGTTAGTAAAGCAAACCCCACCATGGCGGGGTTTTTTTGGCGATCATTCGGAGTCAGTGTTCAAATTGCAGCCGTGCAAGTTCGGCGTACAGTCCGCCTTGCGCTACCAGTTCAGCATGCGTGCCTTGGGCAACTACGCGGCCATGATCCATCACGATGATGCGGTCGGCCTTGAGCACCGTCGCCAGGCGATGGGCGATCACCAAGGTGGTGCGGCCTTCCATTAGGCGCTCTAGGGCTTGCTGCACGGCGCGCTCGCTTTGCGCGTCCAACGCCGACGTGGCTTCATCGAGCAGCAGCACCGGCGCGTCCTTGAGCAACGCGCGCGCAATCGCCAGACGCTGCTGTTGGCCGCCCGATAGACGGGCGCCACGTTCGCCCAACTCGCTGTTGTAGCCCTCGGGCAGTGCGCTGAGGAACTCGTGCGCCTCAGCGCTGCGGGCGGCCGTTTCGATTTGTGCGTCGGTCGCATCGAGCTTGCCGTAGCGCAGGTTTTCCCGCGCGGTCGTGCCGAAGATCACTGGGTCCTGCGGCACCAGCGCAATGGCCTCGCGCAGGGCCTGCGGATCAATACTACGCACGTCGATGCCGTCGATCGCCACCACGCCAGACTCGGGGTCATGGAAGCGCAGCAGCAGTTGGAACACCGTGCTTTTGCCCGCGCCGGACGGGCCGACCAAGGCCACCGTCTCGCCCGGCGCAACACGCAAGCTGAAATCCTCCAGCGCCGGCGCGTCCGGACGGCTGGGGTAGTGGAAACGAACGTTTTGCAGGTTCAATTCGCCGCGCAGCGGTGCCGGCAAGGCGATGGGCTGTTTTGGCACGGGCAACAGTGAGGTTTCCGACAACAGTTCGTTGATGCGCTCCATGCCGCCGCCGGCGCGCTGCACCTCGGCCCAGACTTCGGTCAACGCGCCCACCGAGCCGGCGCCGACGATGGCGTAAAGTAGGAACTGCAGCAGGGTGCCGGCCGTCATCGTGCCGGCCATCATGTCGTGGGCACCGGTGCGCAAGATGGCCGTGATGCCGCCAAAAACCAGGATGATTACGCTCGCAGTCAATAGCGACTGCATGCGAATGCGTTTGCGCGCAGCGCCCAAGGAGCGGGTGACTGCGTCGGTAAAGCGACCACGCTCAAAGGATTCTCGGGCGTAACTTTGCACGGTGTGCATCGCGTTGAACGTTTCAGCGGCCCGCGCATTGGCGTCGGCGACTCGATCCTGGCTGTCCTTGGCCGCCCCGCGCACGCGGCGCCCGGACAAGGCAATCGGCAGCACCATCAACGGAATGCCGATCAGGACCAATATTCCCAGCCGCGGGCTAGTGATGAACAGCATGACCGCCGCGCCGATCACGGTGATGCCGCTGCGCAGTGCAATCGACATGCTTGAGCCAATGACGCTGCGCAACAGCTCTGCGTCAGCCGACAGCCGCGAGATCAACTCGCCGCTGCGGGTGCGCTCAAAAAAACTTTGGTCCAGGTTCAGTAAATGCGAATACAGCTTCGTGCGCAGGTCGGCAATAACGCGTTCGCCAAGCAAGGACACGAAGTAAAAGCGCGCCGCCGTGGCCAGCGCCAGTACGACCGAGACGCCAAACAGCAGCAGGAAGCGCGAATCGACGGCGGTGCTGCGCGTGAAGCCTTGGTCGATCAGTTGCTTGATTGCAACCGGGAAGTAGAGCGTCGCACTGGAGGACACTGCCAGAGCCAGCAGCCACTGAATCACCATCCTCCGATGTGGCTTGAGGAAGGGAAGAATGCCGCGTAGGGAAACCAAGCGTTGGCGCGGCGCCACGGGAATGGCGGGGGTGGCGTCGTCGGGGGCAGTCATTCCAGGCGGGTCTCGAGGCGATGCAGTTGGGCGCTGCCGCGGCTGAGGTCGCGGACGCGATTGGAGAACTCTTCAAAGTTGGGTGCGGGGAGTCGAAATTGCAAGGACAGTCCGTCGCTATCGAAGGTTTCGAGCAGTTTTTCACCCTTGCAAGCCTGTAATAGGGCGTGCACACCGTCCGCGAACCGGGATTCGCAGCGCAATGCCAGAGTGACGCTGTCGATGAGTTCGCGTTTGGCGGCCGTGCGCAGGCACTCGGCGGCCACGCCGCCGTAAGCACGGACCAGACCGCCGGCGCCGAGGTTGATCCCGCCATACCAACGGGTGACCACCACGACCACGCCATCCAGGCCCTGGCCTTCGATGGCCGACAAGATGGGCCGACCGGCGGTGCCGCCGGGTTCACCATCGTCGGAGAATCGATAGGCTTGGCCAACGCGATAGGCCCAGCAATTGTGCGTAGCGTCGGGGTCGCTAATCTCGCGCAAGAACGCCAGCGCGCTGGCTGGATCATCAATCGGCACCGCTTGGGCCAGGAATCGGCTTTTTTTAATCTCGATCAGATGTCTGGCCGGCCCGGCTAAAGTGAGCCGACTCATGCCCGTCTCAAGGGCCCATCAGCACGAGCAGATCCGAAGGCACCGCGAATTCAGGATAGCGCTTGCGAAATTCGCCCAGGCTTTCCCGCGCGTTGGCAATGTCGCCATCATCGCGCAAGCGTCGGATATGGGCGAGCCAAGTCACTGGCCGACCGCGGAAATCCGATTCGGCCTTGACGCTCACGCGCGCGGCCGACTGTGCTTCACGTTCTCTGCGGCCTAAAGCCGCAGGACTGTTGGCTTCCTCACCCAAGGAACCCGAGACGACTGCGGTGTCGCTTGGTTTAGCCGACGCCGAGTTGCTTGACGCCTCCTGCTTGTCGAGTTTCTGGACTTGTTCGGCCGACAGTATCGTGGTGCTTTCTACGCTGGAAACGTCGATGGCATTGATGGCGCCGGTGGCACGAGCGGTCACGGCTGGCGCCGTTGCCATCGGCGCTGGCGGCGTTGGCGCAGCCGCCGGGGCTGGCGGGGGAGAGCCTGGGAATGCTTGTGCTTGAGTCCGTGCGCGAACCGACGGAGCGGCTGTTTCCGCCGGCGCCGGAGGCGGGGAATTGTCGTAGGTTTTCCGTGGCTGGTCGCGGAATTCAACGGTCGTTCCAGCCGCGTCGTCGTTCGCAGAGTCTGCCGCGGCCGCGGCCGCGGACTGCGCCGGTGCGCGAGCGGGCATGGGAAGGTGGGTCGCTGGCGATGGGTTCAGTACCTGCCAGCCCACGCCAATGGCCAATACCGCGGCAGCCGCGCTGCCGATTCCCCACACCGCGCCACCGGCCAGCCAGCGCGACCTGCGTCGGTTAGGCGCGGCGGCGACTGCGTCCTGGGACGCTTTCAGAATCATTGCGTCCAAGGCCGCCGGCGGCTCACCGCCCGGCAGCGCGCGAACGATGCGTGCAAGCTCGCGTTCTTGGCTGTCCAGCGGTTCGTGGTGGGGGTCGTGGGTGGTCATGAGTTCAATCGCTGCCGAAGCTTGTCGAGGGCATAACGCAGGCGGGATTTGACTGTTTCCCGGCCTACACCGGTGATTTCGCCGATTTCTTCCAGCGACAGTTCCTGTTCCAACCGAAGCATTACTGCTTCCCTCTGATCTGCGGGCAATTCCTCCAAAGCCAATTGCAAACGGCGCCGTTCCTCGAAGGCCGACAGCTGGCGTTCGGGTGTGCTTGGATCGGGCTCACGTTCAGCACGTTCGATGGCGTCGTCGGGCGCCGGTGGGCGGTGCGACAGGGCGCGCCAATGGTCGGTCAAGCGATTGTGCGCGATCTGGTACAGCCAGGTGGTGAACTTGGCCTCGGGTCGATAACGGGCCCGCGCCACGATCACCCGCTGCCACACCTCTTGGTACATCTCCTCGGCGGTGCCGTGGTCGCGCACCTGGCGCAGCATGAAGCGGAACAAGGGGCCGCGATGGCGCGAATACAGCACCTCAAACGCAGACGTGTCGCCGGCGCCATAGGCCAGCATCAAATCTTCGTCGGTGAGCTCCCCCTGCATGAGGGGGAGCGTACGGAGTTTTGACGCGTTCGGCCAGACACGCGACACCATGCCGGTCACTCACTTGGCCACGGCAACCGGTGACGCACCCTGCGTGACGGTGCGCGCACGGTCAACCAATTGCACGAATTCGGCGCGGTAGCCCCAGCGATCATTACCGGTATACGACTGCGCGAGGGCGCGCACCTGGTCCCAGCCAAAGCCATTGACGTTTTTGCCGCCGCGAAGCAGGTCCGCATAGGCCGCCACCGCTGCCGACCAGCGCAGGCGTGGGCTGGCTTGACCGGCAATCGCGCTGCGCTTGAGCGGCGTCTGGATCAGCTGGCTGTTTTTCTGTCCGGGCTGCTTGTAGCGTAAGCGCAGCCAGCCAATTTCTTGGCTATTTCCGGCCGCGGCAGCGGTTCGTGTGCCGTAGCGGAGCGGATCGACGCTTTGCCCGCCGGACCCGACCAAGGTGATTTCGTACAGCGCGGTGACGTCATGGCCGGCGCCAATTTCACCGGCGTCGACTTGGTCGTTGTTGAAATCCTCGCGCCGCAATGCGCGGTTTTCGTAGCCGATCAGTCGATATTCGGCCACCACGGCCGGGTTGAATTCCATTTGGATCTTCACGTCTTGCGCGATCGTCATCAGGGTCGAGGACATTTCCTCGACCATGACCTTGCGGCCCTCGTTGAAACTGTCGATATAGGCATGGTTGCCGTCGCCCAAGTCGGCGAGACGCTCGGCCATGCCGTCGTTGTAATTGCCGGTGCCGAAGCCCAGCGTGGTTAGCGCGATTCCACTCTTGCGTTGGTCGGCCACCATGGTTTCCAACGCCTTCTGGTCGGTCATGCCGACATTGAAGTCGCCGTCCGTCGCCAAGATGACGCGATTAACGCCGTGGGGCAGGAAGGATTGTTTGGCGGTGGCATACGCGAGCTGAATGCCTTCGCCACCATTGGTCGAACCGCCGGCCCCCAACTGGTCAAGTGCGGCCAGGATGCGCGACGTGTCGGCGCCAGTGGTCGGTGGCAACACCAAGCCAGCGCTGCCGGCATAGACCACGATCGAGACGCGATCTTGCGGACGCAATTGCTTGACCAGTTCACCAAAGCTGCGCTTGAGCAAGGGCAGCTTGTCTTCCGAGGACATGGATCCGGAGGTGTCGATCAGGAACACCAAGTTCGACGCCGGTAGCTCGGACTTGTCGACGTCGTAGCCCTGGATGCCGACCTGCAGCAGCTGGTGCTTTGAGTTCCAGGGCGCGCCGGCAATTTCGGTGGTGACGCGAAACGGTGTGCTGCGGTTAGCCGGGCCCGCGTAGCCGTAGTCGAAATAGTTGATCATCTCTTCCGCGCGCACGGCATCTGCAGGCGGACGCTGTCCGGCCATCAACATGCGTCGCACATTGCTATAGCTGCCGGTATCGACGTCGATTGAGAAGGTGCTGACCGGGTTTTCGCTGGTTAATTGGATCGGGTTGTCGACGTGCTCGAGATATTTTTCAGTGTTGGGCTCGACGGCAGCGGCAAGCGCTGGGGGGGCTATCGCGACGCTTTGCCGCGCCAGAGCTGCGCTGGTGGCTCCTGACATGCGACCGACCTTGGCAACTTGCGCCGCGGTGAGGTTGGTCGTGCTTTCAACGCTGGACACGTCAATGGCGTTGATTGCGCCCGAGCCTCGAACATTGATCGAAGCTGCCGAATCCATCGGTTTGTAGCGTTCGGAAGGCGCGGGCTGAACTGAGGCGGGCGGCGGAGAGGGCGGGGGCAGTGCAGTGAACGCCAATGCGTCGGCATTTACTTGCTCCCTTATCTCGCTCCTGTTTGACGGCTGGCTCTCATCGGACTTGTGCGGGCGCTCAGTCTGACTGACGGAGCCTTGATTGGAGCGGGTGGGCGAGCAGGCGGCAATCAGGCTCAGCGAGATCGCAAGGGATAGCAGGGACGGGCGCATGGTGGGACTCCAGTTGGACAGGCCCATCAGTGAACGTGTCGGGTTCCATTAAGGGGTTAATGGGATACTCAGTGGGATTTCCTCACAATCTCCGATATGTCCTACCCGCCGCGCGCTTCCTCCACCCGACTGCCTACGACGCGCCTGCGTCTGGTCTGGCTCGTCTCGGCGGCGGTCTTGGCCTTGGGCCTGCTGCTGAGCTGGCAGGCCGGCCAGCTGTCTCGTCAGCGCCAAATGGCCGAGCGTCAGTCGGCAATCCAAGCCCAAGTTTCGGACTTTCGTGCGCGACTTGAGATGCGAATTTACTCGAGCGTGGCCCAGTTGCGCGGCCTCGCGGCCGATTTGGTGATTCGAGAAAACTTGTCGCACGACGAATTTCTGCGTATCGCCGAAGAGCTGCGCGTCAGCGATCCGTACATGTTGAACTTGTCGCTGGCGCCTGGCTATCGCATCAGCGAGTCGTATCCAATCAGCAGTAATGCCGATTGGCTCGGCATCGATCTGATGGCGTCGCCGAGCTTTAAACAGCCCCTGCTCAATGCCATTGCGCTCGACGACCCGGTGCTGGCAGGCCCGTGGCTCACGCGCTCGGGAAAGCGCGGGCTGACCTGCCTGCTGCCGGTCTGGGTGGCGCGCGATGGCGTTCCGCGGCTTTGGGGCGCGACCACCCTCACCCTCGACTTCGATGCTTTGCTTGAAGATGCAGGCTTGCAGGCGCTAGAAAATGAATTGCGCGTCGACATCCGCGGTCGCGATGCCATGGGCCCGGCGGGTGCGAGTATCCAAGGTGAAGAAAACCGCATGAGCTTGCACGCCGTGCGCGTCCCGACCTTTGTGCCCGGTGGCAGTTGGTTGATTTCGGCAATGCCGAGGAACGGTTGGGGTTTAGCGCCTTGGTGGCTGACCCAGGCCGGTTTGATCGGCCTTATCGTCACGTTCTTGGCGACATTGGCCGTGTATCGGATTCTTCACGATCGCCTGCGAATTCGCACGCTGGCGGGCGTCGATCCGCTGACCCAGTTACCAAACCGCACTACGGCAATGCGTCGCCTGAACTACTTGATTGCGCGAGGACAGCGCGCCCAACATGCGTTCGCGGTATTCAATATTGATCTGGATGGCTTCAAGCCAATCAACGACACGCTCGGGCACGCGGCCGGCGATGAAGTGCTGGTAGTAGTTGGCCAGCGCCTGCGGCAATCAGTCCGTGGCACCGACACCATCGCGCGGATAGGCGGTGATGAATTCCTGGTGCTGATTGACGATGATGATGCCGCCAGCGACGACCGGCTCCTTGTTTATGCGCAGCGCATCCGCGAAGTGTTGGCGCAGGTAGTGATGGTGGGTCGGACCGAACTGCGGATTGGTGCAAGCATTGGTGTCGCTGCTTATCCACGGCATGGCCTCGATGCGGAAGCCTTACTGCGCGAAGCCGATAGCGCGATGTATCGCGCCAAACGCGGCAAAGGTCTGGGCGTGGCCTTGGCGCATGTCGCCGTTGCTGCGAACGACGCCAGTTAGGTCAGCCGACGCGGCCGGTAACGGTCAGGTCGAGGCTTCCTTCACCGAGCACGGCGGTCACCGCATCACCGATGTTTGCTTCACTGGCGGCACGAACGACGTGGCCGTCGGCCCCGCGCACGATGGCATAGCCGCGTGCAAGCGTGGCGAAGGGGCTGACCGAATGTAACGTGCGCCCCAAGCCTTGCAGTCGCAGGGATCGCTGGGTCAAGTCGCGCTCAACCAGGGCGCCGCTGCGCTGCCGCAGCAATTCAAGCCGATGACGAACCAGCTGCAAGCGCTGCTGTGGATGCTGCTCCTGCAGCTTCGCCGCTGCTGAGCGCAGTCGTTCGACCTTGTGAGTAAGTCTTGTTCTTAAGGCGGCATCAAGCCGCGCCGACAACGCAGCGAGGCGATGATTGCCGCGTTCCAGGCGAATTTGTGGGCGCAGCGCCAATAAGCGTAACCACGCTTGATCATTGCGCTGTGCACGTGAGGATTGGTTCCGGGCGATTGCCGCGTCGGCACGGCGCCGAAGTTGGTCCGTGCGCGCACGTAGCGCGGAGGAATCGGGGACCAGCAATTCGGCAGCGGCCGACGGCGTAGGTGCACGCAAATCGGCGGCAAAATCAGCGAGGGAGAAATCTATTTCATGGCCGACCGCAGAAACCACCGGCACCGGACAGGCGGCGATGGCGCGCACCAAGGCCTCATCGTTGAAACTCCACAAGTCCTCCAGCGAGCCACCGCCGCGAGTGATAAGCAGCGCATCGTAGCGACCTGAGCCGCCGGCACGTTCGAGCATGGTGCGAATTTCCGCCGCCGCGCCGTCGCCTTGCACCGGTACCGGCAACACATCGACTTCAATCATTGGGAAGCGTCGCTCGAGGACGCTCAGGACGTCGCGCACTGCGGCGCCACGCGGTGAGGTGATCAGCCCCAGCCGCCGGATGAAGGTGGGTAGCGGGCGCTTTCTATCCGGTGCAAACAAGCCTTCAGCGGCCAGCTTGGCCTTGAGCTCCTCGAACGCGCGCCTCAGCGCGCCTTCGCCGGCCTCTTCCATGTGCTCGAGCACCAGTTGGTAGTCGCCGCGTGCTTCGTATAGCGTCAATCGACCGCGCACCAGCACCTGCAAGCCATCGCGCGGGACAAAGCGCAGGTACATCGCTTTTTGCTTGAACAGCGCGCAGCGCACTTGCGCGCGATCGTCCTTTAACGTGAAGTAAATGTGGCCGGACGCAGGCCGTGAGAAATTGCTGATCTCGCCCTCAACCCAGACTTGGGCAAAGCTGCCTTCCAACAAATCGCGCGCCAGCGCATTGAGTTGGGCTGGCTTTAGTACGGCGCGTTCGCGGAGCAAGGAGGACATGGGCGTTTCGGTATTGCGGGTCGAACAGGATACCGCGTCTGGCCCGTGGCTCACATCACCTTGTTGCGCTCGGCCGGCTGAGGCTTATTTCATCGTCGGCATGCTGAATTCCGCGTCGGCGCGAATGCCAGTGGGCCAGCGGGCAGTGATCGTTTTCAGTCGCGTATAGAACCGCACGCCATCCGGGCCGTGCATGTGCAGCGGTCCAAACAGGGACCGCTTCCAACCGCCAAAACTGTGGAAGGCCATCGGCACAGGAATTGGCACGTTGATGCCGACCATGCCAACTTCAATGCCGTGGGCGAACTGACGCGCAGCGTCGCCATCGCGGGTGAAAATTGCGGTGCCGTTGCCATATTCGTGGTCGTTGACTAAGCGGCACGCTGAATCAAAATCGGGAACACGGACGATGCATAGCACGGGCCCGAAAATTTCCTCTTGGTAGATACGCATCGACGACGTGACGTGGTCGAACAGGCAGCCGCCCAGAAAAAAACCGTCCTCGTGCCCGGGAACTCGCAGACCGCGGCCATCGACCAACAGCTGCGCGCCTTCTTCGACGCCCAAGTCAACATAGCCCTGTACCTTGTCGCGATGCGCGCCGGTGACCAGCGGTCCCATATCAGGATCACCTTGGCAGCCGGGGCCAATGCGCAACGCCTCGACCATGGGCTTGAGCTTGGCAATCAGCGTGTCGGCCGCTGCATCCCCCACGCAAACGGCCACTGAAATCGCCATGCAGCGTTCGCCGGCCGAGCCGAAGCCGGCGCCCAGCAGGGCGTTGGCGGCTTGGTCCATGTCGGCATCGGGCATCACCACCATATGATTTTTGGCGCCACCCAAAGCCTGCACGCGCTTGCCGGCCGCGCTGCCGCGCGCGTAGATATATTGCGCAATTGGCGTCGAACCGACGAAGCTCACCGCCTGTACGCGGGGGTCGTCGAGCAGGGCGTCCACCGCTTCTTTATCGCCGTGAACGATGTTGAACACGCCATCAGGCAGACCGGCTTCAGTGAGCAGGCGCGCGAGCATCATCGCTGGGGTTGGATCGCGTTCGGAGGGCTTGAGGATGAAGGTGTTGCCGCAGGCGATGGCGATGGGAAACATCCACATCGGTACCATGCACGGGAAATTAAACGGCGTGATGCCGGCGACGACGCCCAACGGAGCGTATTCGCTGTAGCTGTCGACACCGCTACCAACATTCATTGAATGCTCGCCCTTGAGCAGGTGCGGAATGCCGCAGGCGAACTCAACCACTTCAATGCCGCGGGTCAGTTCGCCCTTGGCGTCCGACAGCACCTTGCCGTGCTCGCGAGTGATGGCTAAGGCAATTTCGTCGGCATGCTGTTCAAGCAGCGCCTTGAATTTAAACAACACGCGGGCCCGGTTCAGCGGCGTGGTTTTTGCCCAGCCT
>JBBSAA010000033.1:0-19611 GCA_038252715.1 Lysobacterales bacterium | reverse complement strand
GCGCATCGCGCCCAAGCCTTGCGCGACTTGATGCCCGACTCGCTGGTTTCTACGGTCGACTCGCACCACGACGAAGACCGCGACACGTCGCCGATGCCGCAGCCGGTGGCGATGGACGTTCCCGACCTGTCTGGCCTGCCGACTTTCGACACCGTGCCCGATGCGATGCCGCTTGAGACTGCGGCCGAAGCGGTCGAGCCCGTCGCTGTAGATGCCGAGCCGGCGTTTGAGGTCGAGGACTTCACTGCCACCACGTTTGCCGCCGACACTGGCACTGCCGAAGCCTCGGCTGCGGAGACCGCACTCGAATTCGCCACTGACGTACCAGCGGACTCGCCGATAGAGTTTGTCGAGTTTGTCGACAGCACCGACGCCGAGTTGCCCGACCAGATTGTTGCAGCCGAAATGACCGTCGATGCGGTCGAGTTCGAAGAGGCGCAGGCCGCTTCCTTCGAGGTGGTCGAAACCACTGACGCTGCAATCATGTTTGAAGAAACCGCGAGCGCGCTCAATGACGCGCCTGAGGCCGAGCTGCTGTCGCTCGAAGACTTCCTGCGGACGCCCAGTGCCGACGACGCGCAAGCGTTCGCGCTTGAAGAAGTGGCAGCGCCCGATGAAATCTCGGCCTTGGTCAGCGAGCCCGACACCAGCGCACTGCTGGCGGCGGAAACCGACTTTGTTGCCGATGACCTAGCCGCTGCAGAGTTCGTGGAAGCGCAGTTTGTCGAGGGTGATGCCGTCGACGCGATGCCTGTCCTCAATGAGGCGGGGCTTGACGACGCTGCACAAGCGCTGCCGACACCGGTCGCGGCCGATTCGGGAGAAGCCCTGGCGGCAATGATTGCCGCCTACGGTGCCGAAGTGCCGATGGTTGCAGCAACGGCGCCTGCCGTGGCCGAACCGGCCGACGAGCTAAGCGCAGTGACGGCAACGGAGACCGACAGCATCGCTGCCGCCGATGCCGATGCAATCGTCGCCAGTAACTTGGTGCCTGAGTTCATCGAGCCCATCGAAATCGACGCGCCGTTTGCCGCCGACTTGCCCCCCGCGGAAGAATTGCCAGAGTTCATCTCCGCGCAGGACATCCCGCCGATGGCCGACGAGACCGCCGAGCCGACCCTCGAAGCGACTGCTGCCGTCGAAGACGATTACTACGGTATGAGCCTGGACGAGCTCGAAGCGCTCACTGCGCCGGAGCTGGTCGATGCTGCGCCGGACGTCGCTGAGGTGGTCGCTGCGGTAGAAGAAGCCCCGGCCGCCGTCGAAGAAATCGAATTCATTGATTTCGCCGAGACCCTCGATGTGTCCGACGCCGCCGAAGCGGCCGAGCCGGTCACGACTGGCGAGTCCGAGTTGCCTGCCGATGTCGCCGCCGAGATTCCGGTTGCCGAGACGGCTGCAGAAGCTGACATCGACAACCTCGTGTTCGAAGATGCCCCGGAGGAAATTGCCGCCGCTGCGGCGCCGCTGCCGGCGCCGGTTGCCGAGATCATTCGCGCGGCGCGTCCGATGGTGCCGCTGGCAATCGATCCCGTCGATCCCGAGAACGAGCTCGATACCTCCGATCTGGACGTCGAGCTGCTCGATATTTTCCTCGAGGAAAGCAACGACATCCTCGATCACTCCGACGGCCTGCTTGCAAACCTGCGCGACCGCACCGACGACCGCGAGCTCGTTACCGGCCTGCAGCGTGATTTGCATACGCTCAAGGGCGGCGCACGCATGGCTGGCATCTTTGCCGTCGGCGACCTCGGGCATGCGATGGAGTCCTTGCTGGAGGCCGTGGCCGAAGGTCGTCAGAAGCTCGACGATAGCGGCGTAGTCGTGCTTGAGCGCGGCTTCGACCGACTGCATGGCATGGTCATGCGCATCGGCGAGCGCAAGTCGATTGCCTTGCCCTCGGGGCTGATTGCCCAAGTCGAAGCTCTGGCGAGGGGCCTGTCGCTCGACGAGCTTGCCGCTGAGCCCGCCGCCATGGCCGAGCCCGGAATCCTGGGCGCTCCCACCGGTGAAACCTTCGCCGAGCGAAACGCGCAGGTTCCTGCCGCGCCACTTGCTCCGCTCAAGCCGCTGTCGCAGCCAATGGACGCGTTTGGCGAAGAAGACGACGCCCACGTGCGAGCGCCGCAGGAACAGGTGCGTATCCGCGCCGACCTGCTCGACCGCTTGGTGAACTATGCCGGTGAGGTGGCAATTTACCGCGCCCGCCTCGAGCAGCAGTTGGGTGCATTCCGATCCAACTTGGGCGAACTGAACCAGACGACCACACGACTGCGCGAGCAGCTGCGTCGCCTGGACATCGAGACCGAGGCGCAGATCTCGGCGCGTTATCAACGCGAGACCGACGAACGCAATCCCGAGTTCGACCCGCTGGAGCTCGACCGTTTCACCAACCAGCAGCAGCTATCACGCGCTTTGGGCGAGTCGGCGAACGACTTGGTCAACCTGCAGGGCTCGCTGGACGACCTTACGCGCCAGTACGAAACCCTGCTGCTGCAGCAATCGCGCGTCAGCTCGGACCTGCAAGAAGGCCTCATGCGCACGCGCATGGTGCCGTTCGATGCGCTGGTCCCGCGCCTGCGACGCGTGTTGCGCCAAGCCGGCAGCGACACCGGCAAGCAGGTTCAGCTCAAGGTCGACGGCGCCTCCGGTGAAATGGATCGCAACGTCCTTGAACGCATGACTGCGCCGCTTGAACACATGCTGCGTAACTCCATGGCGCATGGTCTGGAAACGCCCGAGGACCGCCGCAAGGCCAAGAAGTCCGAGGAAGGTCTGGTCCGCATTGCGGTGCAGCGTGAAGGTTCGGAAGTCGTGCTCAAGGTTAGCGACGACGGCCGCGGCTTGAACAAAGCAGCGATCCGCGCCAAGGCGATCGAGCGCGGCCTGATGAAGGCCGATACGGTCCTCTCGGACGCGGCCCTGTACGGCATGATCCTCGAAACCGGCTTCTCCACCGCCGAAACCGTCAGCCGACTGTCGGGCCGTGGCGTTGGCATGGACGTGGTCTACAGTGAAATCCGCCAGCTCGGCGGCACGCTGCAGATCAACTCCGACGAAGGCAAGGGCAGCGAGTTTGTAATCCGCCTACCGTTCACCCTGGCAGTGACGCAGGCGGTGTTCGTCAAGATTGGCGACACCAGCTTTGCCGTCCCGATTGCCTCGGTGCAGGGCGTCGGTCGCATTTCGCGCGCTGACCTCGATAAGCAGCTAGCAAGCGACAAACCGGTGTTTAGCTACGCCGGCGAGGACTACGCGATCCATGACTTGGGGCATCTGATCGGACACGCACCAGCGAAAGCCGCCGAAAGCCTGCAGATGCCGCTGTTGCTTGCTCGCTCAGGCGACTTGCGTGCGGCAATCAGCATCGACCAAGTGCTTGGCAGCCGCGAAATCGTGGTTAAGCCGGTCGGCCCGCAGGTCAACTCGGTCCCCGGCATTTTCGGCGCCACCATCATGGGCGACGGCCGCGTGGTCGTAATTCTGGACGTCGCGCCGCTAGTTCGTCGTCAAGCTTCGATCGTTCGCGATGCCACCCCGGTTGCGGTCGTGCCTGTGGCGCCGGCACATGTCGTGCCCGTGGTCATGGTGGTCGACGACTCGATCACGATGCGCAAGGTCACCGGCCGCGTGCTTGAACGCCACAACATGGAAGTGCTGACCGCGAAGGACGGCGTGGATGCGGTCGAGAAAATGGCCGAACGCGTGCCCGACCTCGTGCTGCTCGACATTGAAATGCCGCGAATGGACGGCTACGAAGTCGCGCAGAACATGCGTTCCGATCCGCGGTTGAAAGACGTGCCGATCATCATGATCACCTCGCGTACCGGCGACAAACACCGCCAGCGTGCGATGGACATCGGCGTCAACCGATACCTCGGCAAGCCGTACCAGGAACTGGAGCTGATGAAGAACGTGTTTGAGATGCTCGGCATGGAGCCTGTGAATGGTTGAGTCCACCGTCCGCGTGGCCCTGTTGGCCCGCCCGGGCAACGCACGCGACCAATTGCGCCGCGCCCTGACCGAACTCGGTGCGACCCTGGTTGCCGAGGGCGATCCGTCCGAGCTCGATCCAGGCACCGTCGCCGCCAATTCGCCGACCTTGGTGCTGGTCAGCTTGGAGCCGGCGATCGAAGCGGCTCTTGATCGTTTCGACGATTTGTTGGCAACGCCAGGTGTCGAAGTGATGTATGACGACGCCGAGACCACGCGGCAGCTCGACGGCTGGGATCTCAATCGCTGGGCTCGACACTTGGCAGCCAAACTCGTCGGTCGCGACATCCTGCCGCCGGCGCCGACCGGCGCCGACCAGTTGCCCGAAACCGATTTCACGCCCAACCCAGGTATGCCGCCCACACCGGCGCAGTTAATGGACGGCGAAAAGCTTGAGGACTACGCGCAGGACGCGCCCGATCTTGCCGATTGGGTGCCGACCAATCCCTCGCTGACCGACGTGCATGCGCCGGCGGCCGAGATCGCCTCGGCCGAGGCGGCAGTTGATGACACGGCGCTGGGCCTCGATCTGGGCGATATCGAGTTGGCAATGCAGGGCATCGAACTGCCGCATGCCGCGATCGATGACGCGCCCGAATCAGGTGCCACCGCCATCGACGATCCGGCGGCGGCCTTGCCGGTGCTTGGCGATGAGTTCAGCCTGGATTTCGAAACCGACGCTGCCGATACCGTGCACGCGGGCGGCCCGGTGTTCGACGCGACACCGTCCGGCGAGCAAGACCTCGCCGAAGATTTCAGCTTTGAGTTCGATGCGACGGGCAGCGACAGCGCGGGCCTTGAAGATGAGTTCCTGCTCGCCACCGAGACGCCGCTGGCCTCGGCCGAGGATGATTTCAACCAGACCGGTAGCGGCGCAGTGCGCGGTGGCATGGACGAAGAACCGCTGCTGGCCGATCTTGATTTCAGCGGTGAGCCAGTGCGTTTTTCCAATTTCGACGACACCCCGTCTGCGGCTGACGCAGGAGTCGATGACGACGTTGCCGCGATGGCTGCGCAGCTTGACTCGTTTGGTGGCCAAGACACGCATCAAGAAGTGAAGGATCCGGATTTCTCGCTCGACTTTTCGATCGACGAGCCGGCGCCGGTCGCTACTGCCGCGAGCGTCCCCGGCAATTCCG
Organism: Lysobacterales bacterium; assembly: GCA_038252715.1. Taxonomy (GTDB): domain Bacteria; phylum Pseudomonadota; class Gammaproteobacteria; order Xanthomonadales; family Xanthomonadaceae; genus Arenimonas. Next base: position 14,479 of record JBBSAA010000033.1, on the reverse strand, counting down.
CGCCGCCGAGCGCTAGCGCGCTTGCGGCGAAGATGGACTTCAGCAACCTGTCCTTGCTCGACGAAGCGGCCGACCTTGGCGTGGCGCCAGGCAAAGCCGAGGAAAAGGTCGTCAATGCGCTGAACATGGAACTCGCGCCGATGGACAACGACGCGCCATACCAGGAGTTCGCGCCCGGCGCGGTCATCATCCTGGCCGGCCTGGGCGGTCCCGACGCAGTGCGGCAAATGCTGGCAAGCCTGCCCGACAAGATGCCGGTACCGGTATTGCTCTACCAGCATCTGGAAGTCGGAAAACATGAGCGCTTAGCCGAGCAGTTGGCCAAGATCAGCAAGTTACCGGTCGTCCTAGCTGAAGAGGGCACATTCGCGCAGCCAGGCAAGCTGTTTGTCTTGCCTGCCGGCATGACCGCCGCCAACGAAATGCGCACCTTGCGCTTCGTGGTGGGCCCGCTGGCGGACCTGTTTGTCGCGCTTACGCCGGCGGACAGCGTCGTGGTGATGCTCAGCGGTGCCGACGCCTCCTTGGTGCCGCCGGTAATGCAACTGCTCAATGCCGGTGCCGTGGCTATGGCGCAGGACCCTGACAGCTGCTTCGACCCCGCCGCCGCCCAAATCATGGCCCGCCAAGGTGCGCCGACGTACCCGGCGCTAGGCCTGTCCCAAAAAATTGCCGAACGCTGGTCGAACTGACTGCGCCGCATGAGAACGAGGAAGACACGATGAACGCTCCGCAGCGCGATATCCGAGGCGTCATGATCACGGTCAACGAAGGTCGGCTGCTGCTGCCGAACGCCTCGGTGGCCGAGGTCATCACCTATTCCGAGCCGGAACTGGTGGAGAACGCCCCGGAGTGGCTGCTCGGTCGTATCCGTTGGCGCGGTTGGCGCCTGCCGCTGCTGTCATTCTCGCGCTTCGCGGGTTGGTCGCAGGAAGACGGCCATCTCGGCGCGAAAGTAGCCGTGCTCAAAGCGCTTGGCGGCAACCCCAAACTGCCGTATTTCGCGGTGCTTTCGCAGGGCTTCCCGCGCTTGGTCACCGTCGCACGCTCAGCGCTTTCGCAGGCGCATGACATCAAGGATTTACCGCTCGGTATCCATTCGCGCGTGACGCTCAATGACGACGCTGCGGTGGTGCCGGATTTGCTGAGCCTCGAGCTGCTGATCGACAAGGCCTTGAATCAGGCCGCGTAGTTCCCGTCTTTGCGGGGACGCCTTGCGAAGACCTATGCAACTTTCCCGATTTGGCTGCGTCCTGTCGCTCTAATTGTGGCGGCGCAGTTTATGGTCCGCGTTCGTTTGACTGGCAGTCACAACCTGCTTGCCCCGACGCTATCTAGCATTTTCGGCCACCACCTGCGCTCGAGACTCGCCCCCCCGGGCAGCTGGGGACTCGGCCGGATCCCGCCTGCAGCATTGAATGATTGGCTGGACTACATCTGAAAGCTGAAATAGAACAATGAGTTCGATCCCGGCTCAAGGATCGCGACCTCCGCTCCGTCTATTTGTCCATTTAAAATAAATCGAAATGCCGTGGCTTGGACCAGAAAATTTCCGGTAGTTAGCTGGCTTGAAGATGGAAAGCAGGAAAGTTCGCTCTTTGCATTGTCGGCTCCAAACGCAATCGCATCCTGAAATGGGACTGGCAACTGGTTGAAGCGCTTCCAGCTTGAATTAAATTCTGACTTCTCTAACGAAATGCAGAATGCCTCAAAATGATCGTCAGATATGAGCGGTACCTCTGACTGGAAGCTGTGAGAGACCTGGAATTTTTGACTTGAATCCAGACCCGCTGCATTGAGGACATAAGCGACATCGCGGTTAGTAGTGAGGTCTCGGCGGGTCTCTTGTCTCGAGCTCTGGTAGACGCTAAATAGCAGCCAAACGAGAAATGCGCTAGCAAATATGCCAATGGTTGCGAGAAAACCAACAACTATTCGAAGGACCGGTGCAGTGGGCATTGTGGGAAGCGCCAGTGGTAGTCACAAACAGCATCCATTGGCGAAACGTGATGGAGATGAAGCGAATGTGCGCTGCATGTGAAGCGTGAGATATACCAACTGCTCACGATGTTTCTCGAAATAGGGCGGCAGGGACTTAGTCGAGGGAGTGGCCGGAGTTGTACCCATTCAACGCCAATCGCCATACAGCGCATTCAACGCTGCCAAAACCGCAACGCCAGCCGTTTCTGTACGCAAAATTCGCGGCCCTAACCGTAACCCGGAGTAGCCGCCCGCACGCAGGGCCGCCAGGTCGCGATCCGACAAGCCGCCTTCGGGCCCAATCACCAGCGTGATCGTATCGCCGGGCTGGATTTGCAGTTCGGGTAGGGTTCGTCCGGCCTCAGGATCCAGCACCAGACGATGGGTGTTGGTATCGGCGGCGGCAAATTTCACCAGCGATTGCGGCGCCAGTAATTCCGGCAACACCGCGCGCCCACTTTGCTCGCAGGCCGAGGCCAGCACCCCACGCCAGTGCGCAGACTTTTTGTCCGAGCGTTCAGCGTCCAGCTTGACCTCGGTGCGGTCGGTAATGACCGGCGCGATCCGCGATACGCCGAGCTCGGTTGCCTTTTGCAAGATCCAGTCCATCTTGTCACCGCGGGCAACGCCCTGCGCCAAGGTAATCGCTAGTGGAGACTCGTTAACGACCGGCTCCCGGCTCAAGACCTCAACTTCCGCGCCGCGTTTTTGGACGGACACCAACTGCGCGCCGTAGTCGAAACCATCGCCATTAAACAACACGCAGGCGACGCCGACATCGAGCCGCAACACGCGCACCAAATGCGCGCTGGCGGACTCTGGCAGGGCAAAGCGCTGGCCAATCGCCAAGGGCTGGTCCACGAAGCTTCGGAGAATGCGCATCAGGCGGTGGCCTCATCGATGGCGATGGCGGTGGCGGCGGCGAGATGATGCAGCTCATCATCGCTGATGCAGTACGGCGGCATCCAGTACAGGACGTCGCCAAGCGGCCGCAGCACGACGCCGTTGTTGAGTCCGGAACGGTAGGCGCGCAGGCCACGATGAGCGCCGGCTTTCATCTCGATGGCGAGGATCATTCCGGTCTGGCGCACGTCCACCACCTCCGGATGCGTCGCGAACGGCGTCGCCAACTCGCGCATGCGCGCCGAGGTGGCCAGGTTGCGTGTCAGCACCGGTTCCGAATCAAAGATGTCCAGCGACGCCAGCGCCGCCGCGCAGCCCAGCGGGTTACCGGTGTAGCTGTGGGAATGCAGGAACGCGCGCTCGCGGCTGTCGTCGAGGAAGGCTTCGTAAACGTTGGCCGTCGTCAGCACCGCCGACATCGGTAGGAAGCCACCGGTGAGACCTTTTGACAGGCACAGGAAATCGGGCGCGATGCCGGCCTGTTCACACGCAAAAAAAGTGCCGGTGCGACCGAAGCCCACGGCAATTTCGTCGGCTATCAAGTGTGCGCCGTGCGCATCGCAGATCGCGCGGGCGCGGCGCAGATAGGCCGGGTGATACATCCGCATTGCGCCGGCGCACTGTACTAGCGGCTCTAGCACCAGGGCGCAGATCTGGCCGGGATTGGCGGAAAAGATTGCCTCAAGCTCGTTGGCGCGACGCAACGCGAAGGCCTCCGCCGACTCGCCGGGCTCGGCATCGAATGCATCGGGGGATGGGGCGAACAGCGGTTCAAGCAGCAGCGGCGCGTAGACGCGCCGATACAGTGGAATATCGCCCAGCGACAGCGCGCCAATGGTTTCGCCGTGATAGCCATTTCTCAGCGCGACGAACTTCTGCCGCGGCGCGTCGCCCCGGTTATAGAAGCTGTGGAAGCTCATCTTCAGCGCGACTTCAATCGCCGCCGAGCCATTGTCAGCGTAGAACACCCGCGCCAAACCCGCAGGGGCTCGCGCCAGTAGTCGTTCGGCCAGACGCACGCCCGGCTCGTGTGAGAAACCGGCATAAATCACGTGTTCGAGCTCGGTCGCCTGATGTGCAATCGCCGCGGCAATACGCGGTTCACCGTGGCCGAATAGGTTGGTCCACCAGCTGCTGACGGCATCGAGGTAGCGTTGGCCATCCATGCCTTCGAGCCAGACACCTCGCCCGCGCCTAATCGGCAGTAGCGGCAAGGTGTCGGGGTGTTCGGCCATTTGCGTACACGGATGCCAGCACACGGCCAGGTCGCGCGCGCGCATGGCAGCGGCCTCTGCTAGCATCGTAGTTGTGATTTCGTCTGTGCCCATCTGCCCATGATCCCGAGCCGTTGCCTTCCTGTCCATGTGCCGCTGCGTCCTTCACGCAGCAAGCGGCGTTGCTGATGGCGACGTTGCCGACCATCCATGCGCGCGAGGAGGTCGATATCGGGCCGTACCGTCGCGAAACCCTGGACTTGGAATTTAGCAATGGCGAGCGCCGCCATTACGAACGACTCAAGAGTCGCGGTCATGGCGCAGTGATGATTGCCGCGATTCCCGAGCCCGGCGTGATCTTGCTGATCCGCGAATACGCCGCGGGTATGCACCGCTACGAGCTGGGCTTGCCGAAGGGCCGCATGGACGCGGGTGAGACCATCCTTGAGGCGGCCAATCGCGAGCTGAAGGAAGAGACCGGTTTTGGCGCGCGGGCATTGACCCATCTGCGTTCAATCACCTTGGCGCCAACCTACATGACCCACGAGATCCAGCTGGTGCTGGCCGAGGACCTGTATCCCGAGCGCCTGCCAGGCGACGAGCCCGAAGAGCTCGAAGTCGTACGTTGGCAATTGGATCGTCTCGGCGAACTGGTGTTGCTGGAAGATTGCTCGGAAGGGAGGTCGCTCGCGGGCATGTTCATCGTGCGCGAGATTTTGGCGGCGCGTCGATGAGCTTCGATCCGATGGCCTTAGTGGCCCTGGCCCGCGAGGCTGGCGCGAAGATCATGGAAATCTACGCTCAGGATTTCGCCGTCGAGCACAAGGACGACCACTCGCCCCTGACCGCCGCTGATTTGGCGGCGCACCGGCATATCTTGGCTGGCCTGTCGGAGCTGACGCCACATATCCCAGTGCTATCGGAAGAATCTGCCGCCGTGTCCTGGGACATCCGTCGGCGCTGGACGCGCTACTGGCTGGTCGATCCACTCGATGGCACCCGCGAGTTCGTCAAGAAGAACGGCGAGTTCACGGTCAACATCGCCTTGATTGAAGACGGTGCGCCCACGTTCGGCGTCGTGTATGCGCCAGCGCTCGACGAAATGCTGTTTGGCCAGCGTGGCGTTGGCGCCTTTGTTTGCGACGGTGGCGAAAACGTGCCGGTGCTGGCGCGGAAGCCGGCTGAGGCGCCCTTGCGCGTGGCGGCTAGCCGCTCCCACCTGGACACAAAGACCGCCGCGGCTATCGAACGCATGGGTGAGGTCGAACCGCTCGGTTTGGGTTCGTCCCTGAAATTCTGTCGCCTGGCCGAGGGCCGGCTCGATGTTTACCCGCGTTTCGGACCGACGTCCGAATGGGATACAGCGGCGGGGCAGGCGGTGCTGGAGGCCGCGGGTGGCGTCGTCCTGCGCTTGGACGGCAGCGTGCTGTCTTACAACAGCAAGGATTCCTTGCTCAATCCTGATTTCATCGCGCTCGGCGACGCGCGCTTGCCGTGGCAGGACTGGCTCCATGGCTGAGCGACCGTCGCAAGACGTGCGCGAACTGATCGCGATCATGGCGCAGTTGCGCGACCCCGAGACCGGCTGTCCGTGGGACGTGAAGCAGGATTTCTCGACGATTGCGCCGTACACGATCGAGGAAGCGTATGAAGTTGCCGACGCGATCGATCGCGGGGACATGGCCGACCTTAAGGACGAGCTAGGCGACTTGCTACTGCAGGTGGTGTTCCACGCGCGGATGGCCGAGGAGGCCGGCGATTTCGCATTCGGCGATGTCGTTGCGGCGATTTGCGACAAGATGACGCGGCGGCATCCGCATGTTTTTCCTGCTTCAGCGAATGAAAATTTGGCGAATGCAGACGTGCCGGGGGCTGCTGGCGTGGTTCGCTATCCCAACGTCGAGGCGCAAACCGCTGCGTGGGAATTGCTCAAGAAAGCCGAGCGGCAAGCCAAGGGCGAGGTCGATACCAGCGCCCTGGCGGGGATTTCACGCGGGCTGCCGGAATGGCAGCGCGCGATCAAGCTGCAAAAGCGCGCTGCCGCGGTCGGCTTCGACTGGCCAACGGTCGGGCCGGTATTTGACAAGCTGCATGAGGAAATCGACGAAGTACGCGCTGAGTTCGAGCGCGGCATCGGTCACGATGCGCTTGAAGATGAGCTAGGCGACGTGCTGTTCGTCGTCGCCAACCTTGCCCGTCATGGCAAGGTCGATTTCGGCAGCGCCCTGCGTCGGGCGAACCACAAGTTCGAGCGCCGTTACCGGCGCATGGAAGCGCTGGCAACACTCGACGGCGTTGATTTGCCGACGCTGTCGCTCGCCGACCAAGACGCCTATTGGAATCGCGCCAAAGCCGAGGAAAAAAACCCGTAGGAGCCAGCTTGCTGGCGACCCGCTCGACGTAGGAGCCAGCTTGCTGGCGACCTGCTCGACGTAGGAGCCAGCTTGCTGGCGACCCGCTCGTTCCGAGCACACGCGGCGGCGCAGCGGCGATGATCGTTTTTCGCCAGCAAGCTGGCTCCTACAAGAGCTAGCCGCCCTACGTAGGAGCCAGCTTGCTGGCGACTGGCACGTTCCGAGCACACGCGGCGGCGCAGCGGCGGTGATCGTGTTTCGCCAGCAAGCTGGCTCCTACTGGTCGGTCGTCGGAGGCCTGATCTAGCCGGTCACTTGCCTGACCGACCGGACCGGCGAACAATGGCCGCAGCCACGACCGGATGCTTGTCATGAGTCAGACGCAGTTCGCCAATTTCAGCGAGTTCTATCCGTACTACTTGTCCGAGCACAGCAACCGTACCTGCCGCCGCCTGCACTTCGTTGGCACGTCTTTGGTGATCGGCTGCTTGGTGATGCTGGTCAGCTCGGTCAACGCCTGGTGGCTGCTGGCAGCCCTGTTTTGTGGCTATGGTTTTGCCTGGGTCGGGCATTTCTTTTTCGAGAAGAACAAGCCGGCGACCTTCCAATATCCGTTCTATTCCTTCGCCAGCGATTGGGTTATGTACAAGGACATGCTGATCGGGAAGATCAGGTTCTGATCCCACCTTGTCCGGCGGACGGCCCCCTCTCGTGTCGCCAGCAAGCTGGCTCCTACAAAGGCGGCTCGCCCAGGTAATCGCCAGCAAGCTGGCTCCTACAAAGGCGGCTCGCCCAGGTAATCGCCAGCAAGCTGGCTCCTACAAAGGCGGCTCGCCCACGTAGGAGCCAGCTTGCTGGCGAGGAACACGCCGACGTCGCGGATACGCTGTCGCTAACTCGCTAACTCGCTGTGTCGCCAGTTCGTTGGTGATGCGGCCGCGCCGCCGCGTCGCCTGCGTCGTCGGCTCTCGTCGCCGGCAAGCTGGCCCCGACAGGACGGGCTGGCGCTGCCGTAGATGGGAGGCGTAGGCCCGAATCGCCTCGATCACCGTGGTTACCGCCTGCCAGCCTGTCTGGGCAACCGCAGGGACGCCCTCTTTCGGCCGGATTTACCGCCATTCACAGCGGAATCACCTAGGGAGGTGTGTAATTTCACAAAGCTGAAGACACGGCCTTCACATCTCAAGGAATCCCCATGAAGCGCGACGATCCCTCTGGTTTGATCCTGCTGGTTGAAGACAACCGCAGCCTCTCGGAAATGGTGGGTGAATACCTGGAGTCGAAAGGCTTCGGCGTTGACTATGCCGGCGACGGCATGGACGGCTACCGGTTGGCCGCCGACAACAGCTATGACGTCATCGTGCTCGACCTGATGCTGCCGCGATTGGACGGCATCGAGGTCTGCCGCAAATTGCGCAACGAAGCCAAGAAGTCCACGCCGGTTCTGATGTTGACCGCCCGCGATACCTTGTCGGACAAGGTCAATGGTTTGGATGCCGGCGCCGACGACTATCTGGTCAAGCCGTTCGCAATCCAGGAGCTGGAAGCGCGGGTACGGGCTTTGATTCGTCGCGATCGCCGTCAGGTGAGCGCGGAAGTGTTGAAGGTCGCCGACCTCGTGCTCGATACGGCCAGCCTGCGCGTAACGCGCGAAGGTCGCGATCTGCAGCTGTCGCCGATTGGTCTGCGCTTGTTGACCATCTTGATGCGCGAATCGCCGCGCGTGGTCACGCGCCGCGACATCGAACGCGAGATTTGGGGCGACGGACTGCCCGATTCGGATACTTTGCGCAGTCATTTGTACAACTTGCGTAAGGCGATTGATCGCCCGTTCCAGAAGCAGCTACTGCACACCGTGCAGACGGCTGGATACCGCATCGCCGACCTCGACCATACGCCCGCGACATGACTGAGCGGGTCGGCCTGCGACGTAAGATATGGGTCGCCTTCATCCTGCAAGCCGCTGCAATTAGTTTTGCGGCGGTTCTGGGCGTTTATGGCGCTTCAGCCGTGCTCAAGCACGTGTTGATCCAACGAGCCCTGCAAGAAGAGGCGCACCATTTCTGGCAGCGACGCGACGCCGATCCGCAGGCCTCGGTGCCCGATACTTACAACATGAATGGCTACCTGATCCAGCTCGGGCAGGACAGTCAGCTGCCGGAACGCTTGCGCGCCTTGCCGCCAGGTTTCCACAGCCTGCCGCGCGCGCAAGGTGGCTCGCTGGTAATGGTGGAAGATCGCGGCAAGGACCGCCTGTTCCTGCTGTTCAAGCAAGAACAGGTCGATGCGCTTGCCTTCTGGTTTGGCGTCGTGCCCCTGGCGCTGGTGCTGGCGGTGGTTTACGTCTTTGCCTGGTCAACGTACCGAGCATCGAAACGCGCGGTGTCACCGGTAATCTGGTTGGCCAGCCAAGTGCAGCATTGGGATCCCAACCACCCAAACGTCGATGCAATCAAACCCGAGAATTTACCCGGTGATGTCGAAGGCGAGACCCTGCAGTTGGCGTCCTCGCTACACGATTTCGGGTCGCGGATTGGGCTGTTCGTTGAACGCGAGCGCAACTTTACCCGCGACGCCTCGCATGAATTGCGCACACCCTTGACCGTGATCCGCGTGGCCAGCGACATGATGTCGGGTGACCAAAGCCTATCGCCGCTGTCGCGACGCAGCTTGGGCCGTATTCAAAACGCGGGCCGTGACATGGAAGCGCTGATTGAAAGTTTCCTGATCCTCGCGCGCGAGGGTGATACCGGCCTGCCTGACGAGGACTTTCCGGTTAGTGAGATCGTCCTCGAAGAAATAGAGAAAGCGCGACCGCTGCTGTCAGACAAACCGGTCGAGTTGGTGTTCCAGCAGGACGCTGATTTCGACCTGCACGCGCCACCGCGGGTGCTTTCGGTGCTGATGGGTAACCTGCTGCGCAATGCCTGCCACTACACCGACCAAGGCAAGGTAACGGTGATCCTGCGCCGCGGCAGCCTTGCCATCGTCGATACCGGTGTTGGCATGAACAGCGACGAGCTGGCCCGAGTGTTCGAGCCGTTTTTCCGGGCTGGCGACCGCGGTAAAGACGGACAGGGCGTCGGCCTGTCGATCGTGCGTCGGCTCTCGGAACGCTACGGCTGGCCGGTGACGCTAGACAGCCAAGCCGGGCAGGGCACCACTGCGACCATTCGCTTCCCTTCGGCATCCTGAGTCATGAATGGGACCCCGGCCTGCGGTCGGGGTCGGTCTGAAATCGCACGACCCACGCGCCGCGTTAAAATCGCCAAAATGTTTACCAAGGAAGCTCAATGTCGTCCCAGAATCGCACTACTCCCGCCGCGCCGCGACGCTGGCTTTGGCCGGCCATCATCCTCGTCGTCCTCATGGCGGCCGCGGCTTGGTACCTGAAATCACGCGATTCGGGCAACGATCAAGCGTATCGCACGGCGGCCGTCGAGCGCGGCGAGATTCGAACCGCTATTTCTGCGACGGGCACGCTCAGCGCGACCGCGACGGTTGACGTCGGCACTCAGGTGTCAGGCATCCTTGACTCGGTCAGCGTCGATTTCAATGACGCGGTCAAGAAAGACCAGGTGATCGCGCGCATTGACCCGAGCACGTTCCAGGCGCGGCTGGACCAAGCCTCGGCCACGCTCGCCAGCGCCCGCGCCAGCCTCAATGAAGCGCAGGCCGCAGCGAAAAACGCCGAAGCCGACTACACCCGCAAGGCTGAGTTGGCGAAACGCCAGCTGGTCTCGCGCACCGACGCCGACTCCGCGCTTGCTGCCCGCGACCAGGCGCGTGCGCGCATCGTCTCGGCCAATGCCAACGTCCAGCAACAAGTGGCGAATGTCGACAGCGCACGCTTGGACCTCAACAAGACGGTCATCCGCTCGCCGGTGGACGGCGTCGTGATCTCGCGTACCGTTGAGCCCGGCCAGACCGTCGCGGCCAGCCTGCAGACGCCGGTGCTGTTCCAGATCGCGGGTGATCTGTCGCAAATGGAAATCGTGTTGGCGATCGACGAGGCCGATATCGGCCAAGTCAAGGATGGCCAGCCGGTGAAGTTCACTGTGGATGCGTTCCCGGACCGGAATTTTCGCGGCACCGTGAAGCAAGTTCGTCTGGCGGCAACGAATGTTTCAAACGTGATTACCTATCCAGTGGTAGTGACGGTCAAGAACGACGACCAAACCTTGTTGCCGGGCATGACGGCGAATGCCGAGATTGAAATCAGCAACCGCCAGAATGTGCTCAGCATTCCCAACGCGGCGCTTCGCTTCAAGCCGACCGACGCCGCCGACGAGGGGCCAACGGCAGGTGCGACGGGTCAGGCGCGAAATGGCGCGGCGATGTCCGAAAGCTTGGTCAAGGTGGCCGAGAAGCTCAAGCTCGACACCACCCAGCAAACCGCTTTCGACGGCGCGATTGCCGAGATGCGTGATCGTGCAGAAAAAATGCGTGCCGCGATGGCGGCCAACAGCGGCGGTGCGAATGCGTCGCGCGTCTTCGGTGGTTCCGGCGGCGGCCAGCGCGCTGGCGGCGGCAACAGCAGCGACGCTGCGCGCCGCATTGGCGAGCGAATCAAACAGGCGTTTGGTCCGTTCCGCGCGACGCTGTCGGCGGAGCAGCAGGTGACGTGGGACGCTGAATTGAACGCGATGGCCACGGCCAAGCGTGCGCCGGTTTACAAGTTGGTCGACAACAAGCCCGAAGCGGTCACCGTGCGCATTGGCGCCACCGACGGCACCCATACCGAAGTGATTGGCGACGGGCTGGTGGAAGGCGACCAAGTCATCATTGGCAGCGCTCGCCCGACCGTGAAGCCATGAGATCGAACCTGGTCATTGAAACCCAGGGCCTGAGCAAGATCTACCATCCCGGCAGCGAGGCCGAGGTGGTGGCGCTCAACAAGGTCAACCTGCAGATCGGTCCTGGCGAATTCGTCGCCATCATGGGCCCGTCCGGTTCGGGGAAATCGACGTTGATGAATATGATCGGCTGCTTGGATAAGCCTAGCGCCGGCCGTTATTTGTGCGACGGCATCGACGTCTCCACGCTTGATCGCGAGGAACTGGCCGCATTGCGTCTGCAGAAACTTGGTTTCGTTTTTCAGGGCTTTAACCTGCTTACGCGCATGGACGCAGTGCATAACGTGATGATGCCCTTGGCTTATGCCAACGTGCCTTTGGCGAAGCGGGAAGGTTTGGCGCGGGAAGCGCTGGAATCGGTCGGCCTGAGCGGCCGTGCCAACCACACGCCGGGCGAGCTGTCCGGCGGCCAGCAGCAGCGCGTCGCGATTGCGCGTGCGCTGATCAACAAGCCGCCGATCATCCTCGCCGATGAACCCACCGGCGCGCTGGATTCAAAGACTGGCGAAGAAATCCTGGCCTTGTTCAAGCGCCTGAAGACCGAAGGCCACACGATCATCTTGATTACCCATGATGCCCACGTCGCCGAACACGCCGATCGCACCTGCGTGATGCGCGACGGCGAACTGCATGAAGCGGAAGTGGTCGCATGACGCTCAATGACACCCTGCGTACAGCGGTATTCGCGCTGCGCGGCAACTGGATGCGCAGCACCCTAACCTCGCTGGGCGTAATCATCGGCATCGCCGCCGTGATCGTCATGGTTTCAGTGGGGCAGGGTACGCAGTCCGAGATCAACAAGCTCGTGTCGGGCTTGGGTTCGAACCGCCTCGACATCAGCTCCGGTGCCGGCAACCAAGGCGGCGTTCGCGGCGGCGCGGGCACGCAGTGGACCTTGACCTCGGACGATGCGGCGGCGATTCGTGCGCAGATACCCGAAGTGCAATACGTGGCAGCAGGCTTGCGCGGCAACAGCCAGCTCGTTGTTGGGCAGAACAACTGGTCGACTAGTTGGCAGGGCGTGCAGCCGGACTATTTCGACATCAATAACTGGAAGCTGGCGCAGGGTGACGGCTTGCAGGCGCAAGACTACAGCGGCGCCGCAAAATCGGTCGTCATCGGCGAGACCGTGCGCTTGAATTTGTTTGGCGACGAAGACGCGGTGGGCCAGAGCCTCCGCATGGGCAAGGTGCCCTTTACTGTCGTTGGCGTACTCGCGGCCAAGGGTCAGGGCGGTTTCGGCCAAGACCAGGACGACGTGGTGATGGTGCCATTGGAAACGGCCAGTCGCCGTTTGTCCGGCTCGACCTCGCGCCCGCCCGGCGCCGTGCAGCAGATCGCCTTGGGCGTCACGCGCGCCGAAGACCTGACCTATGTCACCGAAGAAGTGCAGGCCTTGATGCGCGAGCGTCACCGCATTGCTCCGGGCGCCGATGATGATTTCAACGTGCGCAACATTGCCGAGATCGTAGCCACACGCACCGCAACGACGCGCGTGATGTCCTTGTTGCTCGGCGCGGTAGCCGGCATTTCCTTGATCGTCGGCGGCATCGGCATCATGAATATCATGTTGGTATCGGTGACTGAGCGCATCCGCGAGATTGGCCTGCGCATGTCGGTCGGCGCCGGCCCCGGCGATATCCAGCGCCAGTTCCTTGCCGAGGCGATGCTGATTTCCTTCGGCGGTGGCGCGATCGGTACGATGATTGGCATCGTCGGCGCCTTGTCGGTCAGTAAGTTCAGCGAATTGCCGGTGCAGCTCGACTGGCAGGTGGTCGCCTTGGCCGTCGTGTGTTCGGTGAGTACGGGCCTATTTTTCGGCTTCTATCCCGCGCGCAAAGCCTCGCAGCTCGATCCCATCGAGGCACTCAGGCACCAAGGTTGATAGCCAGCGCTAGGTAGGAGCGGCGTAAGCCGCGATATTTTCCGCGACGACATGGATAGGTGCCTACCCCGTCAAGCCGGTGACCACGGGGTAGATCCTGCTGCGGCAAACGTGATCGCGGCTTACGCCGCTCCTACATAGCAAGCATAGCAACGCGTGAGGTTGTCAGAACCCGCGATCGCCTGAAATCAGCCCGCCCAGCCCGCCCAGCACCGAGCCTTCGCCGCGGCTGCCACCGTTGCGCGGCATGGCACTAAACATGCGTCCGGCCAAGCGCGAGAATGGCAGGGACTGGATCCAAATCTTGCCCGGGCCAGTCAAGGTGGCGAGGAAGACGCCTTCACCGCCAAACAGGGCGGACTTCACGCTGCCGACCGATTGGATGTCGAAATTTACCGACGACGTCATTGCGACCACGCAGCCGGTGTCGACGTCGAGGCGTTCGCCGGCCGCAAGTTCGCGCTCGACGATGGTGCCGCCCGCGTGGATGAAGACCAGGCCGTCACCCTCGAGCTTTTGCATGATGAAACCTTCGCCGCCGAACAGCGCGGTCATTATCTTCTTCTGGAAAAACAGTCCGATCGACACGCCGCGCGCGGCGCACAGGAAGCTGTCCTTTTGGCAGATGATCGTGCCGCCGTAATTGGACAAGGTCATCGGCACAATCGTGCCGGGGTAGGGCGCGGCAAAGGCGACGTGTGCCTTGCCATCGCGGCCGGCGTGCGAAAATACCGTGGTGAATAGGCTCTCGCCGGTAATGAGGCGCTTGCCGGCCCCGACCAGTTTGTCCATGAAGCCGCCGCTTGCTGAGGCGGCACTGCCGTCGCCGAACACAGTTTCCATCTTCACGAAAGAATCCTTGTACATCAGCGAGCCCGCCTCGGCGACGGCACTTTCGCCAGGGTCCAGTTCAATTTCCACAAACTGCATGTCTTCGCCAAAGATGCGGTAGTCGATGATGTCGGCGCGCTGGCTACTGCCGGCGCTGGGCGGCGGCGGGGCAGTCAGTTGGCCCGGTGCCGACTCACCGCGCAATTCGGCGCAGCTGGCAATCGGAATCCACTCGGCAAACCCTTGGCGCCAGCAATGGCCACGGGGATTTTTTGCCGCCTGTGCGATGGCGGCGGCGGAATCTAGTGGGCCAGTTTGTTGGCCGTTGTAGCTTAGGAACCACTGGTGCATGAGGACTCTCCTGATTCTGTGTCGATGAGATCGTAGAAAAAAAGGTCGATGTAGGAGCGGCGTAAGCCCGCGACTTTGATCGGCGGTCAAGGTCGCGGGCTTACG